>JANXLU010000073.1 GCA_025354985.1 Chloroflexota bacterium
CGCTCGCCGAATTGCAGAAGCGCGGTTTGAAGGATATCCCGCCCCTCGGTCCGCTACCTGTTTCGGTGCCGGGTTGCGTGGACGGTATGTTGACCTGGGGCTTATCCGTCCTTCAAAAGCGCACTTGGTTGGAAACGGGCCAGATTATGGTGTGACCGCTGCGCAGATCGCAGCGTATGCAGACCGGCATGTGCTTCGGCTGCAAGTCCGTAAACAACTTGGCATATCACCGGATGCGTTTTTACTCGGGTTTGTCGGGCGTTTTGTCCATGACAAGGGCATTGAGCATTTATTCCATGCCTATCGCGCCATTGCAAAACGCAATCCACTCACCCGGTTGCTCTTGATTGGGGATTTTGAACAGGGCGATCCTGTGGATGCGGAGGTTCGCAATGCAATGGCGCAGGATGCTGGAATCACCTTTACCGGGTTTGTGACAAATCCATTCCAATACTACTTTGCGATGGATCTCTTTGTCTTTCCCACTGCGCGGGAGGGGTTTCCATTTTCCCCTGTTGAGGCTGCGGTGGCCGGTGTGCCAACAGTCGGATTTGCTGCCACCGGCATGAGCGATGCCGTGTTGCAAGGTCAAACCGGGGTGCTGGTGCCTGCTGGGGATACAGACCGCTTGGTCGCAGAGTGTTGCAAATTTGCCCGGGATCGCGAACTGTTATTGAGGGTCGGTTTAGATGCGCATCTATGGGCAAGCAATGACATGTTGCAGCAGAAGGCATGGAGCAACTGGTCAGCCTGGTATGACCGGTTGGGATGAGGTTTGCATCGGAGTATCTGACGGGTGTAACAGTTCAGACTTGATGCACCGGGCTTAAAATTGTTTGATTACACCGGAAGAAGAAAACGCCGAATTGAAAACACTGGTTGAGCAGCTGCGCCAGGAAATTGAGCGGCAGAAACAATTGCTGGAAGAAGCGCTGGGAAAAGTAGCGAAAGGTAAACAACCGGAGATAAAGCCAAGTCGGGCAAGTTCGCGGATGTTAGGTCCGTGGCCAGCGCGGAAAAAGCGGGCAGCGGAATTCAATCGTGGGCGGTGCCGAATGGAGCCACTCCGTGAACGCCGCCCTTCATCCAATTCGGCTGCCTCGCCTTGGATCGCTATCATCTACTGAGGACGCTAACAGGGAGAGACGCTTGATGTTGCCGGTTGATGACTATTCCGTGCCAAATGTCTCTGATAAAGTCGTGCGGATTATTCTCAGCTATACCGATTATGTAAATCGGGTGGTTTGGCATAAGTCACGTTAGGTGTCTCCATGCGAGTCTTGATGTTAAGCCAGTGGTTTCAACCGGAACCCTTCTTTAAGGGTGTTCCGTTGGCAAAAGCGTTGCTGGAACGAGGTTGTGACGTTGAAGTTTTGACCGGGTTTCCAAATTACCCGGGAGGCAAACTATATTCAGGATATCGAATAGTGCCTTGGCAAAGAGACCGTGTTGAGGGCATTGAAGTTTGGCGTGTTGCGCTATACCCGAGTCATGATAAATCAGCGGGAAGGCGAATTCTCAACTATATAAGTTTTGCGCTATCTGCGGCATTTTTTGGACCCTTCCTTGTGAAGCCGCCCGACGTAATTTACATATATAACCTCGTTACGCTGGTGTTTGTCGGATGGTGGTTTCGCCTGATATGGCACTCTAAACTGGTTCTGGATGTCCAAGACTTATGGCCTGAGTCGATCCTAAACTCCGGGATGTTGAAGGCCAACCGCATTCGCCGAGTGATGACTTGGCTTTGCTCCAGCTTGTATCGCAGTGTTGATCGCATCGTGGCGCTATCACCCGGTTTCAAAGCAGAGCTTGTCGCAAAAGGGGTATCTGAAGATCTCGTAACTGTCATCTATAACTGGTGCGACGAGGTTGCTCTGAAAAATACCGATATTGATATAAGCGTGCGAGAAAGGTTTGGGTTGCAAAATAAGCTGGTGATTGTGTTTGCAGGCACAATGGGCATATTACAAGGACTGGATACCGTCCTTGATGCAGCGCAAATTTGCAGTTCGAACGGATCCGTAGCTCATTTTATGCTCATAGGAGGGGGCGTAGACCAACCCAGACTCGAGAAGCGCTCGCGGGACCTTGAGTTGACGAACGTTTCGTTTATTCCGTTTCAAGCGCCCACTGAGATGGGGGCATACTATGCCGCTGCTGATGTTTTGCTTGTTCACCTTAGGGATGACCCGCTCTTCGACATAACAATTCCATCTAAGACACAAGCTTATCTTTACGTTGGTAAACCAATATTGATGGCGGTAAAGGGAGATGCGGCTGATTTGGCCCACAAATCGGGCAGTGCAATTTGTTGCGATCCTGGCAACGCGCAGGCGCTCGCTAATGCCGTGGCACAGTTTGAAGCGATGTCACCCGAGGGCAGGTGTGAAATGGGTCTTGCCGGGTCGACCTACTATGATCAGAACCTCAGCCTGACGACAGGAGCGAACAACCTTTATAAGGTCCTCTGCGCCGTTAACAATCATGCAACATAAATCTCCGTGACCATGCGAAAGCGCCTCTTTGATTTGGTCGTGGTTGTTTTGTTGCTACCGATTGCCATTCCATTGCTTATGGCACTGGCACTCACGGTGCGTTGCCGTCTTGGATCGCCAGTATTGTTCAGGCAGGAGCGCCCTGGTCTATTTGGCAAACCTTTTATCATTCTTAAATTTCGCACGATGAGTGACGCGCGCGATGCGATTGGCAATTTGTTGCCAGATGGTGAGCGCCTTACCCGATTTGGCACTTGGCTGCGTTCCACAAGTCTTGACGAATTGCCCGAGCTATTTAATGTTTTGCGGGGTGATATAAGCCTTGTTGGCCCGAGACCGTTACTGATGAGATATTTAGATCGCTATACACCCGAACAAATGCGACGCCATGAGGTTCGTCCAGGTATTACTGGGTGGGCGCAGGTCAATGGGCGCAATTCGCTAAGTTGGGCAGACAAATTTAGGTTGGATAATTGGTATGTGGATAACAAATCGCTGGCATTAGACTTGCGGATATTGTTTCTTACGGCGCAGAAGGTTCTCAAGCGTGATGGAATAAACGAAGATGGCCAAGCGACTGCCACGGAGTTTTTGGGTTGACACGCAAACTTCTGATCCTTGGTGCAGGAGGACACGGGCAGGTATTGGCAGACATCTTGCTTTGCGCAAGCTTCAATAATCCCCACACCATTCCAATTGGCTATGTGGATGATGTCGAGGTTATAAGGGGTCAATCCCGCCTGGGATTACCGGTATTGGGCAAACTTTCGGATCTGGAAATCATCGAACACGATGAGATCATCACTGGGATTGGCAATAATGTCATCCGATCAGAGTTGTTCCGAATGATGCAAGCGCGACAGGAGGTATTTGCCAAGGCCATCCACCCCAATGCAGTTATCCCCGCCGGCGTAAACATCTGTGAAGGCACGGTGATTTGCGCCGGGGTGATCGTAAATATTGGCAGCACCATTGGTGCAAATGTGATCTTGAACACAGCGTGTAGTGTTGACCATCACAATCAAATCAAAGATCACGCACATATTGCCCCCAGGGCCCACCTCGAGGGCGATGTCATCATTGGCGAGGGTGTCTTTGTGGGCATTGGCGCAACAATCCTTCCTCAATGCAGTGCGGGGAATGGAGTGTTGTAGGAGCTGGTGCGGTCGTTACCCGCAGCGTTCCATCACATGCTGTGGCAAAGGGCGTGCCAGCGCGATACACTAGGAAATAATCGATGTCATTATCATGAACGTTTTGTTTACCAGCGTTGGCCGGCGTGTTGAGCTTGTGCGCGCGTTTTGTCAAGCGTACGCAGACTTGAGGCTTCCCGGGCGGGTTATTGGTGTTGATGTTGATCCATTGGCTCCAGCATTACGATCCGCAGACACGTCTTACATCGTCCCGCGGTTAAAAAGCCCGGACTACATTCCGGCATTGAAGACAATCTGCGAACGTGAAAAGGTGGCGTTGGTCTTCCCGCTGATAGACCCGGACATACCCGTGCTGGCATGCAACCGCGAGATGCTGGAAACAACCGGCGCGCAGGTGATGGCAGTGAGTGCGGATGCAGCGAACATGGTGGGCGACAAATGGGCCACCACGCGCTTTTTTGCCGGGATCGGGTTGCGCACACCCGATTCATGGCTTCCGCATGAAATTGATGCCGGCAGGGCGGCATATCCCTTGTTTATAAAACCGCGAAACGGCAGCGCGTCGCAGCACGCATACAAAGTCGAGAATGAAATAGCGCTCAATTTTTTTTCGCGGTTCGTCCCGGACCCGATCGTGCAGCAGTATGTGCAGGGCGATGAGATAACAAATGACGTGATTTGTGACGCGTGCGGTGAAGTGCTGGCCATCGTGTCGCGCAAGCGCATAGAGGTTCGTTCTGGCGAGGTGTCAAAAGGCGTTACCATTTTTGACGCGGGTATTGCAAATGCGTGTTTGTTGATAGCAAAGAAATTGCCCGCAATCGGCCCCATCACTGTGCAGTGTATTGTGCAAGATGGCGTCCCTTACTTTACCGAGATAAATGCCCGCATGGGTGGTGGAATTCCACTTGGGATTGCGGCCGGCATCAACTCTCCTCGCATGCTAATTGAGCGGTCATTGGGAATGGCAGTGGATATTCCACCGATGGGCGCATACAAAATTGGGTTACACATGAGTCGGTTTGATGACTCATTCTTTTATACTGGGGAAGATCGTGAGCAAATGGCAAGCCGTCGTATTTGATATGGATGATACGCTCTATCCCGAAAGTGAATT
>JANXLU010000020.1 GCA_025354985.1 Chloroflexota bacterium
GGTAGGCGGGGCGCCGTCACCCAGCTAGCAGGGTCGCTTCGGCTCCGCTCAGCGACCGCCGACGCGTTGGGCTCCAGGTTACGGGCCTGAAACACGTACGACGCGTATCGGGCGTGTTTAAGGCTCGTATGCCACGCGCCAGAGACGCCGCGCTGCCTGAGCGATCCTGAGCGGAGCCGATGGACGAAGGCAGCCTGGTAGGCGGGGTCACCGTCACCCAGCTAGCAGGGTCGCTTCGGCTCCGCTCAGCGACCGCCGACGCATTGGGCTCCAGGTTACGGGCCTGAAACACGTACGACGTGTATCGGGCGTGTTTTGAACGCATACGCAATGCGCCAGCGACCGCTTCCGCGAGTTTTGTAGGACATCCGCCGACAAGACGTAATGAATTCTGACAAGGCGCCAGAGTGCTTCTGATAGCAGTCTCAACTACACCCAGATACCATTGCTGCAACTGGTGGGTTGCACTGCCGGTAAGAGGCTGACAACCCAAACAAAATGGTCCACAAAATACTTGTCCCGCTTGACGGCTCCGAAATGGCCGAGTCCGCCCTTCCGATTGCGCGCGAAATGGCCGCCACCAATCAGGCGGAGATCGTGTTGTTTCATTCCGATTACCCGGAAGAACTGTCCACCATTTCAGAAATAGAGCAGGCCGAGCGTGCGAACGCCATCGCATATTTGATGGCCACGGGGAGCCGGGAACTGGCCCGCGGCAGCGCCGTCACAACCGCGATGTTGGATGGCATTACCGCGGCGGACGCAATCCTGGCCTATTCCGATCGTAACGACGTGGACGTCATCGTCATGTCCACCCATGGGCGCTCGGCCGCCGCCAACGCACTGCTAGGCAGCACGGCTGCCCGGGTGGCTCAGGAATCTCCCATTCAGGTGATGCTTGTATACCCCTTTCAGCCGGACGCCGCTGGCGCCCCGACCGTTGCGCGTGCCGATCACCGTTTCTCACCATCATGAATACCGAATCACCGGCTGACAATGGCGCCACCCGCCTCACCGCAAAACTTGGGCAAAAGTTTGATGCGCTGGAAGTGAAGCAGCGCCTGGAGCGGCGCATGGAAAAAACACCGCCACCAGACATGGACGCCGCGGCGTTCGCCGCCTTGCGTGCGCCGGCGCGCGCCTGGTGGCTTCTGCTTAGCGATCAGGACCTTGCGGCGACGGAAGGCCATGCGGCCGCCATCATTCACTTGTTGGAGGACCGCTACGCCTACACCTACGATCAGGCCCGCGCGGAATACCTTTCCCGCGTCCCCATCGCTGAATCACCGTGAAACCACACTTCGCCAGCCCGTTTGTAACCGCCTGCTTTGGCCTCCTGCAGCTCATGCTGATATCCGGGCTCGGCGCCCTGGTCGGCATTTTAATTTGGTTGTTGGTTACCGGGCAGAGCCTGCTCACGGCCACGATGATCGCAATTCCCGGATTGAAACTGACAGGCCGGGACGTGCAGCCGTGGATACCCGCGGCGATCACGCTGGGTCTGGGTGGGCTGTCGGGCTGGGTCCTGCGGTCAAAGTGGAAAGGCATCCATGCTGAATAGCTTCTTGTGGCTGTCCTCCGGTCTGATCGTGGGCCTGCTGGCGAGCCGGCTGGTGCAGCCGGATGGCCGTCAAGCCACGCTCATAGACATGGCGGTGGGCGGAATTTCCGCCTTTTTTGCCGGGCTAATCCTGACGCAACTGTTTGGTTTTGCCACGGTAAACGATGACCAATTAAATATTGCCTCGCTCATTGTGGCCGCTGTCGCAGCCGCGCTTAGCGTCGCCGTTGTCAAATTTTTGCGCAGGGGTGCAATTCAAGCCACCAAGTGATTGTCGTAGCGTCGTTTCCAGTTCGCGTCGTGCGCGGACGGAAAACGGCACATAGTAAAAAAAAGAGGAAAACCATGCAAGAAAATCAATCCAATCGACCCACAAGTGTGGATCGCCGTCAGGAGACGGTGGTCACCCAGGAGCCCGGCTATGCCGCCACAGAGCAAACCACCCGTGACGTGGCCGCCGAGCAACGCCTACGCGTTTTTCAGGTGACCAGAATAATCTGGACCGTCCTGTCAATGTTGGAGATAGTTCTCCTGGCGCGCTTCGTGTTAAAGCTTCTGGGGGCAAATCCAAATAGTGGATTCGCCGTGTTTGTATATGGCGTATCCGGTTTGTTTGCCGCACCATTTGCAGGCTTGTTCCCCATCTCGGCCGCTGGCGGCTCGCTGCTGGAAACGACTACAATCATTGCGATGATTATTTATGCACTGCTGTTTTGGGGCGTTGTGCGGCTCATTCCCATCATCACGGATAGGTCAACCGTGCGCTCGGTCACCCGAACAACCCGCGAACAGACGCCCGGCAGCCCGGGCAACGTGCGCACGACAAATAGCACCACGAAAGAATAGGAGGCGAATAACCATGCGACTAAATTTCAACAAGAGTATCGGCAGTTTACTGCTGAGTGCATGGCTCATTCTTACCGGGCTGGCGGCGTTTATTCCGGCCCTGGGCGGGCTGGGGATCCTCATGGCGGTCCTCGCAATCGTGGCCGGCATTTTCATCCTGCTCGGACGTTAGAGACAAAGGTGCGTGTAAGGTTGGCGAAACCTATAAGGATAGCGATGGGCCCGTCGCTCCTGTTTAGCTTAAGATCGCGTCTTATTGCGCTCGTGGTGTTGGTCGCCATGCCGGGCTTCCTGCTCACGCTGTTTGTTGCAAATGCGCAGCGCCAAGCCGCCTTAGAGGTCATTCAGACGCAAAATAGTGGCACCCTGAGGCTGGTGGCCCAGGGCCAGGCTCAGATGATCGCCACCACGCGAACGCTTCTGACCAGCATGGCCGGGTCACCCGGCGTTTTGCAGCGTGATCCGTCCGCGTGTGCGGCGATGCTCACCACGGTTCTAAACGCATCCACCGGGTTTCGCGGGTTTCGTGTAACTGATCGCTCCGGCATCACCTGGTGCCGGGCGCCCGCGCTCAGCCAGCCCGATGAACCCATTCAAAGCCGGTTCTTTAGTCGCGCGGTTGGCGCGGGCGAGTTTGCAATTGGAGAGTTTGAGACCGACCCAAATACCGGGCTGTCTCAGCTTGCGTTTGGGCTGCCTGTGCGCGACGCGAAGGGCGAAATTCAGCAGGTCATTTCGGCCGGCGTCAGCACGGATTGGCTGAACGCGCTGGTGAGGACGCTTGACCTGCCCCAAGGTTACGTGGTCGACGTCCTTGACCGCACCGGCACGTTTATCGTGCGCTGGCCCGCACCGGAAACCTATGCCGGACGGTCGTTCCCCGATTCCGCCATTACTCAACAAATCCTCCGTGATGCCCGCGACGGTGCGGAGCACGTTGTGCAAACTAAGGGCGTGGACGGTGTTTCGCGCCTCAATGCCTTTGAACGCGTCCCCGGCCTGACCGACAATGACTTGTTCGTAAACGTTGGCATTGCGCCCGAACAAACCTACGCCGTGGTCGACGCCTCGCTGCTCAAGGGATCGGTCGCGCTGGCGGTATCTACTTTTCTGGCAATTGCGGCTGCCGTGTGGTTGGCCGAGCGTGCGGTCATCCGCCCTGTTTCGGGGATCGCCGACGCAGCCAGGCAAATCTCACGCGGCAACTATGATGTGCGCAGCAACGCGGCAGGCGGCTATGATGAGATCAGCGTGCTGGCCCGGGACTTTAACGCCATGGCGGGCGATTTGAGCCGACGCAACAATGCCGAAATCCTGATAAACCGCGATCTGGAACACCGCGTACTAGCGCGCACGACCCAGCTCGAAGCAAGCGCGGCGCACCTGCGCGAATCACGCGAGCAACTCCGCCTGCTCACCCAACGCCAGCGCGAGGTGCTGGAGGCCGAGCAAACCCGGCTTTCGCGCGAGGTGCACGACCAGATCGGCCAGGCCCTGACAGGGTTGAAAATGGACTTATCCATGCTGCGCAAACACCTCACAGCGGCGATTGCCCCGATCCCGGTCACGGTGGCCGAGAAGATTACGTCCATGGGCAGCCTGATTGACGAAGCCATCGATATCACCAGGGCCATTGCGCGCACTCTGCGACCAAGCGTCCTGGATGACTTGGGCCTCGGCGCCGCCTTGGAATGGCAGGCCCGCGATTTTGAGAAGCGCAATGGTGCGGCGTGCGCCTTTATAAACCACAACGTAAACGGCGAATTGGCGCCGCTTGTGGCAACGGCGGCCTTTCGAATCGTCCAGGAGGCCTTGAGCAATGTAACCCGCCACTCCCATGCGACCGAAGTGTTGATTGAAATCGAGATTGTTCGCGATTATTTATCCGTACTCGTGCGTGACAATGGCATGGGCGGCGCGGCCGAGGTGTTTGGCGCGGCCCAGTCGCTGGGCTTTTTGGGCATGCTTGAACGCGCCCGGGCGCTTCATGGCACGGTCGAAGTCCACAACGCAGCCACGTCCGGGACCATTTTGACGGCGCGGTTGCCTCTCGCATCCGTGACCAGCGCACCGGTGGCACGCACATGATTCGCGTGTTTATTGCCGACGACCACGCGATTGTGCGCAAGGGCTTTTGCCAAATCATCCTAGAAACGCCGGGGATGCTGTTGGTGGGCGAGGCAAGCACGGGCGCCGAAGTGTTGGAACAAGCGGGATCCGCCGACTGGGATGTGCTGGTTCTGGATCTCTCCATGCCGGGCCGGACCGGTCTCGAGGTCATTCACGCGCTCCGCGACTTGAAGCCAAGCCTGCCAATTCTGGTATTGAGCATGCACCCGGAGGACCAATACGCCGTCCGCCTGCTTAAGAACGGTATTGCCGGCTTTATCAGCAAGGATACCGCACTCGACACCCTGGTGCTGGCCATCCGCAAGGTGGTTGCGGGCGGCAAATATGTAAGCGAGGCACTTGCCGAGCAACTGGTGGTCGACCTGGTGGGAACGGGGGGCAAAACCGCGCTGGAACTGCTGTCTGACCGCGAATACCGGGTGCTGTGCATGATCGGTGAGGGCAAAACCGTCACCAAGATCGGCGAGGAATTGTTTATCAGTGTCAAAACGGTAAGCACCTATCGCGCCCGCATCCTGGAAAAAATGAACCTGCATACGACTGCGGACCTGATCCGTTATGCCATTGAAAATAATTTGCACTAGGCGCGTAGGACGAACACCACAAAAGTACACTCAAACGCCTACGCGCGCGAAAGACAAACAAGACTGGCGCTCTTTCAGGCAACGCGCTACAGTCAGTGCATCATGAACAACGATATTTTGACAGGCAAATGGAACCAGTTGAAGGGTGAAGTCAAGCGCACGTTTGGCAAGCTTACCGATAATGACATGATGGTCATTCAGGGGGACCTGACCAAGGCCGCGGGCCTGGTGCAGGAACGTTATGGCACCACCCACGAAGAGGCCGCCAAACGTTGGAATGACTTTACGAACCGATTTACCGGCACGGCGGCCGACATGGCCACCAAGGCCACCGACCAAGTGCAACATGTGGCGGATGCCACAAAGTCAAAGAAGTAGTGAGTCGCGCGGAATTCACGGTCCAGACAACACCGTGAATTCCGCCCAAGGCAGCGAATTCCTGCGACCTTGTGTAGCGTTTGTGATCGCAGATGAATCAAATTAGTGTTGATCTTCAGCCAGCCATATGGGCGATCGATATGATGCGTTTGGAGGGTCCGCTTCATGTGTTGGTCGTCGATGATTCCACGATGATGCGTGAGCGCATCGTAACGCTGTTGAATAACAATGGCACGGACTGCATCATCAAAACGGCGGCTGACGTCGGCACCGCTCTCGTTGCCATGGAGGGAAGCAGCCCCCACGTGGTGATTTTGGACATAAGCATGCCCGGCACGGCCAAGCTGCACAACGGGATTGACCTATTGCGTTGGATCAGGCAGACGCATGTGCACACCGACGTCATCATGCTCACCAACATGTCTGAGTTTGCGTATCGGAATATTTGCATGGGTCTTGGCGCCTATGCCTTTCTGGACAAATCGAGCGACTTTGACCAGCTGACCCAACTGGTGGACACAATAGCCGCGCGTAAATAGGACACTAGTTGGCTGACGAGCCAAAACCCGTCATGCCAGGAGCAAACCAAACATGCAATACAAGCATAATGCACCGGTGTTTACACCATCCGGCGTGGCGGTTGGTCACATCGATCGCGTGGTCCTGAATCCCAAGACCCGCGAGGTTGACTTCCTCGTCATTCGCAAGGGCAAACTGTTCACCGAGGACAAAGTAGTGCCGGTGGCGCTCATTCACACCGCGCAGGAAGACCTCGTCACGCTGCAGGTGGAAGCACCCGCGCTGGCCGAGCTGCCGGAATTTGAGGAGGTTGAATATTATCCGTATGAACGCAATCAGCAGGGGTCGGATAACGTAAATCACCCGGGTGCCGGTTCGTTCGGTGGCGTAGCATACGCCGCACCCTATTTTTGGTATCCCAACGTCGGAGCTTCGGCGTGGGCCACCCCGATGTGGTCCGGCCCGGCCTATGAAGCGCGTACCAAGGAGAACATCCCCGCCGCAGACATTGCGCTCAGCACGGGCGCGAGCATCATCACCAGTGATGACAAAAATGTCGGCTCGGTGGAGGAAGTAATCACCCACGGCACCGACAAAAAAGCCTCGCATTTTGTGGCCGTCCATGGGCTGATCAGCAAGACCCACAAGGCCATCCCGGTGACATGGATCAACAGCGTATCCGAAAATCAAATTGTCCTTGGCGTCAAGGCCGACATGCTCGACTTTCTGCCGGAACATCACATGTAGTTCTGTGGACGGCGATTTGCCGGATTTCCTGGAAAATCGCCACAACCACGATCCACTATGCAACCAACCGTTACTGAAACGCCCCCGTCCCTGAAGGATGTCTTTATCCCGCTCCGTGCATCACACTGGTGGATTTGGGCGTTTCGCGGCCTGGCAGCCATCGTGTTTGGTGTGCTCACCTTCGTCTGGCCGGGTGCCAGCATCGAGTCCCTGGTGCTTATTTTTGGTTTCTACGCCATCATGGATGGCGTTTTCGCGGTCGTGGAAGCGTTCAAACGCGCTCACACTGACAAGCGCTGGTGGGCCCTGCTGTTGGAGGGTCTCGCCGGCGTATTACTTGGTGCCGTTGCTGTCGTGGTTCCCGGCGCTGTGGCCGTTGCATTCGTATACGTGTTGGGACTATGGGCGATCGTCACCGGAGTTTTGGAAATCATTCAAGCCATTCGTGCCAGGCACGAGATACAAGGCGAAGGCTGGCTGATTCTGGGCGGTGTACTTTCGGTTGTGTTTGGTGTGGTCGTGGCACTATTTCCAAACGTCGGCGCCATTGCCCTCATCTGGTTGTTGGGTGGTTACGCCATTGGGTTTGGCATCATCATGCTGATCATGGCCTATAACCTGAGAAAAGTGCGCGCGACGTCCGGCCCTGCGTCGGCGCCGAACGCTATGGAGGGATCATGAATTCTGAGCTGGGACTATGGATCGATCACCGCGAGGCCATCATCGTGCGCATAACGGGCCCGGAAAAGACCGCGGCGACCACACGAATCGAATCAAACATGGAAAGCCATGTGCGGTTCTCGGGTGGCGCCGCCGGTGTTAGCGAGGAAGACATTCGTGACCGGAAATTTGGCAACCATCTGAATGCCTTCTATGACACGGTTGTCACCGCCATTCGCGATGCCGACTCGATTTTGATCATCGGGCCGGGCGAGGCAAAGGTGGAGCTAAAGAAGCGCCTGGAGTCTCACAATCTGGGCGGGCACATCGTCGGCGTGGAGACCGCCGACAAATTAACCGAACATCAGGTGGCTGCAAAAGTGCGTGAGCATTTTGCCCGGCAGGCCACCCATTAAGGTGGCGTGCACTCGCTTGCCTGCCTGCAGCGGTTGCCCCACGGAAGGCGTCCTGAGCCTGCCGCAGTGATTCCGTTTACGATAATCTCCTGCCTGGCCGCCTGTCTGCGCTACAATTGTGCAGCGTAACGTCATGGCAAATGTTGCATCGATTCGGTCGACAAATAGCCGGTCCAACCACGAAATACTGCGCTTTGGCCTGCTCTTTGTTCTCCTCATGCAGTTCGCCGGGCACGCAACCAGATTGCATGAAGTGGCGACCGTTGGTATGGACCATATGGCCCTGGCCAATAACCACACAATGCCTCACGACGACACGGGCCTTCCACCGCATGAGCACATGACCACGTGCGTGCTTGCGGGTATGTGCATGTGGGTTGCCGCGCCAACTCACGCAGATGCCAGTATTGCGATGCTTGGATTGTTGATGGTTTCGGCTTCGCACTGGTGGGCCGCCGCACTGCTGGTTCCCACGCCGCCACCCAGGTAACCAAACGGGCGACGATCTCTTCACCCTTGCTTCGCCCAGGGTAATTCGCTGACCCCAACTTTTCGCCGATGGCGCAGTCCCGCGCAACGCACGACGCGTCCTTCGGCAACAAAACATCCTGGTCTGTGACCAGGATGATGCAAACCAAAAACAAAGGAATACGTATGCCCATGCGTAAGATAACGCGTCGGGGATTGATCCGAGCGTCATTTTCAACAAGTACTGTGCTGTTAGGGGGCTGTGCCGTTCGTATGATGCCGGCGATGTCACCGGGATCGATGCAAGATGGCTCCACCGTCGGGCATTTGGACCAGGCCCATCCGGGTCGTGGGCCCAGCTCATCGTTCGTACCGGATGTGGACATTGCACTGCGCGCGACGCAGGCGGAAGTTCCGCTAATTTCCGGCAAGCCAACCCTGGTTTGGCGTTATGAAGGCCAACTGCTGAAAGGCGAATCAAATGCCGTGACCATGCTGGACGATACGAGTGTCGGTCCAATTATTCGCGTGCGAACCGGTCAAAAAGTGCGCGTTCGATTCACCAATTCTCTGCCTGAACCCGACGCATTGTCTGTTATTCACTGGCATGGTCTGCACCTGCCGGAAGACATGGACGGCCATCCACGAAGTGCCATTGCGCCCGGGTCCACCTACGTCTATGAGTTCGAGGTAAGGGATCGCGCCGGTACCTACTGGTTTCATCCGCACCCGCATGGAGATACGGCACGTCAGGTGATGCGCGGATTGGCGGGTCTGTTCATCGTGAGCGACGATGAAGAGCGCGCGCTCGGATTGCCAGCCGGCGAGTTCGATGTGCCACTCGTAGTGCAGGACCGAACGTTTGATTCCGCCAACCAGCTGCTCTATCTGGGAATGGGGATGATGAGCGGGCCCATGAATCAGATGATGGGGTTTCTCGGCGACCGCATCACGGTAAATGGCAAGCCAAAAAGCGCGATGGTTTTCGCCAATCGCCCCTATCGTTTGCGTGTACTCAATGGCAGCAACTCACGGATATTCAAGTTGGCTTGGAGCGACGCAACACCGCTTACGGTTATTGCCACGGACGGCGGGCTGCTGGAAAAGCCACTACAGCGGAGCTATGTGATGCTTGCGCCCGGTGAGCGAATCGAACTGTTTGCCGACTTTACAAATCGAAACATTGGAGACGCCCTTCAACTGGTGAGCCTGGCCTTCGAAGGGACTGAAAATGTGCCCGTCCCCGCGGCCATGATGTCGCGCATGAACGGGATGTCACAAATGGACATGCGCGGTGATGCACTGCCGATCGGCAGCGCGTTTGACATCCTAAACGCAACATTTTCCCCGACAAAAAGTTCATCCGCGCCCTATCAACTGCCACCGGCGCTGGGTGTCTTGCCCCGGCCAACTCCCAGTGCGGCGACAAACGCCGCCCAGCCGCGGCGGTTCGAGATCGACCACCGCTCAATGACCTGGCGTTTCAATGGAAAGCAATGGGAGGGTGATGTTTCTGCGGCCAATGAGCAGGTCAAGATCAACACCTCTGAAGTTTGGGAATTTATCAACAATCTAAATCTTGGCGAGGCGATGGATCCGATGGGCATGGCGCACCCAATCCACATTCACGGCCTGCATTTCCAAATCCTGGAGCGCGCGTTGCTTATTCCCGAATTGCAACTTGCATACAACACGGTTCGCGATGGATTTGTGGATTCTGGCCTAAAGGATACGTTCCTGCTCATGCCCGGTGAGCGCGTGCGGGTTCTCCTGAGCTTTAAAGATTTCACCGGAAAATTCGTCTACCACTGCCACAACCTTGAACATGAAGATCAAGGATTAATGCGCAACTACCAAGTTACCTGAATGAAAGCGCGCATCTGACCACGGATGCGCGCCATCTACAAAACATGAAAGCAAAATTCAGTCTGTATGTCATGATGCTGGCACTTGTGCTCAGCGCATGCATGAATGGTGCCGCCGCACCCGCAAGCGCGCCGGCTGCGGATGCGCCTGGATATCAGATCGAGCTGACTACAAATCCAAATCCATCTGCGGTTGGGGATTCCGAAATCATCATGGATGTCAAGGACAACAAAGGCATGCCCGTTACCGATGCAATTGTGCGGCTCAATGCCGGCATGTCCGGTGGCATGAATCACGGTGACATCAACGGCAGGGCCGATAACAAAGGTGGCGGGAAATACGGCACCCGTCTGAAGTTCAGCATGGCCGGTGAGTGGAATTTCAACGTCACCATCGAGCGGCCCAATCAGCCGAAGTTCAACAAAGACCTCAAAGTGATGGTCAAATCGTGAACACCCGGGAGGTGCCCGTGAAAAATGACGCACCGATGAACCACGCTGAACATGTCCCGCCACCTCCGGATGCGCCGAAGGAACATGCCATGGATGGCATGGACATGCCCATGAATCACGCCACCCATTCGGCCGGTCACGCTGGGGCCGCCCCGCCCGAGGATCACTCCGCGCATGGCGGGCGGGTGGGCATGACGGCCGCGGATATGGAGCGCGACATGCGTACGCGCTTCTTCTTCTCCTTGGCGCTCACGGTTCCGGTCTTCCTGGTGTCGCACCTGGCGACGCAGATTCTGGGCATTATGGTCACCCTGCCCTTTGGCATAAGCCAAAAGCTATTTGGCTTTTTTCTGACCACCCCGGTCGTGCTCTACGGCGCCTGGCCATTCTTCACAGGCGCGCGCAACGGTCTTCGCCAGGGGTTGCTAAACATGAGTGTGCTGGTCACCGTCAGCGTGTTGACCGGGTATCTCTTTTCAGTCGCAGCCACCTTCCTGTTTGACGGCGAGGTGTTCTATGAGGCGGCCGGAATGCTCACGACATTTGTTCTGTTTGGTCACTGGATGGAAATGCGGTCACGCCGCGGAACCAGCGATGCCATCACCAAGCTTTTCATGTTGTCACCACCGATGGCGGTTGTCATTCGGGATGGACGGGAAATCGAAGTGCCCACGGATCAGGTGGTAAAGGACGATGTTGTCGTGGTCAAACCAGGTGGAAAGATCGCGGTCGATGGCCGGATCATCGAAGGCAATTCCGCCGTGGATGAATCGATGTTAACCGGCGAGAGCATGCCGGTCGGCAAGAAACCCGGTGACTCCGTCATTGGCGGCACGTTGAACAAAACCGGTTCCTTCAAATTCCGCGCAACCAACGTTGGCGGCGATTCAACCCTGGCAAGCATCGTCCGGCTGGTTCAAAATGCGCAAAATAGCAGGGCGCCCGCGCAACGCTTGGCGGATCGTGCCGCTCATTACCTTGTGTTGGTTGCGGTCCTCGGGGGCATCGCCGTGTTCCTGCTCTGGTATTTTGTGTTCGGGGTGCGCTTTATGCCCGCCGACGCAAACCGATTGATATTTTCACTCACGTTTGCCATTACGTTTGTGGTCATTGCCTGCCCGGATGCGCTGGGTCTGGCAACGCCAACCGCGATTGCCGTGGGTACCGGGTTGGGCGCCAGGAACGGCATCCTGTTTAAGGATGCATCGGCGCTCGAGGCCGTGGCTGCATTAACTACAATCGTCATGGACAAGACGGGCACGTTAACCAAGGGCGAACCCGAAGTCGTCGAGTTTGTGGTGCATGAGGGCGCCGGGCTGTCGGCACACCAGTTGCTGGCAATCGCCGCGGCCGTTGAATCCAAGAGTGAGCATCCGCTCGCCATGGCGGTGGTCAATAACGCAAAAACCATCGGGCTTCAATTGCCCGATGCCCTGCAGTTTGAATCAATACCCGGCAAAGGCCTGCGCGCGCGGGTGGATGACGCGGACGTTTTGCTTGGCAATCGCACGCTTTTTAATGAACGCGCCATTCCCATGGCGGCAGAGGACGCACTGGTCGCCAAGGCTGAATCGTTCACAAGCGATGGACGCACCGTCATCTACATGGCGCTGCAAGACAAGCTGGTGGCCGTGATTGCGGTGGCAGATGCCACCCGCCCAACCAGCACACAGGCGATTCGCGAGCTTCGTGAACTTGGCCTCCAGGTTGTCATGCTAACCGGAGACAACCACGCCACCGCGCAGCGCATTGCCGCCGGGCTGGGAATCGATTCCGTAATAGCGGATGTTTTGCCCGGCCAAAAGGCGGACAAAATTAAGGAACTCCAGGCGGCGGGGCGAAAAGTGGCCATGGTTGGCGATGGCGTCAACGATTCGCCCGCGCTTGCTCAGGCAAACGTGGGCATGGCCATAGGCGCTGGCAGCGATGTTGCCATAGAGACCGCCGATGTGGTCCTGATGCGCTCTGATCCGTTGGATGTTGCCAAAGCCATCCGGCTCGGCCGCGCCACTGTCGGAAAAATGAAGCAGAATCTTGCGTGGGCCGTTGGCTACAACAGCCTGGCGCTCCCGATCGCCGGTGGATTGCTATATCCTTCGTTGGGCGTGCTGCTGCACCCCGCCGTCGGCGCGCTCCTCATGAGTGGCTCCTCAATACTGGTGGCTTTAAACGCCGTGCTGCTTCGAAACGCAAAGATTACGCATGAATAAAGGCAGCGCGAACTACCATTCTTTCGACCCGGAGTGACGCATCGAAATTCAGGCCCTCGGCGGTCGCTGAGCGCGGCGGGGTCTGATACCGGCACCCGGGTCTTAAACACGCACTGGACTTTGCGTGCGTGTTTCAGTTCCGTCTAC
>JANXLU010000012.1 GCA_025354985.1 Chloroflexota bacterium
CGAATCCTTGATCTTTGGCTCGAACGCGCAACAAGCGAAAAAAAGCTGATCGAGCTGACGACGTATGTAGCGACGCTATGCGCGAATTACAAAAATTCGGCGATATATCTCAAGTCCTAACGTCACAAACCGGTGAAACCATAGAGTGCGCGATAGGTGACATAGTTGTCAGTAATTCCGCGGATATACCTGCGCGGTTCATCAAGCGTAATGGCCGCGTAATAAAGGTCGGGGTCGCCGTTTGACCGCTGTTGCCACTTTGCTGCGCGTCCGGCCCCGGCGTTATACGCGGAAAGGGCCACATACCAGTCGCCGGACGTTAATTCCTTCATTCGCACAAGGTAACTGGCGCCAAATGCCAGGCTTACATTGGGCCGGTTTAGATCTCGTTCCGAATAATTATCGGGCCAGCCCAGCTTTTGCGCGATTTCCGCTCCCGTAGTTGGCACAATTTGCATCAATCCACGTGCGGAAGCGGAGGATTCGGCATAGGATTGAAATAGGCTTTCCTGCCTTACAACAGCGAACAACAGAATTGGATCAACGTTAAACTGGGCCGCGGACGCCTGAATCAAGTCATAAAAATAGGTGGGATAAGCGAGCTCTCCCAATATTCTGGGCACTTCACGGACATCATAGGTTGTCTTACCAGTCGCGACCAAAATGGCGCGCTCGGCACAGCTGATGCTCAGCCGATAGTGACCGATCGTTCGCAGCAAAATGGCCAGGTGTGCAAGGGCATGCGAATTTGTGGAATATCCGTTATAGAGAGCCGACAGCTCTTCATCCGCCTCGCTGTGAAACCCCAATTTCCAAAGCGCAACGCCGCGTTGGAACCGAACATCAGTCGTCAGGCTGATCGGAGCGCGGATTGCCTGGTCAACTGTCAATGTATTGCTTGGACGCGAGGTCAGCCATTTCCCGAGTTCGTCCAGGCGCTCCTGCGCGGGAACTCCAGTCGCGCTTTGCGTCAGTGTAAGTGACGCCGCATTGGTGAATGGCGCCTGATCGCGGGCCAATTCTCGGGCGCGCAATCCAAAATAGCCATTAGTCACGGCCAATCGATCCAAAACCTCCGCCGCACCTTTTGCGTCACCAATCTTTTGCAGGCCCTTGGCCACCCAAAGCTGCGCCTCTTGCGCAGCCACCGTGCCGGAAAACGACTTGGTGACCTCCCCTGCTCTGGAAACAACCTGCTCAAAGTTTCCGAGTCGGTAGGATTCAACCGCCGATCGAATAAGAGCATCTGCGCGAAACCCTGGAAGTGCCACATCACTGGTTGCTGCTTCAGCATAAACTGCGGCCGCGTCAGCAAACAAACCGGCTGAGTCGGCCAAAGATGCCGCCTGCAGAAATGCCCGCGATTGCTGCACATGCCCTTGTGCCTGCTTTCCAAACTGTCGATAGGCCTTGATGGCCTCGGCCAAGTTGCCGGCATTGGCCAGCGCATCGGCGCGGGCGATCAGGGCGTCAAGATATCTCACCCCGCCCTTGCCACGCCCGATAATCAGATCAAAGTTGCGAACCGCCTGCGCGCCATTGTCAAGCGCGATCAGATTAAGACCCGACCAATACAGAAGCTCCTCATTGCTGTTCCCCACAACCTTGCTAGATCTGGAAAATGCCTGCTGGGCGGCCGTATAGGCCGAATTATGGTAGTCGACAATACCGCGCTGAAGTTCATCCACGGGTTGGTTTTCAGCCAGAAGCCTGTTAATAGCGTCGAATGCAGCGCTCGTATCGGGATAAACGGCGATAACTCCTTGAAGCGATTTTCTGGCCTCATCAGGTTTGCCTTGCACACGAAGGACGGCCGATCGCTCCACCATCATTCGTGCAACATATTCCGGCCTCTTAGAAGAGGCAAGTATTGTGTCATATACCTTCACTGCCTCGGCGTACAACCCGGCGTTTTGCAACGCCAGAGCAAGCTGCTCACGCCTGGCTTGGGCTATCGGCAATGAGGGTGCGGAATCCGCCGCGATACGCAAAGGACCTACCGCCTTTTCAGGTTGCGCCGCCTGCAAATAATATTCACCAATCCACAAGTTCAAGTATGGCGATATCACCGGATTGGCGCCAAGCGCCTGCGAATACATTTGCGTCGCGCTAAGCGTCGCCCCGGCAAGCGCATAGGCGTGACCTGTCAAAATTTGCACATCTGGTCCGGAAATACCGCGCAACGCGTCGATCGCACCTCCGGTGTTTCGATTCGCAAGATTGAGTCCGGCTATTCGTAGCTGAATTGACGTGCCAATGGAATTGTCATCAACGAATCCTGCAGCGCTCTGATACAGCACCAGGGCCTTTGTATCGTTTCCGTTGTTGGCTTCATATGAAGCCGTTTCCATCATCTGCAGAGCGCGCTCAGATGGCGAAGGTGTCGGGCTGACAACCACCGTTGGAGGTAGCGTAGTCGCCAGCGCCGATACCTCGTGCAGAGAAACAACTCCTGTGGCGGTGGAATCAATCCTAGGGGTGCGCACAACACATGCCGATAAAAAAAGGATCAGACCACTTACTGCCAGGGTTTTTGCGCGCCTGTGCGCTTGTTGGAACTTCACGTTGATTTCATATTTAATCGCTGCGGCATGAGTTTGACATTAGCCAATCAACACCTGCATGGCGCCAGAACTCAGCAAACTTTCTCGCAGTTCCGCTGCGTGAGCGGAACTGCGGGCTAGCGCGATGATATTGCCGCCACGACCCGCTCCGCTAAGTTTTGCGCCAAGTGCACCCGACTTGCGCGCCGCGATACACAGCGCATCAAGTTCTTTGCAGCTGACATTTAGCTCTTGTAGAAGTTGGTGATTCTCGTCCATCAATTGACCTATCACAGGCCAGTTTGCAGCCAACAGGGCTTCGCGAGCACGCACGCTGACGAAGCCAATATCGTCAAAGTATTGATTAAATCGCAAGCGATTGGCGCGAAAACCTTCCCGTACCACGTCCACCATCTGTTTCGTGGGTGTTGAGAATCCAACTGCCGCGACAACCAAGCAGCTCAAAAGGTCTTCAGTTTGCTGCGGTGCCTCCAGAAGTTCTGATACGACATCCTTGATGAACCATAGTGGTTGCTCGTAGGCAATCACCGTGTTGTCTATACCGCTGGGTGTGCCATGATGGATTTTTTCAACCTCAAAGGCAAGTGCACTTGCATCTGCAACTGGCAAGTTGATTTCAAGCCAGGCGGCTACAGCACGGGCACTGGCAACACTTGCGGCCGCTCCGCTGCCCAAATGTGAACCGACTGGCATATCCGACGTAACCGTGACCACGATGTTTTGTGCCGGGATCGCAGGATTCAGACGACGGCACCATTCATACGTATTGCAAACTATTCTGGAAAGCGGCCTGCCGGGATCGGTATCGGCATAAAAGTGTGACTTGATATTTGGCGCCTGAATTTCAATTCGTGGCGGAGTTTCCCATCTCGGTTCAATCTTTACAGTAGTCCGCACGGTAGTTACCGGCAGCGCAATCGCGGGCCGTCCATAGACAACCGCGTGCTCGCCACACAATATCAGCTTTCCACAAGCTGTTGCACGCACTGGAGCGCGGTCACTGAATGACATACAAAACGAGTACCGCGGTCAGCATGAACACGGCGCTTCCTGCGAGCAACCCGCGATCCTTCAACACCAATTCGTCTGGCGCGCCGCCTTCACCGCGCACGTGCACAAGATACAGATAGCGAAACAAGCCATAAAGTGCGGCGGGAACAGTCAACATCATGCTGTGATCGGCTGGCAGTTGGGGTGCGGTGAAGGTATAAAACGAATATGCGGCGACCAACGCGCCTGTCACGATCGAAATTATTGCGTCCAGCAACGGAAGATTGTATTCACGCAGGATGGCACGCGTGCCCGCGCGATCACCCAGCTCTACTATTTCCCCCCTCCGCTTGCCAAATCCAATTAGCAAACTGATCAAAAACGTGCACATAAACAGCCACGGGGAAAATCTCTCTGCCAACACCAATGGAATTCCCGCCGCCACGCGCAACACAAATCCGGAAGCGAGCGTAAAAACATCAACCAATACAACATGCTTGAGCACGAAGCTATATAGCACCTGCATGATCAGATATGCGGATGCAATGGCTCCAAATGTTGGATTGAGCGAAAATGCGCTGACAAGGCCCGTGATACCGACCACAACCGCCCAAACCACCGCGGCAACAAGTGACACCTCACCACTGGCAATTGGCCGAAACCGCTTGCGAGGATGCAACCGATCCTGCGGGGCATCAACCGAATCATTGACCAGGTAAACAACCGATGACAACAGACACAATATTGCAAATCCGGCGACAGTATTCGTAAGCGGTGCCCGCACGAACATCTTGAAATCAAAAATGAGCGGGAGAAAAATAAATCCGTTCTTAATCCATTGTCGCGGTCGCATGGTCCTTAACAAACCGCTGATTAGTCGCCAAATATCGCTCGACACAATGCAAGTTTACCGCGCACGCTACAATTTATCGAATGAGCAAAGCGATTCACACTGACCTGCCGTTTAGATTTGGAACGGTTGGCACGCCTCTCAGCGCGCCAAAAACAGGCGGCAGCGCAGGCGGTGTGGCCCGAATTCGCGAGTTAAATCTATCCGCGCTGGAGCTCGCATGGGTACGCGGAACGACTAATATAGGCGATGAAGTATGCGCCCGAATCAAATTGGCGTCCGAGACTAATCATGTAGCTTTGAGCGTACATGCAACCTATTTCTTCAACTTGAACGCGGCCACTGACGAGATGTGGCAGGCCGGTCGCGAACGTTTGCTCCAGGCCGCCCGTCTTGGCTTTAAGGCCGGGGCGACAGACATTATTTTTCATCCCGGCAGCTACATGAAATTAGCCCCGTCGGTGGCTTTTGCAATAGCACGTGATCGACTGGCCGGTATCGCAGATCAACTGATAAAGGAAAAGATTAATGTCACCCTTCGTCCAGAGACAATGGGCAAAGGAGCATTGCTTGGCACCCTTGAAGAATGTATAGCCTGGAGCCAAAGCATCGAAACAGTCCTTCCATGCGTGGATTTTGCTCATTTGCACGCCCGACCCGGTGATGGATCATTCAATAGTTATGCCGAGTTCTCCGCGGCTCTGGCGTTGATTGCAAATGGCCTAGGCAACCGCGGGCTCAAAAACATGCATATTCACTTTAGCGGGATAGCGTATGGCCCGAAAGGCGAAAAGAATCACCTGGTGCTTGAAGAGGCGGACATCAAATACAAGGAATTCTTCAAAGCATTGGCGGATTGCGGCGCAAGCGGTCGGGTGCTAAGCGAAACGCCAAATATGGAAGAAGGCGCTATCGTGATGCAAAATTCTTTCGCTCAGTCCCTTCGAAAGGCACGTGCGCAGCACTCGGGCTGAGAGCGCTCTCGAAACACGTAGAATGGGCGGATATGGTAGCCCGGTTACACCTCCGATTTGCGTTGCTTGCATTGGCCCTAGTCGCCACCGGTTGCAATGCTTCGTCAATCCCTTCCACCCCCACCCCGATCCCTGTTCCGCCGGCGCCACAACCACCCACGTACCGGGTACAGCGCGGTGCGGTCGTGCGCGGAACCGAATTTGCCGCCCGTGTGCAGCCGGCGGAAAGCGCCGAGCTCAACTTTGGTACCGACGGTCGCGTTCGGGTTGTCAACTTTAAGGGCGGAGATGCTGTTAAGAAGGGCGACGTGCTCGCCGAACTCGACCTAACCGACATTCGAACTCAGCTAACCCAGGCGACAATTCAATTCAACACCGCCCAAACCGTCTTGAGCGAAACCCAAAGATCTTATTCACGCACGCTGGAGCTTGCCCAGCTGGACCTCAATCAAGCCAGCTTGAACCTGCAAACCGCGCGAGCACGCGCCTCGGCCTCAAACATCAGCACTTTGAACAATGACTTGGATCGCAACGCCGTGGTAATTGCCGATATCGAAACGAGCATTCGCCGCGCGCGTGAAACGGGTAACCAAGCTGGTGCCGACAACGCCGGCAAAGTGCTGAAACAGGCTCAAGTCGACCGCGAAAAACTGCAGACAAGTTATAACCAGGCGCTCGCAGACGCAAAAGTCCGCGACTTGGAAGTTGCACGTCTGGAAAATGAATACCGACGCGCTGTGCTAAATCTGGATCAAAAGGCGAACAAGCTGGACCCAAACCAGGTTCAAGCGTTGGAGACAGCCCGAGTCACCGTTGACTCGCTGAACGTCAAACTGGACAAAGGATCATTGATCGCACCCTTCGATGGCGTTATTGCATATCAACCTTTGGGATTGGGCGACAACGTTCGCGCCTTGGATGGAAACATAGTGGTAGCCAAGCCTGGCGAACTTGAATTGGTGGCGTCCTTAATCGATACGCAGCTTAACCAGATCAGTGTTGGTCAGTTGGTTAGTATTACGTTTGGCAACTTGCCCGACAAACAGTTCGACGGTTATATTTCGCGCGTTCCCGGGTTCGGAACATCGGGCACCACCAGCTCACAAACCAAGGATAAATTGGTGCGAATCGTAATCAAAAGTGGTCCTGCGTTGGAGCCGGGCATCACAGCCCAGGTGAAGACCGTTCTGGGAAAAAGCGAAAATGTCTTGTGGTTGCCTCCCAATGCCCTGCGCAAATATCGCGGACGAAGTTTCGTCGTGTTACAGGAGGCCGACGGGAGACAAAGGCGGGCGGATGTTCTCGTTGGATTGGAGGCCGCTGAGCGCGTGGAGATTCAAGATGGACTGAAAGAAGGTGATGTGATTGTGGGGCAGCAGTGAAACTGTTTAACCTCTTCACCTTTGCACTCAGGCGCCTGATCAACCAGCGCCTACTGGCCTTGTGCCTGCTCATTGGCCTCATTGCCGCCGCCGCCTTTGCAAGCGCCGTGCCGAGCTATGTAGATATTGCCCAGGGTCGGGTATTGCAGCAACGATTGCAACTCCTGGGTGTGAAGGCTAACGGCGGCAGAGGCGCCACTGAACCATTTGCGGTCAAGTACAACCACCTGTCGCTTGGTCGGGATTTCATTGACCAGGCCGGATATCAGAAGCTGGATGATTTTGTGACTTCGCGACGCGACTGGTTTGTGCTTCCGTCACTGGACGTCGGACGTTACGCATCTTCGGATCGCTACCGAGTCTATGCCAGTGGTGACACGAAATCGCTCTATACGGCAAACGATGCCTCCAAGCCCACTCTACTCGATCCACGCCCGATTCAAAACGAACTGATGTATGTCAGCTTCGACTGGTTGCAGAATATAGAGAGCCACGTAAAGCTCGATGAGGGGGAGTTTCCAAAACTTGCTGCAGAGGGCCAGCCGATCGAGGTGATGGTTGAGCGTCGTCTTTCAAATGAGAATGGTATTCGCGCCGGTGATACGTTCACCGTCATAATTACTGAAAAAACCACGGTTGCGGTGGATCTCAAGACTACAAAGGAAATAAACATCGAACATCCCGTGGCGGTAAAGGTTACCGCGGTGTGGCGCGCCATTGACGAACGGGACTCCTTTTGGTTGGTGATCCCCCTCGGGTTTCGGGAAGTTTTTGCCGTCAACAAGGAAACCTTCTTTCAGCGCGTCATACCCAAGAGCCCGGAGGACATTCGGATGGCATTGTGGCAGGTCGATCTTGACGAGCGCGAATTTAACGTGAGCAAGGTCGACGACCTGCTGTACTACGCCAATCTTGTAAAGACTCAGGCGCATGAGCTAAATGGTAGTTTCGATCTCGAGAGCAGAATGTTGATTGCGTTGGATCGTTTCCGCAAGACGGCCGACGAGCTCACGCTTTTGCTAGTGATCTTTGGTCTCCCGTCATTTGTGATGGTGCTTTACTTTATTGCCCTGGTCGGCGGCATGGTGGTCAGGCAACAGGAAAGCGAAATTGCCATGCTGCGCAGCCGTGGCGCCACCACGCTTGATGTAATCATCCTATACGTGTTTCAGGGTCTGATATTGGGTGGCGTGGCAGTTGCCCTGGGTGTTCCATTGGGCGGTCTGTTTGCGGCACTAATTGCAAACACGCGTTCCTTTCTCGATTTTGGTTTGTCGGCCGATTTGCTGGCAAACGTTCGCTGGTCGCAAAACAGTCTCAAATTAGCGACCGGAGCTGTGTCGGTCGGTCTGGTTGCAACCATTGTTCCGGCAGTGGGCGCTGCAAGCCGCAACATCATCAGCTACAGCGCGAATCGAAACCGCGGGAATATGCAACCCTTCTGGCAGCGCGCATACTTGGATTTTCTCCTGCTGATTCCCTGTGCCTACGGTTACTGGCAACTGCGCAATTCGGGTCGATTGGGATTGGTTGATTTGACCGGTGAAGCTATTGGAACCACGGCTCTGGGTAATGCTGATCCCTTTAGCGACCCCGTTCGCTTTTTGTTGCCAGCATTGTTTATTACCGCCGTGGGCTTGGTCGTTGCACGAATCGTGCCGTGGGTGTGCGGCCTGCTCGCGCGATTACTGGGCTCGCTGGATGTTGGCAGTCGACTGATTACGCCATTATTCCTGGCGCTCCGCGAATTGGCGCGCAGTGCCCAGGAGTATCTCGGCCCGCTTGTTCTCCTAATTTTTACGTTGGGCATAGCCGTTTATGGCGCAAGCACGGCCAAAACTCTTAATGACCACCTGGCGGAGACCGCGTACTATGGTGTCGGAGCAGACGCGCGACTTGAAGAGCGGGGGGAATCGAACAAACCCAGCGCCGCGGATCAAAGCTTCCAGCGCACTCCAACCACGCCCGAGCAGGATGCTGAGCCCGAATTGTGGACGTTTAAGCCCGTTGAGGAGCACCTCCAAATACCCGGTGTTCAAGGCGTGGCCCGGGTGGCATTTATGGACGGCCTACCCAAGACATTACGCGGCGGCAATACGGATCGCGCACACCTGCTAGCCATTGACCGCCCCAATTACCAGCAGGTTGGCATCAGTGCATTTCGCTCGGACTTTGCCGGTGGTGAATCGTTTGGCGGGCTAATGAATGACTTGGGCTCAGCTCCTAACGCGCTCCTGATTCAGCGTCAATTTGCGACTGAAAATACCCTTAAAGTGGGAGACAAGCTGGCCATCGAGTTTCTGATCGACCGGGCAAAGGTGCCAATTACATTTACGATAAACGGCATATTTGACAATTTCCCGATGTACACGCCGGACTTGGTGGACCTTAAGAAAAGGAACCTGCGTGAGTTTCCGTTCGTCGCAAATATTGGCTACGTGTTCGAAAGTATCGGTAAGGAGGTACCCTACGACGTACTATTCAAGCTGGCTCCAAATTTCACCGGTTTTGATTTGGCGCGTGAGGCGAGCGATCGCGAGTTTGTTGTTTGGAGCATTTATGACGCTCGTCTCAAAATACGGGACGAACAATTGAGACCGGAACGTCAGGGACTGCTAGGCATGCTGTCTGCCGGCTTTCTACTGGTAACGGCCTTAACTTTGGTGGGTTTTGCAGTTTATACCGTGCTTTCCTTCCGCCGCAGGTCCGTCGAAATTGGTGTTTTACGTGCGTTGGGTCTTGGGAGCGGCCAAATGGCCGTATACGTAATTCTGCTTCAGGTTTTGATTGTTGGGGCCGGAGCCGGTGCCGGAGTCGGTCTTGGCGTCGTAGTTAGTCAACTGTTTATACCCTTTCTTCAGGTTGGCGGAAGCCTTATTGCGGACGTACCATCATTCCTGCCTAAAATCGCATGGGACGAGATTACCCTCGCCTACATCGGTCTTGGGCTGGCGCTTTTCATAGCTCTCGCTGGAACGCTATGGTTCCTGCGCCGTCTGCGCGCCTTTGAGGCGATCAAGCTAGGGATGACCGTTTAGGCATGCATAGTCAGCTAATGGCTCGGGCGATCATAAATGCCGCCGCTGCCGCAAGGCCGCCAACGAGAGCAGTCTTTAATGCACTTTGTATGCGTTTCGCACCGGTAAAGTATCCCTTGAGATAGCCAAACAAAAAGAGGGCGACAATAGTTACGGCCACAGATATGACCAGTGCCGAGGCTGCCCGTCCGACCAGAATGTAAGGGCTCAGTGGGATCAACCCGCCAACCATATAAGCGCCGGCGATCGTAAGTGCACTTTGCAAGGCCCGCTTGGGATCAGGCTCCTCCAAACCAAGCTCAAACCGCATCATAAAGTCGACCCATGCGGCGGGTTTGCTGCGCATCTTTAGAAGAATTGGTGCAATCTCAACCTCGTCCAGACCAAAAGATTTGAACACGTCCGATACTTCTGCGAGCTCCGCGTTTGGCTTGTCAATCACCTCGGTTTCTTCGCGAACGCGCTCGCTGGCGTAATGATCTGCATCACTCTTGGCGGCGAGATACCCTCCAAGACCCATGGCAATGGAGCCTGCGGCTATCTCGGCAAGCCCCGCCGTAACAATGATCGCGGTTGAGCTTACCGCACCAGACAAACCAGCCGCCAGCGCAAATGGGACTGTCAAGCCATCGGACATGCCGATGACAATGTCTCGTATCATTGCTCCAGCGGTAAAGTGCTTTTCAATATGGGATGTGGTGGGCATCTTGGGTCCTATTGTGCTTTACTTCGGCGCTGCATCAAAAGCTCAAAAGTTTCTCTTCAAATCAAAACTTCAGAAACAGTGAATGGACTCTGTTATCACGCGTCAGCTCTGGATGAAAGGATGTCACTAACATATTCCCTTGCCTGGCCGCAACGATGGCGCCATCTGGCAGCGTCGCCATCACCTCAACATCCGGCCCGACAGACTCAATAAGGGGCGCACGAATAAAAATTGCCTCATACGGATCTGCCAAACCTGCAATGCGCACCGGCGAAATAAATGAATCAACTTGACGGCCAAATGCATTGCGTTTGACCTTTATATCCATGACGCCCAGCGTCGGCTGGTCGCGCCCGACGTCTGTTGCCATAAATATCAACCCGGCGCACGTGCCCCAGGTTGGTTTACCACTCTTAATGAAGTCCCGGAGCGGTGGCATCAAGGCAAACCGCTCCGCCAACTTTGCAAATGTCGTGCTCTCGCCACCTGGCATGATCAGAGCATCCAAACCCGTCAAATCTGACGGGAGTTTCACCTCGACCGCGTCCACACGCAATTGCAGAAGCATCTGCATGTGTTCCGCGAAGTCTCCTTGCAGTGCAAGCACGCCAACGCGCATAGGCTTACCAACCACGGCCGGCCATCTTCTGATCCGCGGGCAAACTGCTGATGTTGATACCTACCATTGGCTCGCCCAAATTCTTGCTTACCTCGGCGATGATCTTGTAGTCCCGGAAGTGGGTGGTCGCCTCGACGATGGCCTTGGCGCGTCGGGCCGGGTCTCCGCTCTTAAATATCCCGCTTCCGACAAACACGCCATCCACGCCAATCTCCATCATCAGTGCGGCATCTGCAGGTGTTGCGATACCACCCGCGGCGAACAGAACGACCGGCAGCCGACCCAAGTTTGCTGTTTCTTCAACCAATGCATAGGGCGCACCAATCTCTTTGGCATATGTAAACAGTTCCGCACGATTCATGTTCTGCACCCGCCGAATGTCACCGAGTATTGCGCGTGCATGGCGCACGGCTTCGACCACGTCACCCGTGCCCGCTTCACCCTTGCTGCGGATCATTGCGGCGCCTTCATTTATTCGTCGCAATGCCTCACCCAGGTTTCGCGCGCCACACACAAATGGTACCTTGAAACCACGCTTGTCAACATGATTTTCTTCATCCGCCGGGGTCAATACCTCGCTTTCATCGATGTAATCCACGCCAAGTGCTTCGAGTACCCGGGCCTCAACATAGTGCCCAATCCGGCACTTTGCCATCACCGGAACCGTCGTGATTCCAATAATGCCCTCAATCATCCCCGGATCACTCATCCTCGCGACGCCACCATTCTTGCGGATGTCCGCGGGCACGCGCTCTAGCGCCATAACCGAACAAGCGCCGGCATCCTCGGCGATTTTGGCCTGTTCGGGCGTCACGACATCCATGATCACGCCACCCTTGAGCATCTGGGCCAGACCACGCTTTAGAGCTTCGGTTCCTGATTCATGACCACGCCCGTTCCTGCTTGTGGTCAGTTCCGCCTTGCCATTTGTTTCCATCACTTTGTTTTCCATTTTGTTTATTTCCCTTTTGTCCTGATGGACGATGATGCCAAGATACCGCGAAAATGGCATCTGACAAGCACCACTTTCATCCAAAAGAATGGTGCCAATATTTCCTGGCAGCGTTGCACGCGGACAGCATAAAATTGAGGTGTGATCGAGATAGAAACACTTGCGTTTTCAGGCTTCGTTCTGTTTGTGCTGATTGTTATAGCTATAGACCTATTCCTATTTCAGCGCAATCCGCACGTGATGTCGGTCAAGCAGGCCGCCCGTGCCAGCATCTTTTGGATATTCCTGGCGCTGCTGGTCAATGCATTGATTTTTCTTTGGAAGGGCCGCACCGCCGGCATCGAGTTTTTTACCGGTTGGCTGTTGGAACAGTCGCTCAGTGTTGACAATTTATTCGTTTTTCTGCTGATTTTTGGCTTTTTTAAAGTTGAGCCCCGCTACCAACGACGGGTGCTCGTTTGGGGCATAGTTGGAGCGCTCATTATGCGTGGATTATTTATCGGTCTGGGCACCACGGTGCTGGCTGCGTTTCAACCAATCATCTATGTTTTTGGCGCTTTTTTGGTCTACACCGGCATGAATCTGGCGCGTGAATCAGACGACAATGAGACCGACTTCAATGATTCTGCCGTGGTGAGGTTCGTGCGTCGTCTGCTGCCGTTCACCGATCGCTATCGCGACGAGCACTTTTTTGTATGGGAGGCCGGCAGGCGTCTGGCCACTCCCTTGCTTATGGTTCTTGTTGTCATTGAAACCACGGATTTGCTATTCGCGGTGGATTCGATTCCGGCGGTGATTGCAATCACAAAGGATCCTTTTATCGTTTTCTCCTCAAACGTCATGGCGATTTTGGGTTTGCGCGCTCTATATTTTTTGCTAGCCGGAGTTATCGACAAAATACATTATTTGAAATATGCTCTGGCGGCGATTCTGTCATTTGTCGGGCTGAAAATGATGACAGAAGATTGGCTGCTTGAACCCATCCTGCACATCACGAAGGACAGCCTAACGATCATCACGTTGTCGTTCATCATCGGCACGCTATCGGTCGCAATTCTCGCCTCGCTGCTGCGCAATAGGCGCATAACCCGATCACAGATTCGCGCAGGTCTGTAACAGCCTGGCATGACCGATGGCTGCAGCACAATTGGAGATTTCGTCACCGATTGTTGTGACCGCTCACGTACTGTTGAGGGTTAATTGAGGTCCGCTCTTAGATATCATGAGCGCCATCAATGCCGCAGTGATGCCAATGACACCTGCCACGAAAAACGCCGGTCCATAATCACCCAACGCGGACCGGGCGACGCCGCCGAGCCAGGCGGCCGAAGCGGCGCCAATTTGATGCGCACAAAACACCCAGCCATACACGGTACCAACATTTTTGCGGCCAAACGTATCGGCACACAAAAACCAGGTCAGTTCAAACTCCGAGCGCAACCTTGCGCTAAAGACCATCGATGCGGCCACCAACAACATGCTGACCATCATCATGCAACGCGGCCCAAACCGATCCATCAGCCAACCGCTTACGGGTGCGGCGGCGCCGTAGAACACAAGCCCAAGTGCAATCGCCGCACTTATGACGGGACGTGACAGGGCAATGTCCGCATCGCTCAACATGGGCACCTGGAAAACACCCGGTGCGCTGCGAACACCCGCACTCAACAGCACCGCCGCGACTGCCACGCCAACCACTATCCAGCCATAAAACAGCTTTCCCTTCATAGAGCGTGCAATTATGGGAAGTTCAGTGAGGTGGGGCAGGGTGCCGCAGTATCATCAGTGCATGCCATACCTTGCCGCAACCACCCGCTATCAATCCATGCTCTACAACCGATCCGGCCGCAGCGGTCTAAAAATTCCGGCCATTGCGCTCGGCCTTTGGCATAACTTTGCCGGTGTTGATGTGCATGAAAATTCACGCGCAATGTTGCTCCATGCATTTGATCGTGGAATTACCCACTTCGATCTTGCCAACAACTATGGCCCGCCGGCTGGTTCTGCCGAGGAAACCTTTGGCCGGGTTCTGGCTGGCGACCTCAAACCTTATCGCGATGAACTGATTATTTCAAGCAAGGCCGGATATGGAATGTGGCCGGGACCCTATGGTGATTTTGGGTCGCGCAAATATTTGGTTGCCAGCATAGACCAAAGTCTTCTACGTATGGGACTGGACTATGTTGACGTCTTCTATCACCACCGCCCCGATCCTGAAACGCCGCTGGAGGAGACAATGGGCGCCCTTGATTTCATCGTGCGCAGCGGTCGTGCGCTGTATGTCGGTTTATCAAATTACAGACCCGAACAAACCCGGCTGGCCGCAAAAATTCTGCGCGAACTGGGCACACCGTGTGTCATCCATCAACCCTCCTATAGCATGCTAAACCGCTGGATTGAAGACGGGCTCATAGCGACACTGTCAGAAGAGGGGATTGGCTGCATCGTGTTTTCACCGCTTGCGCAGGGGTTGTTGAGCAGCAAGTATCTGGCCGGTGTTCCCGATGGTTCACGTGCCTCGAAGCCCCACGGTTTTCTAAAACCCGCGCAAATTACCGATGAAAAAATGCACCGGGTTCAGCAGCTAAACGGGGTGGCTCAGGCACGCGGTCAAACACTGGCCCAAATGGCCCTCGCCTGGGTGCTGCGCCACCCAACCATGACGTCGGCGTTGATTGGCGCCAGCAGCATTGCGCAGATTGACGATGCCATTGATGCACTGACAAATCTTGCATTTGCACCCGAGGAACTGGCGTCAATAGAACGCATCCTACTTCAAACCACTTGACACAAAACTGGCAACAAACTGTTTCTGAAAAACGATGAACAGGACGAGCAGTGGCCACACGACCAGCAGGGTCCCAGCCATAAGCAACCCCCACTCCGCCCCGCTTTCACCCATTTGGGTAAAAGAGGCCAGTCCCACCGTGATGGTCCGGGTGGATACGCTACTCGTCACCACCAGCGGCCAAAGAAAGTCGTTCCAGTGCGACGAGATCGATGTAACTGCAAAAGCGGTCAGCGCCGGCCGCGCAGGCGGCAGATACACATGCCACAATGTCTGCCACCACGTTGCCCCGTCGATACGCGCAGCATCCTCATAATCCAAGGGAACCGTTCGAAAAGTTTGACGCAGCAGAAAAGTGCCAAATGCCGAGGCCCAAAAGGGCATCATGATCGCCGGCAGCGTGTCATAGAGACCCATACTCCGAATTGTGCTGTAGTTTGGGATAATCAACGCGGCGGTGGGAACGAGCAACTGCATCAAGAATAGGATAAACAGCAGCTCACGTCCTGGAAATTTCACCCGCGCAAATACAAACCCGGCAAGCGTAACGGTCACGAGCTGGATGATCAAAATACCCGCCACAACAATCAGTGTGTTGCGATAGTAGGTTTCAAACGGCGCGGCCGACAATGCGCGCGCAAAGCTTGCAAGCGACAGCCCCCCACCCCACCACGAACTGCCAATTGCAATTGGTGCGCCCGGCGGCCGAAGTGATAACGCAATAGCCCACAAAAGTGGCACGCTCCACACCAGCGCGATAACCAGTAACAGCGCGGTTCCGAAGGTTTTGTCGCGCGATCTAGGTTGCATCATGACTGCGTCTGTCTGAGACCACTGCGTTGATTATGGTGAATATAAGTAGCAAGGCCAGCAAAATAGTTGTTTGGGCATAGGCCGAGCCCGTGTCCTGAAAGCGAAAGTTGGTTTCGTAAATGTTAAACAGCAGCAGATTACTCGCATTATTCGGTCCACCCTGCGTCATCACATACAGTTGATCCACGGTTTGAAAGGCGCCTGTAACCGCTATTGTCGTGATAAATACCGTCGTTCCACGAAGCAATGGAAGCGAAACATGCCGGAGCGTTTGCAAGCGGCCCGCCCCGTCCAGCCTGGCAGCTTCCATAACATCAGTGGGCAACCCTTGTAACCCCGCCAGATAAAACACCATTAAGAAACCGGTCTGCTTCCAAATAAGCATGACGCAAATGGCGGGCAATACCAATGTCGAAGTTCCCAGGAAATTCCGGGGCGAACCACCCAAGTCCCTAAAAACACTGTTGATCAGGCCAAAATCTACGTTATATAGCAGCAACCAAATGGTTGCTGCGCTGACCATGGGCAACACAGTCGGATAAAAGATACCCGATCGCAGCCAGCCAATACCGCGAATTTTCTGATTTAGAAGTACGGCAATTAGAAACGCCAACACCAGCGAAATCGGAACAGTAATCAGAACCAGCAGGAGCGTATTGCCCAGCACCTTGATGAATTGGTCATCCTCAAACAATCGAGTAAAGTTTCCAAGACCGTCCCACACTGGCTGGCCACGCGTCGCGGCATTTCGTCTAAAGAAGCTGTTGATAATCGTTTGAAGGACCGGCCACACCGTAAATGCTCCAAGCAGAAAGACTGAAGGTGCGAGCAGTGCAAGCCCCAAAACAATGGATCTCAACTTGCTAATCATGTTTCAACATTCGCAACGAAGTACAAAAAGCGGTCGGTGCACCAAAGTACACCGACCGCATTGCTCTTGGTCAACCATCCCGGGTTATTTGAATTGTGACAGCAACTTGTCTGCTGTGACCTGGGCCTCATCCAATGCCTGCTTGGGGGCCTTTTTGCCCTCAATTGCGGCTTGAATGGCGTTGCCATAAATCTTCTGAACTTCCGCACCCTGATGACTGGTCAGTTCTTTCTGCGCAAACTGCAGTTGATCCCGTGCAATTCCATACTGCGGCTTTTCCGCAATAAGCTTCTTCATGAGGTCGGTGTCATAGCTGCTCTTGCGGCTGGCGATATAGCCGGTATCGCGACTCCATTCTGCAGCCATCTCCGGCTGGCTCAAAAACTGAATCAGCTTCCAGGCAGCATCCTTCTGATCCTGTGGGGCGCCCTTAAAAATATACAAGTTTCCGCCACCAGTGGGCGCGCCGAAGCCGTTCTTGCCTGGGATAAAGGCTACACCTACATCTGCTGGATTCGGAAACTTACCCAGAATGTTGGTCAGTGAACCAGTGGTGTGAATGATCATGCTGGCTTTGCCTGCAACAAACGCATCCGGAGTGGTGGCCCACGGAATGATTCCTTCCGGGTGTACTTTGTCCGTCTTAATCAGCTTGACAAAATACTCAAGGCTCTCAGTTGACTCGGCTGTGTTCAAAAACACTTTGTTGGCTTCCGTGCCCACAACGTTTTTGCCCAGGCTTATTGGCCAGGCCTGAAAAATCCAATATGGAAACCCATCACTTGGAATCTGCAATCCCCAGCGCTCGCCATTTGGTTTTGTCAGCTTCTTTGCGGCATCAGCGAGTTCCGTCCAGTTCTTGGGCGGGTTATTGGGGTCCAAACCCACTTCTTTGAATTGGGCCTTGTTGTAATACATAACGGGCGTGCTGCGCTGAAATGGTATTCCCCAAACCTTGCCCTTGTCATCCTTGCTATTCAACATAAACGCGGGGAAAAAGTCATTAACATAGGCATCTCCCGCCTTCTGCAGATAAGGATCCAGATTTTCGATCAGGTCTGCATCCAGCAAAGTAAACAAATCGGTGCTGAGCAAAACCGCCACGGCGGGGGGCTTTCCGCCACCTTGAACCGTGGTTTGTATCTTGGTCAATACATCAGGATATCCGCCGGCAAAAACTGCCTTGGCCTTGATACCCGGGTTGACCGCATTAAACCGCTCCATATAGCCATCCATAATCTTGGCAATTGGTCCACCTACGGCTACTGGAAAATATAGTTCGATTTCTGTCGCGGCGGCTGCAACAGGTGTGGTCGTTGGCTTGGCTGCCGACGCCGTTGGGGCGGCCGTTGGCGCTGGGGCACAAGCGGCAAGCACCAGTGCGGCGGAAAGTCCTGTAAGTAGCTGTCGGCGAGTTACGTGATGCATATGTTTTTCTCCTTGAGGGAATCGTGTGGGCCTCTCAAACACAAGAATTGTAGTTTGCGGACATTAACTGCATCTAAAGTAACTTCAACCGCTCAGTACAGCAAAATCCCCCGCGGCATGCGGGGGATTTTGCGTTGCGTTATGCTAGTTAAAAGCGCTATTTTCCAGACGTGGCGCCCGCCCGTACCGGAGGTGCCATAAGAACGCTTGGGCTCGGCGAACCAGGCACAAACTGTTCGTCTGTCCAGTAGCCATGGGCCCCCATTTCGGGAATATCCAGCCCCTTGATTTCAACATCGGCCGAAACGCGCAATAGCTTCGCCCCGGCGACAACCTTCCAGAATACGTAAGACAGACCGACGCCAACCACCGCGATTGCGGCAGCCTCGGAAACCTGCGCCAGAAGTTGACCAAATCCACCTCCGTAGAACAACCCGGTCACATTACCGGCCATACCATTCCAACCGGCGGTATCGGGCAATCCCTTGGCAAAAAGGCCGACCGACAATACCCCCCACATTCCGTTGACAAAGTGGACTGGCACCGCGCCGACCGGGTCGTCAATTTTGGCAGCCTCCAACCAGAAGCTCGCAAGACAAACCAAAACGCCTGCGACAATGCCAATAATCGCAGCACCCATACTGTCGACGAAAGCGCACGGCGCCGTAATCGCCACCAATCCTGCAAGCATCCCGTTGACGCTCATGCTGGGATCCGGTTTGCGACTCTTGTGGATAAACCACATGTAACCCATGGCGCTCATACCGCCAAACGCACCGGCCACCAAGGTGTTTGCGGCTGCGTTCGCGGCCAGCACGCCAAAGCTGCCGGTGAATCCCAGCGAAGATCCGGGGTTGAACCCAAACCAGCCGAAGAACAAAATAATGGTGCCAAGAATGCCCAACGGCAGGTTGTGCGGCTGGATGACATTTGCGCTACCATCCTTATTGAAGCGCCCAATACGTGGACCAATCGCCAGTGCCCCTGCCAACCCAACCGCGCCGCCGATCATATGCACAACACCCGATCCTGCAAAGTCAACTGCACCGTTGCCCAATCCGGCAATCCGGCCAAGGTTTTGCAACCAACCGCCTCCCCAGACCCAGCCACCAAGGAGTGGATAAATAAACATGCTGACCCACAACCCACCTAAAACAAAGCCGCCCCACTTGATGCGCTCAGCCATGCTGCCCGTAGGAATGGTCGCAGCAGTATCCATAAAACACATCTGAAATACGAAGAACGCCAGAATACCCGTATTCGTTCCAATACCGGCAAGCATGAATCCGCTGCCGCCAAGCAACCCAAACTGACCAATGGCAAGCAGCGGTGTGGACAACAGCGTGCCCCAATCGCCAAGCGACGTTGGCGAATGCGCCCATTCTCCGGCCGTGGCGCCCACTGTTGCCACGGCCGGCCAAGCGTGGTTAATTTGTCCAAACTGAAAGGCAAAACCACATAGCCAATAACCAAAGGCGCCGATGGCAAACACCATCATATTCATGGTCATGGTATGCGCCACGTTCTTAGCCCGGGTAAAGCCGGTTTCGACCAGCGCAAAGCCGGCCTGCATAAAGAACACCAGGAAGCCGCAGAGCAGCATCCACATGATGTTTAGCGCGGTTTTTGCTTCCGTTGCTACCGCGGCCACGTCTTCCAATTTCGGCGGTGGTGTATCGGCGGCAAGTGCGTGGTTGGCCGCGACGGCAAACACAACCAGTGTAGCGGCGGTTCCCAGCGAACGCCATCCAAATTTAAGCCATGGGTTCTTGATCATGATTACAACCTCTGTTTTGAAAATGACACAACTAAGCAGAATTTAGCCTGCTCGACCGCACTGTGTGAGAGATCATGCGCTCAAACAGCGAAGTCAGTTTTATGCGGTGCAACACCGCAAAACTGGAATCGAGGGATCCCGCCAGCCTTTAAGCGGGAGGTGCATCATGGCACATTGGCATTTTTTGTTGGTTTGTGTTTGGTCTCCTAAAACGTTGAGTTACCCATCACCAAGGGCAACCGGGTAAAGAAAAAAGCCCTCGGTGCAATGACACCGAGGGCTGCGTTGCCCTACTGTTTATGAGTTACAAATTAATTTTAACACACGGTCAGGCGTTTGCCTCATAGTCCGAAATCGCCTTATCCATACCAAGCACATATCCAATTTCATCGACGCCATTGAGCAGGCATGCCTTTGAAAAGGCATCGATTGGGAAATCGACCTTTCGGCCGTCGGGAAGCAAAAGTTTTTGTGAAGCAAGGTCCACGTGCAACACCATATTTGGTTCCTCCTCTGCCAAGCTAAATAGCTGTCGATGGGTTTCCTTATCCACAATGATCGGAAGCAGCCCGTTCTTAAGCGCATTATTGCGAAAGATGTCGGCAAAGCTTGTGCTAATTACCGCGGTGATGCCCGCACCTGTGATGGCCCACGGGGCGTGCTCCCGGCTTGAGCCGCAGCCAAAATTATCGCCTGCAAGAAGAATCTTCCGCCCAGTCATTTCCGGCTTATTGACCACAAAATCAGCCCGTGGCGTACCATCCGCATTATTCCGCCAATCCGCGAACAGTGCGGCGCCCAGGCCAGCTTTGTCGGTCACTTTCAGATATCGGGCTGGAATAATTTGATCCGTATCCACGTTCTCGGCCGCAAGCGGAATGACCCTGCTTTCTAACGTTGTAAATTTGCTCATGTTAGGTTCAAGCCAGCATCGTGCGAACATCCGTCACAACCCCCGTAATCGCGCTCGCTGCTGCGGTTAAAGGTGACGCCAGAAACGTTCGACCACCCTTCCCTTGGCGACCTTCAAAGTTGCGATTGCTGGTGCTAACTGCATATTGACCGGGGCTAAGTTCATCACCATTCATGGCAATACACATGCTGCAACCGGCCTCGCGCCACTCGGCGCCCGACGCTTTGAAGATTTGATCAAGACCCTCATGCTCCGCCTGTAGTTTCACTTGCTGGCTCCCGGGAACCACCATGACCCGCACCTTTGGGTTGACCGTTCGCCCCTTTAAAAGTGCCGCCGCCGTGCGCAAATCGCTGATCCGCGAGTTGGTGCAAGATCCAATAAACACCACGTCCAGTTGATGACCAAGCAATGATTGATTTGGCCGCAAACCCATATATTCCAACGCTTTGATCAGCGCGTTTCGCTGGCTTATATCGGCAAGATGGGCGGGGTCCGGCACGCGCTCGGTGATGCGCATTCCCATCCCGGGATTGGTGCCGTAGGTGATCATGGGTGATAGTTCGTCCGCGTCAAGGGTAATGGTGTCGTCATACGCGGCGCCATCATCAGTTGGCAGCTGTTGCCACCAAGTCATGGCCTTGTCCCAGGCCGCGCCAGTCGGTGCATATTCGCGACCGGCAATATATTGAAAAGTCGCCTCATCAGGAGCAATCATCCCGGCGCGCGCACCACCCTCGATGCTCATATTGCAAACCGTCATGCGTTCTTCCATACTGAGTTTTTTCACGGCTTCACCCGCATATTCAAACACATAGCCCGTGCCACCCCCCACCCCATACTTGGCGATGATCCCCAAAATGATGTCCTTTGCGCCGACCCCCTTGTGCAATGTTCCATTTATTTCCACACGCATGGTCTTTGGTTTGCGCTGCAGCAGACACTGTGTGCTCAATACCATCTCAACTTCGCTGGTGCCAATGCCAAATGCCAGTGCGCCAAATGCACCATGCGTTGCAGTATGGCTATCACCGCACACAATAGTCATGCCTGGCCGGGTCAACCCCAGTTCTGGACCAATCACGTGCACAATCCCCATCTTGTCTGCGCCACTGTGAACCCCGTACAACTTGATCCCATTTTCTGCGCAGTTCTGTTCAAGCATACTGATCTGCTTGATGACCATGTCGTCCAAGATCGGCAGGCTGCGATCAAACGTCGGGATGCCGTGATCCATCGTGGCGAACGTCTTGTCCGGTCGTCGCGCTCGTATGCCGCGCTTGCGCAGACCCGCAAATGCTTGCGGACTGGTTACCTCGTGTACAAGGTGTAGATCAATATACAGCACTGCCGGGCTTGCCGGTTCTTGTGCCACCACATGTTTGTTCCAGATTTTTTCAAATAGAGTTTTTTGCATAATGTAAATTACGGTTATTACGGTGAAATCAGTGGGACATTTGGAAAATAGGTTTGGTATCGGGCTGCGTCGCGCGTAAGAAGCGTCAATCCAGCTACATAGGCGTGCGCTCCTATATAGAAATCCGGCATAGGCGACGATTTGACGCCACCACGCTGTCTATAAGCACGAAAAGCCTGCGCCGCCAAATAAGCGGCCTCCCATGGAAGTGGTTGCCGGACAAAGTCAATGGGGCTGATATAGCGGTCTAATTCCTCTTCTTTTAGAAATGCATTGGCAATTTCCGCATAAATAATTGGATTGATGACGAGCATGCCATTGCTGCGACAGTCCGATATCTTCGAACTAGACCATTGAAACCAAACCGGATCGCGCGTGGTCAAATCAAGATGCACGTTTACGTCAACGAGCACCATGCTTAATCCTCGCCGCGCGTCAATCGAATGATCTCCGCCGTACTCAGTCCACTGGTTGCGATGCCACCGGCGCGGCGCACAAGCAATTCACCGGCATCCTTTGTATCCGCAACGGCTACGATCTTTATGCCATCTGCTTCCGCGAGAAAGGTCAATCTGGTATCACTGGTCCAGTTCAACGCATCGCGATAAATTTTTGGCAACGTTATTTGTCCCTTCACGGTGAGATGACTGGGTTTAGACTTTATTCTCATCGCGCAATTGTAATACTTATTGGTAATACTTTTCAGGTATTACAAATTGGCGACCACCTTGTCGGAAACAACGCCGCGCTTGGATTGGGCAAGACCCCGATTTATAGCGGCGAGATACGCCCTGCCACTTGCAACCAGCGTATCTGTATCCGCGCTGCGACCACTAAATACGTAGCGACGGCCGTCCTGTGTGGGCAGTTCCACTCGGATAGTGACGTTTGCAATCGCATCAACACCCTCGGTGACCGCATGCACGTGAAACTCCACCAGCTTGGCATCAACCCCGGTAATTCGATTAATACAATTGCAAACTGCGTTCACCGGACCGTTGCCAATGGCCGCGTCCTCGTGCAGTTCATTGTCCGTATCCAGCAATATGACGCTTGCTACAGGCTTATTACCCGTTCCTGTCGTGCAATTGAGCATGTGAAGTCGATACATGTCCGTCGCGAGCGACTCAAATTGGTCGGTAAGAAGCGCCTCCAAATCAGCGTCGCTCACCACCTTCTTTTTGTCACACAATTCCTTAAACCGCACAAATGCCTTGTCCAATTCTTCCCGGGTCAGGTCATATCCCATCTGCTTTAATCGGTCCGTCAACGCCGCCCGGCCACTGTGCTTGCCAAGCACCAGGTTGGTCGCGTTCCAGCCAACGCTTTCAGGTCGCATAATTTCGTATGTGAGCGCGTTTTTTAGCATGCCATCCTGGTGAATGCCGGCCTCGTGAGCAAACGCATTGGCACCAACAATAGCTTTGTTCGGTTGCACAGGAATCGAGGTCATCGCGCTAACCATCTTGCTGGCACGCACCAATTGCGTGGTGTCCACCTTGCACCAAACAGGTGCATACACCGGTTTACGGGTATGAAGCGCCATCACCACTTCTTCCAGGCTTGTATTACCCGCGCGCTCGCCGATCCCGTTCACGGTAACCTCAACCTGTCTTGCCCCGGCCAAGACACCGGCAAGCGTATTCGCAGTCGCCATGCCCAGATCATTGTGACAATGAGTGCTCAAAACAATACGTCCTTCCTTAACCCCGGGCACACGGGCTGCCAACCCCGCGATCATGTTGTAATACTCACTCGGAGTGAGGTAGCCGACGGTGTCGGGAATATTTAGCGTCGTCGCGCCCGCCTGCACGGCCACGCTGCAAACCTGATACAAGAATTCCGCATCCGACCTACCTGCGTCCTCCGGAGAAAACTCGACGTCCGCGCACATTCTTCGCGCATATTGCACCATGTCACCCGCAGCCTCGATGCAGTCGCCGCGCGACATCTTGAGCTTGTACTCGAGGTGAATGTCACTGGTTGCCAGAAAGGTGTGTATGCGCGGGCGTCGTGCAGATTGCACCGCGCCCCACGCCCGATCAATGTCACCTTTTTGCGCACGCGCCAGGCTCGCAATTATCGGCGCCTGATCCAGTTGCCCAACTTCCTGTGCGATTCGACTGACCGCTTCGAAGTCTCCTGGAGAAGCGATGGCAAAACCCGCTTCAATCACGTCCACGCCCAGCCGCGCCAGCTGCCTGGCAATCTCGAGCTTTTCAGCCAGGTTCAGCGTCGCACCAGGGGACTGTTCGCCGTCGCGAAGGGTCGTATCAAAAATAATCAATCTGTTTTGTTCGTCCATAATTCAATAAATCTAAAGCCTTTCGGTCGCGGCCACCACCCCATTAAGCAGGCGCAAACGGTGCGTCATAAAGTGAAGGCAATCTTCTTCATAATGACTCACCAAAACAACGGTTGTGGATGCCGCATGTTCGGCCAAAACACGGCCGACGGATGCACGAAACTCGGCGTCCAGGCCATCAAAAACCTCGTCCAAAAGCAACAGCCTGGGTTGCGTAACCATGGCGCGCGCGATCAGCACCTTGCGCGCCTGCCCGTAGCTCATTTCCAAAATGCTGCGATCACCAAGCTCGGCCAGCCCAAACAAATCTATAAGCTCGCTAACCCGGTTTTGCTGCGCCTGGGTCGTCTGTTGCAGCCAGCCCACGCTTGCAGAAAAGCCGGTTGCGACAACCTCGCGTGCCGAAAGCCCAACGCTATATCGGCTTTGAAACTCAGGGGAGACGTAGCCAATATTTTTCTTGATCTCCCACACGCTGTGCAGCGTCCGGTCACCAAACCTCACCAGGGATCCGCCCTGGCTGACGTGCCATTCGCCAAGTAAAAGCTTTAACAACGTTGTCTTGCCAGCGCCATTCGGCCCGGTAATAAACCAGTGGTCGCCGCGGTGCACAGTCCACGAGACATCTCGCAACACCACGATCCGCCCCGCATCCACGGCGACATCCGCGTTGACAAGTTCTACAACCGGTTCCCGGTCCATATTCCCGCGCACAACGTGATCAGTCCTCGAACCCACGCTCATCGCAAAGGATGAAGTGCCCTGCATTCGAGATCTCCGCACCTCCGCAATCGGCCCTGCCGAAAGAATCCTTCCGTTGCGCAACTCAAGCACATGAGTGATCGCATCAATCCAATCCTCGTGCCGGTGCGACACCATAATCACCTGCGTACCAGACAGCGCCGATTGTTGAATGCGTTCGAACAGCTGTATGCGCGTTGGCGGGTCCAGTCCAACTCCGATCTCATCACAGATCAGTACTTTTGGCCGTCGGATCATGGCCCGCGCAAGCAACACCTTGCGCAAATTCCCCTGGCTAAGAACGTTGAATGGCGCGTCGGCACAGTGTTCAATCCCAAATAATGCCATCATGTCAAGCACGCGCTGGCGATCTTCGGGCTCCGGAACACCGTAAATGAGGTCTGTGCCCCTTAATCCGGTATAAACCACCTGCCATGCGGCAAGATTCCAATCAGAACGCTGATATTTGGTTTGTTGCTCGGCGCTTACCAGTGCGACGTGTTGTTGGACCCCAATTGGGCTTGGGGTAACCGAAGCGCCAAAACCATATGTGCGCACGCCGCCGGCAACGGGCGTCGGCCACACCTCCCCACAGATAACTTTTAAGAGCGTACTTTTACCACTGCCATTTGGCCCGACAATTGCCCAGTTCTCGCCGGGCTTAAGCGTCCAGTCAATCTCATGCAGCACGCGGTTCCCGCCATAAGCAACGGCAACCCGCTTGAGTTCTACCAACGGTGATGACGGTGCAATAGACATTGCTTGCATAGGTAACTCGTTGGCTCAAACGTGCGACAGCCAGCTATATCCGCTGTAGCGGTTGAGTCCTGGTGCGATGTTCATCCAACGCCGCCAACACACCCGGCTCTGGACTGCTCAGCACGGGAACACGCGTTTTCCCAAGTGCCGCTGCTGCGCCTGCCATACTGGCCTGAGCCAGTACCACAACGTCACCAAGCTCTGTAGCGCGTGCAAGATGCTTCGCGAGCGCGCCACCATAACCGGCCAGGTCTCCAGACTCAAAGTAGGGCCAAGCGCCCTCGCATATATATGAAACAATCTCAACTATTTTTCCAACGCGTTCCGCTTCTTCGTGCAAAAGCTTCTCAGTTGATGCCAGCGTGCTGGCCAGCGCCGCCGCAACCACAATTTTGCCGCCGATCCGAACCGCCGCGACAGCCATTGGCCGATCAACCCTAAGCACGGCGGCGCCATGATTTGCGCCAGGTGCCGCCTCCGCCAGACCTCCAATGGTCGAGCACGTGCACATTACAACCGAGGACCCGATCATTGCAGCCGCCACCGATTCGTTCACCGCGGCCGCCACACTTGGCGTCAACCCATGCCGTCGGGCCGCATCCAGCAAATCGGCACGCACAACATGTCGCACCGTCACTCCCGTGCCATGGGTCAGCATCAGCCGGTCAAATGTCGCAATGTGCGCAGCAGACGTGTGAAGAAACGTGATCACGAAAATGAGTAATCGGAGCTTGCCACCGCAACAATGGGTGAAATGGCAAGCTCGCTCTGTCTAGAGACGGGATCGACTATGCTCCGCCACTACCCGGTTTGACCTCTCGCGGGTTGAGCCACGGCATCATTCGCCGAAGCGTTAGGCCCACTTGTTCAATTGGGTGATCCACGTCCTTTTGCCGAATCTTGTTAAACTTTGCCCGACCGCTGTTATTTTCCTTGATCCAATCCTTCGCAAATTTTCCATTCTGAATCTCGGTGAGCACCTTTTTCATTTCGGCCTTGGTTTGCTTGGTAACCAGGCGTGGCCCGGTCACGTAATCACCCCATTCCGCAGTGTCGCTGACGCTGTAGCGCATGTAGTTCAGACCGCCCTGATAAAAGAGATCCACAATCAGCTTCAGCTCGTGCATGCACTCAAAGTAGGCCGCTTCAGGGTGATATCCGGCTTCAACCAGAGTCTCAAATCCAGCTTTTACCAAATGGCTCACGCCGCCGCACAACACAACCTGCTCGCCAAATAGATCGGTCTCTGTCTCCTCGGTAAACGTAGTCGACAACACGCCTGCGCGTGTTCCACCGATGCCTTTCGCATACGCCAGTGCGTTGGCCAGCGCATTCCCGCTGGCGTCCTGTTCAACCGCCACCAGACATGGTGTGCCGCCACCGTCTTGATAAGTCCCGCGCACGCGGTGCCCCGGCGCCTGGGGCGCAACCATGCTCACATCAACAAACGACGGCGGCTGAATTTGTGCAAACCGGATGTTGAACCCGTGCGCAAACATAACCGTCTTACCCGGCTTCAAGTGTGGCTCTACGTGGTCCTTGTAAATCTTGGCACATGGCACGTCGGGCACCAACATCATGATCATGTCGGCGGCTTCGGCGGCTTCGTCAACGCTCATCACCTTCAAACCCGCGTTTTCCGCTTTCTGCACGCTCTTACTGGTCGCGGGCAACCCAACGATCACGTTCACGCCGCTATCCTTCAAGTTGAGCGCATGCGCATGGCCTTGCGAGCCAAACCCAATAATTGCAACGGTCTTATCCTTAAGCAAGTTGAGATCCGCATCCTGCTCGTAATAAATTTTCACATTGCCGGGCGCGATTTGTTTGGGCTTGCGAACCCGCGGCGCCGCCGCTTTCTTTGCGACCATCTTCTTGACCGGGGCCCTTTTTGCCGGGGTCATTTTCATTGCTGGTTTCTTACTGATTACTTTTTTGGTTGCCATGGTTATTGGTTACTAACAGCCTTGATACAACACTAGCCGCGCGCCATCGCGATTCGACCGGTGCGAACAACTTCCTTTATTCCATATTCTTCAAGCATTTTGATGATCGAATCCACCTTCTCCTCGTTTCCGGTCAGCTCAACCATTATGGAATTTGGGGTCATATCAACCATCTGGGCTTCAAACAAATCGATCACTTGCTTGATTTCGCTCCGCTTCTGGTTGTCAGCAACGTGCACCTTGATCAACGCCATTTCGCGCAATACCGCCGGCACTGCACTCAGATCCTGCACATCAATGACGTTCACGAGCTTATATAAATTGCGCTCCACCAGAGCCGCATTGGTCTTGCTGGTATCCACCACGATGGTCATCCGGCTCACCGTCGGATCATTCGTCGTGCCCACCGCCAGGCTGTCGATATTAAAGTTCCGACGGCGGAACAGCGACGATACCCGATTCAACACGCCCGGTTCATTTTCAACCAACGCGACCAACGTGTGCTTGGTTGGGTTCTTGGAAGCCTCAATTCGGTCTATTAACATGATTTACTCCCGCACTCCTTCCATGCCGCCGCCCATAGCGGCTGGCAACGGTACCTTTTCCCGCCGGGTCATTTCGTTCAATGCCTTGCCGGGTTGCACCATTGGAAACACATTGGTTTCCTGTTCCACTACAAACTCCATCAAAACCGGACCATTGTGCTCGCGCGCACGTTGAATCACCTCGCGCGCCTCGGCCACGTTGGTCGCTCGCATGCCGCACATCCCGTAGGCCTCAGCCAGCTTTACAAAATTCGGGGATGTCATATTCACCGACGAGTATCGGCGATCATGCATCAGCTCCTGCCACTGCCGCACCATGCCCAGAAAACTGTTGTTGATCACGGCGATCTTAATGTTCAGCTTCTCCTGCATTACAGTTTGCAATTCGGGGATGGACATTTGAAATCCGCCGTCACCGGCGATTGCCCAAACCTCATCCTGCGGGCGTCCAAACTTGGCGCCGATGGCTGCTGGAAGCGCAAAACCCATGGTGCCCGCGCCGCCGCTCGTGATCAACTGATTTTTGCGCCGATGTTGAAAATATTGGGTTTCCCACATCTGATGTTGTCCAACATCCGTGCAAACCGTTATGTCGCCGCCGGTTTCCTCCCAGATCGCGCGTATCACCTGGGGCGCCAGCATCATGTTTGGCGGCAGTTCATATGCCATGACGTCGTGTGCCTTCGTATCACCCCGCCATTCATTTATCCGCGCATACCAAGCCCGATAGCCCCCGGCATGATTCTCTATCATCGGCGTCAGATCCCGCAGCACATCCTTGACACTGGCGCAAATTCCGACATCTGCCGGAACATTCTTGCCGATTTCAGATGGATCGATGTCCACGTGGATCACCTGCGCATTCTTGGCGTAATACTTCAGGTTTCCCGTCACACGATCATCAAAGCGCATCCCCAGTGCAATCAACAAGTCCGCATCCGCAATCGCATTGTTGACATACGCCTCGCCGTGCATGCCCATCATGCGCAGGTTCTGCGGATGATCTTCATTTAGTACACCGATACCCAGCAATGTCGTTGTTACCGGAATGCCGCTTTTTTCCACGAACTCAATAAACTCGGCATGAGCGTCCGCGTGCTTGATACCCTGACCCGCCAGGATAATTGGCTTCCTGGCCGCGGCAATCAATTGGGCCGCTTGCGAAAGCAAACGGGGCATTTCCTGCTTTTTGGGCGGTTTTGCGGCCTTATACCCGCGCAGGTTCACCTCGGTTACCGGCACATATTCGGTCATCTTTTGCTGAACATCCTTGCAGATGTCAACCAACACCGGACCAGGTCGGCCGGCTTTCGCGATATGAAACGCTTCCACCAAAACACGCGCTAAATCGTTGATGTCGGTTACAAGATAGTTGTGTTTCGTGATCGGCTGTGTAATGCCCGTCATGTCCGTTTCCTGAAAGGCATCGCTGCCAACCAGATGGCTCGCCACCTGCCCCGTGATTGCCACAATTGCGCTGGAGTCCATCATGGCATTAGCGATGCCAGTCACAAGATTGGTGGCGCCAGGACCACTCGTGGCCATGCATACGCCCACCCGACCGGTGGCGCGCCAATATGCATCGGCAGCAAGCGCGGCATTTTCTTCATGGCGCACCAACACGTGATGAATCTTTCCTTCCACGTCATACAGCGCGTCGTAGATCGGCATGATGGCCCCACCGGGATAGCCAAACACGACGTCAACCCCTTGCTGCATCAGCACTTCCCAAAATATTTGTGATCCGGTCAATTGCATTGTGTCCTCCGACAAAAAAAGGCCCTCCTAAAATTTTAGGAGGGCCTTTGGCTTTTACAACACTTCGCGTAACGTTCCGCTTACCGTGATGCCGTCCTAAACGACTTCCGCTCCAAGCCCGAAAGGACGAGGAGCAAATCAATACCGACGACGACCACAATACCCAAACGCATTACTAAACAGATTTATACCCGATGACGCAGGGCTTGTCAAGTCGTAGAATGTCAACCTGTCTGACAGGCTTATACGATCTTGTAGCAATGCTAACAAGGAGCCCGCCATCACAGAAGCCATGCTCGACTCGGAGAAACCCCTCAACCGCGACACCCTGGTGGATCAAGTTGCACGACGAATACTGCGCCTTGCAGCGGATAAAAATTTGCGCGCAGGTGACGCGCTTCCCGCTGAATCCGTTCTTGCGGCGGAATATGGCGTCAGCAGATCGGTGATTCGCGAGGCGCTCAAATGGCTGAGCGGTCACGGTCATATCTTGATCAGAAACGGTCACAGCACGCGCTTGCGTGCGTTGGACGATGGCAACCTTCGTGCATACTTTTCCCACGCGTTGGATATTGAACGCGTACCGTTTGCCGAGCTGATGGAGGCGCGCAAGTCAATTGAGATTCAAAGCGCTTCACTGGCCGCCCAACGGCGCGAACCAACCGAGCTCACCCGGCTGTTTGGTATCGTCGTCCGAATGCGCGCCGAGCTGGACAAACATCACAGCGAGGCATATGTTGACTTGGACGTTGAACTCCACACCTGCATCGCACGCTCTTCGCACAATTTAGTTGTGCAACATCTCATTAGCGCAATTCGCGGCACGCTAAATACTGCAGTCCACGAAAGCTTGTATCACCGGCGAACCCGCAGCCAATTGCTCCGTGTCCATGAACTTCATGAAACGATTGTGAGCGAAATCCGCCAGGGCAACCCCGATGGCGCCGGCCAGGCCATGCAAATTCATTTTGACGAGGCGCTTGCGTTTCTTTATCGTGATCGCCCGCTACGCGTCGCATAAAATTGATTGGTCATCCGCCAACGGGTGGTGTTGATATGAATAATCCAAACCTGCTGTTCTACGCAATGGTGCTAACCTTGGCCGCATGTGGGGCCGGTCAGCCCACCACCGGACCAGGTCCGACGGAAGCACCCACGGTCGCTACCGTACTCTCCGCGGCAACCGCTCTACCTACCGCATTGACCAAAGCCGCAACCGTTGGTGCAACCGGCGCGGCTGCGCCAACAGCGGCGGTCACCAGCATCCTGTCCACGCTTCTCGCTGGTTCGCCATTGGAAAATATCTTAGCAGCCGTTACAAAAGCCGAAACAGGAAACCCGGTGCGGATAAAAGGTACAACGTCATGGACATCCGCCGATGGTCGCACGATATCCGGCACAACGATAATCGAGCGACTCCCCAAAGATCGGCTCCATCTGATAAACACCTCGGCGGCAGGGTCAAAGAGTGAAATCATCCGCATCGCAGATACCACCTACACGCGTGTCAACGAGGGCGCCTGGCGCAAGACCACTGTTACGCTGCCAACCCCATCACCAAATGCGCCAGAGTCTTCAGATGATTCAGCCGTGCTTGGACAACTACGCACACTCAAGGAAATACCCGAAATCAAGCCGGCCGGCGTGGACGTGGTGGACGGTGTCCCGGTTACCGGCGTCTCGATCGCACTAAAGCCCGCTGCAGATGGTGGGCTCCAACGTGGCGCCGGTACGATGACAATTTGGGTGAGCGCGGATGGACTGATCCGAAAGAGCGAGATGCTGTTGACCATGACTCCAACCGGTCGACCGGCGATTGTGTTGCCAACACCACGGGCTGGCGCCACGGTCGATCCCTTGGCCGCCGGCAGGCAAACCGCCCTCGAGATCACGTCCAGCGCGGTCTCAATCAATAATTTACGCACCTATCAATACGACCCGTCCATAAAAATCGAAGCGCCAATTCCGTAGAAGTAAATGGATATTTCCAATAAGCTCGCACACTATATTTCGACCGATATTCTGCGGCAGCCAAATCGCGTGATCAAAGCCGATGAAAAGCTGATTTCAGGTGGATTGATCGGTTCCTTTGATCTCGTGGATATACAAGCCTTCATTGAAACCGAATTCGGCGTCTGGATCGAAGATCCCGCCATGACCGTCAAGACCTGCGACACGCTTGCCCAAATTGTCAGGCTTATCGAAGAACGAAAAACATAAAGCCTTGAACCAAACGCTTGCCGCCACGTTCTGCGCCATGATGGCATCTGATCCAGATCGCGTCTGTGTCACCATCCAACATGCCGGCAGCCCGGATTTGTCGATCTCGCGAAGGCGGCTGCTGCTAACAGCGACAAGTTGGGCACACGCGTTCCACGTCAGCGGCGTACGGGCGGAGCAGGTGGTCGTAATCATCCTGCCACACGGCGAAGACTTGCTCGGAGTCTATTGGGGTTGCATCATGCTTGGAGCCATACCCAGCATCCTGCCAACGCTGGGAGACAAGCTGGCTCCGGACAAATACCGCGCCGATCTAAACGCGCTCATAGCTGTAACGCAGCCGGCGGCACTTGTGTCTGATTTCCACTCGGCGGCTACATGTGAATTGACTTCGGACAATCTGTCAATAAGGCTCCTACTGACCGAGGACATAAGTAGGAACATGCCCACCACGACTCCTCCCGAAACCATATTCACCTCGGGAAAGCCGGATCGCACCGCCATATTGCAACACTCCAGTGGCTCCACAGGGTTGCAAAAAGGTGTGGCGCTGTCCCACACCGCGGTGCTAAATCATGTGCGGACAGTTGCCGAGAGAATGAACCTTGGCAAATCGGACGTGATTGTCAGCTGGCTTCCGCTGTATCATGACATGGGCCTGATCGCCTGCTTTATCCTGCCAATACTCTCAGGCGTCAATGTGGTGCTCATGTCACCATTTGATTGGGTGCGCGCACCGGTGCGCCTTTTGCAGGCAATTTCAAGTTATCGTGGAACGTTGTGCTGGCTCCCAAATTTTGCGCTCAACTTTATGAGCAATCCAAATCGCGTACGTGAGCGCGACTTGGCCGGGGTTGCGCTATCATCCTTGCGCGCCCTCATTAATTGCAGTGAGCCAACCTTTGCGGCGAGCATGGACTTGTTTGCAGCGCGGTTCACTCGTTTTGGATTCAACTCAGAAGCTCTGTGCGTGAGCTACGCCATGGCTGAAAACGTATTTGCAGTTTCCCAAAACGGACTTGGTATCCCGGTCCGGCGTGATGTCATCAACCGCCAAATGCTCATTCGTGACCAGGTTGCGATACCGGCCCTATCCGACGCACCGGTATCTGACAAGATTGTCATGATGTCTGCCGGTCAGCCGCTTGCCAACATGCGCATGGCGATTATTGACGACACACTAGTCCCACTTCCTGATCGCGTTGTTGGCGAAGTTGCAATTCACAGTGATTGCCTGCTCACCGGCTATTTCAATCGCCCGGACTTAAACAATATAACGTTTGTGCGGCTGGGCGATCTGACCTTTTTCCGAACCGGGGATTTGGGCTACCTCGCCGAAGGCGAGATTTACATCACCGGCCGAAAAAAGGATCTGTTAATCGTTGCCGGCAAAAACATATATCCACAAGATTTGGAACAGTTGGCAAATACGGTTGAAGGCATACATCCGGGACGAACCGTGGCATTTGGTCTGTTTGATGATCGTACTGGCACAGAGGAGGTCGTGTTACTGGCCGAAAGTTCGGAAACCGAGCCCGAGTGCATTGAGCGCATCGCAAACGAGGTGAGATCGGTGGTTGGCATCAACACCGACGTGGTCGTCAGACGCGTGGAAATTGTCGGTCCAGGATCATTGATCAAAACGAGCAGTGGCAAAATCGCCCGCTCCGCAAACAAAGAACGCTACGTCGCTGCGATTGCCCGCACTAGATAAACGTCGCGGCAATACTTATAATTCGAAAATCGGTGGAAACCATTAAATGAACCCGGAAGCATTTACAAATCAGCCCGGTCAACGGCTCGATATTCCTGATCCGGCAGTGTCTCTGCAGGGAACCACAATGGGCGGCTCCATCTATAAGATATTTGGCACCACACTGCCCGTTGTCGTTTTGACCATGCGCCCCCATGTGTTGTTCTATAGTGAAACCGGAGCGCTTTCCTGGATGAGCGACGGCGTCCGTATGAATACCAATACTGGTGGCGGGCTGTCGGGCATTTTTAAGCGCGCAATATCGGGTGAAAGCCTCTTTGTGGTCGACTATCAAGCGGATCGCGATGGCACCCTGGCCGCATTTAGCAGTGATTTCCCGGGAAAAATTATTCCGATCAATCTCGGTGCGGGCCAAAGCATCCTGGCCCAAAAGGGCGCCTTTCTAACTGCTGAAAAAAGCGTCCAGATGAGCGTCGCCCTAACGCGCAAGCTGGGGGCCGGGCTGTTTGGAGGTGAAGGATTCGTACTGCAACAATTTATCGGACCCGGCACCATGTTTGCCGCCTTCGACGGAGAGATCGTGGAATACACACTCGGGACCGGCGAAAAGATGAAGGTGGATACCGGCCACGTTGCAATGTTTGAATACGGCGTGCAATATGACATCGAAGTGGTCAAGGGCTTTACAAACATTTTGTTCGGTGGCGAAGGGTTGTTCTTCGCGACGTTAACCGGTCCCGGTCGAATCTGGCTCCAAACCATGCCAATGGTAAAGCTCGCCGGTGCCATTTCGGCTTATCTGCCAAAATCCGAATCGCCGAGCAAACCCACCAGTGGCGGCAATATTGTGGGCGGCATTCTCGACACCCTGACCAGATAACCGCTTGAATATAGCTCTGATCGCAGGCGAGTATCCACCGATGCAGGGTGGTCTCGGAGACTTTTCTCGCGAACTCGCACGTGCGCTAGCGGGTGCGCATCACTCGGTCCATATTCTGACGCTTGGGCACGGTATGGACACGACCGCGAACAAAGTCACGCCGGACGAAGACGGGGTGCGCGTGCACCGCATCGTTCCAGGTTGGGGCTGGAGCACCCTAAAACATGTCAGTCAATTTGCCCGGCAGCATGCAATAGACGTTATTGATCTGCAGTACCAAGCGGCTGCCTATCAAATGCACGGCGCCATGAACTTGCTACCGCGCCAATTGCGCAAACTGCCTGCCACGAAAACGTTTGTGACATTTCATGATTTGCGTGTCCCGTATTTGTTCCCAAAGGCCGGGCCGCTGCGGTGGCTTGCTGTTCTGCAAATGGCCAGGGGAGCCCACGGTTCCATCGTTACCAACGTGGAAGACGAAGCCACGCTGCTAAGGCACCAAGTCAAACCGGCTGTAATTCCGATTGGAAGCAACATCTCCAACCATCCACTACCCGGATTTGTCAAGTCTGATTGGCTTGCCTCGCTTGGGGTGACACCCGGCACTTCGGTTGTCGGATATTTTGGCTTCATAAATGAAAGCAAGGGCGCCGATGTATTGGTGCAGGCACTTGCGAAGCTTCGCTCACGTCAAACGCCGGCCCCGGTCGTGCTGTTTATCGGGGCGCCGCTTGGTGCCAGCGACCCAACCAATGTGGCCTACCGAAACCACATCAATGGTTTGATCGACAACCTTGGCGTGCGCCCAGCAATCTACCAGACAGGCTTTTTGGATGACCTTGGCGTAAGTCGCGCATTTGCCGCCTGTGACTGCGTCGCCCTGCCATATCGTGATGGTGTGAGTTTTCGCCGGGGCACGCTTATGGCCGCGTTAAGCCACGCATGCGCCATCGTGACTACGGTGCCGCGGGTGGCAATTCCCCAAATAAAGGACGGCTTGAATATGCTGCTCACGCCCGTTGACGATCCCGATGCCCTTGCACAGGCCATATCTCGTCTGTTGGCTGATCCCGTGCTAACCGATAAACTTCGCACTGGCGCTCGGGAACTATCCAGCGAGTTCCAGTGGCCGGCAATAGCACGCAACACGGTCATCACGTTCAACAGCTAATCCCGTCCTACGTGCCTCCCTAAATAATCGATTGTCCGGTCGAATTCATGCGCGTCACCACGATTTTGGAGCGGTCAATAAACGTGCCAACCACCGGCCCAATGTCATTTACCCATGTCGCGTTCTTATACACAGCTTCATAAATACGCACGCGCTCGGCCTCGTCCTCAAAGCGACGCATCCAGTAATACACGTCCGAATTGGTTTCGCTGGTCCACATCCCGATCACAACCACACCCTTTGAAGTTTGAAATGGTACGACTACTTCATGCATGTATGTGACCCAAGCATCCCGCTTCCCTGGCAGACACGTATATTCGCGAAATTCGTAAAGCATGTCTCGATTGTATGTTGAAACAGCAGTTCCCCGCACGCGACCTGTAGCCGTCACGCGTGCGGTGGCGGTGCCGGCGTTTGCCCAAAATCAAAGCAATCAGACATGTCACTTGTGGCCTTGGTACGGGCGTTCAATGTCCGCAAACCAAATACCTTCTCACAAAACTTCACTACGCTTACATGCGAATGCAATACGTTGGAAATGTAACCCTGCTTTGCATACGGGCTCAATACGATACACCCCACGCGTGATCCATATCGAAACTGGGTGCCATCCTTCCAATTTTCAATATTAGGGGGATCAACGTGATCCAGCCATCCACCCCAGTCATCCCAAGTAATAAAAACTGCCGTCTTTGGCCATAAACCGCCCGCCACAATCGCGTTAACCTGATCCACGGTCCACTGCATCCCCAGCGTGACGTTTCCTGCGGCGGGATTATTTACATCTGCAAACGTGGGTGGGTGCTCGGTTAGCGCGCTCGGCGCATAGACCCATGAAACAGATGGGAGTTTTCCGGAAGCCGCGTCAGCCGCAAATTGGGCGGAACTCAGTGCTGTGCTTGCATCCAGACCGTGATGCCCGTCATCCGGCGCACCAAAGCTAAAGTTTCTCTGCTCGCCTGTTCCGGCTGGCCGGAATGATGATTTGCCCTGCAAGGCTTTGATCATGGCAAAAACATATCCGCCATAGTTGCCCCAAGTCAGCTTCTTCTTTTCCAGGTTAATCGGTAGCGACGGTATATCGTACAGCGGCGGTGGATTCCGCGGAGGATTGTCAATAATAGGCGCATCCGCAGCAACCAGCATCAAGTGGTTTGGCGTGGACGGGCCCGCCACATCCGTAAAGTAGTTGTCGCACAATGTGAATTGCCGGGCATACGAAAAATATGTCGGAATATCACTTTCCAAGTACTGTTCTGGGGCAGCAGTCGTTTTACGCGTCAGCCATGCTGAATGCCGATGGTTATGATCGGTCTTAGGCGGGTTCGGTGCATGCGCCAGAGTCGTACCATTGGCGCCTGAGAATGTTCCAAAATAGTTGTCAAAACAGTGATTCTCTTTGACAATAATCACGATATGTTCTATCGGGCTTTTCTTTGCCATCGGTCACTACTCCTATACAAACGTGCGAAGCGCTAAACGATCGAGCGCAACACCCCTAAATAGGTTATAGGATCAATCCAACGTGCTGTCCATAGGGCAGATGTCTCATTTAGAACCGAACCCCTAATGCGGGGATAAGCGCTTTTGCGGTTATGTCAAGATGACTGCGCGCTGTGGGTGATGCAACTAGAATATACGCTCGTTAAATGGAATTCATTGCATTTATTTGTAAAACATGAACATTGGAATCATCGGTTGCGGAAATATCAGTCCCATATACTTTAAGAATTTCGCCCGGTTTGGGTTGAAAGTTGCTGCGTGCGCCGACGTTTTTATGTCAGCCGCGGAGAAACGAGGTGCGGAGTACAACGTACCAGCAGTTACAGTGGATCAATTGCTGGCAGACCCATCCATTGGGCTTGTGCTAAACATAACTGTTCCGGCAGCACATGGCGATGTCGCTCTACAGGCTTTAAGCGCTGGTAAACACGTATATAACGAGAAGCCACTAGCCCTCACCCGGGACCAGGCGAAGCAAATGCTGGCGCTCGCGACCTCAAAAAACCTGCGGGTTGGCTGTGCTCCCGACACGTTTCTGGGTGCCGGACTCCAGACCTGCCGACGCCTTATTGATGAGGGCGCGATTGGTCGCCCGGTGGCGGCCACGGCATTTATGCTTGGTCATGGTCCTGAGGGCTGGCACCCAAATCCAGAGTTTTTCTACAAGATCGGAGCGGGACCCATGTTTGACATGGGCCCTTATTACTTGACCGCCCTGGTCAATCTGCTGGGCCCGGTCAAGCGCGTTACGGGCTCCGCCCAAATCAGCTTTGCTGAACGCACAATTGGCAGTGAACCAAAGAAAGGTCAGAAGATTGTGGTTGAAACGCCAACACACGTGGTTGGTGTGCTGGATTTTGCGCAGGGCACGGTCGCCACGCTAATAACCAGCTTCGACATATGGGGGCACAATTTGCCCCGCATCGAGATATACGGCAGCGAGGGTTCGCTTAGTTGCCCGGATCCCAATACGTTTGGAGGCCCGATTCAGATTCGCAAATGGAATGAAAAGAACTGGGAAGATGTGCCCTTGGATCCGGGGCACATAGTGGATTCACGCGGGTTGGGGCCACGTGATCTGATTCAAGCAGTTGCGGATAATCGCGCCCATCGCGCCAGTGGTGCTTTGGCCTATCATGTGCTTGACCTGATGCATGCCGTCCACGACGCGTCGCGCGAGGGTCGTCACATTACATTGGAAAGCACGTGCGATCGCCCGGCTAAGTTTACCGATTAGGAAGCAATGTATGGCTGGGGCATCGCCAATGCGCGTGTACCCCAGCCAACAGCCACCAATTAGTTCAATTAGTTCCATTAGTTCAAAACTGCGTGCTCATTGGGCACATTGAGCACAAATGAACTGGCTCGCCCATGTATTCCTGTCCGAACCTGAGGCCGAGCCGCGCTTGGGGCAGGTGATTGCCGATTGGGTCAAGGGCGCTGATCGGGCTCAATTTAGTCCCGGCATCCAGCGTGGCATCTCATGTCATATAGAAATTGACCGGTTTACGGATACGCATCCTGTGGTTATTCGCAGCATGGAGCGGATTCAATCACCGTTTAAACGATACGCGGCAGTTCTGGTCGACGTGTTTTACGACTATGTTCTGTCATGCGAGTGGGGCGCCTATTGTTCGATCCCGCTGCCAGCATTTGTCTCGACGGTGTATGCCGGGTTTTCCGAATATCTGCCCATCCTGCCGCCACGGGTCCGAACAGGATTTGAACAAATGATTAAAGCTGACTGGTTGGGTTCGTACGGTACGCCTTCCGGTGTTGACACCTTGCTTCGACGAATCAGCGGCCGGCTGACACGCACCAACAACCTTGGCGACGGCGCATCGGAACTACTCGCCCACGACCACGGCTTTCGACAGGATTTTGCCGAATTCTTCCCGGCACTTCAAAAACACACGCGTGTGTGGATGCAATCCAGATCCTAAAGCGGATTACGCTCTGACGAGTAAGGCTACGGTGCACCAATGTCGGCAAATCCATCAATGATCCGGGCAATATGTCGAACCGCCTGAGAAAAGTCCGCAATTCGAATATGCTCGTTTGGTGCATGTGCACGGTTGTCCCAGTAACCGATACCCGGGTTGATCACCGGGATCCCTCCCAACGGACCTCGAAACGCGTAGATTGGACTACTGCCGCCTACCATGGGGTAAATCACGGCTGATTTGGCATAGACTTCTTGCGCGGCAGATGCAGCCAAGGCCACCAGCGGATCTGCGCTGGATGTTTTGGCCGGGTGCATGGCACCCAATAACATTACATTCACATCCCCAAATCCATGCTTGTCCAGATGGCGTCGGAGTAGTTCAAGACACTCACTCGGAACCTGATCAGGTACCAACCGGAAATCCAATTTTGCACTCGCCTTGGACGGAATTACGGTCTTGAGACCATCGCCCTGATAACCAGTCGTGATTCCCTGAATATTGCACGTTGGTTCAAATACCGCCCGCCTAATCTCGGCGGACGTCCGACCATTTAGATAGTGTTCAATGCCGTAAATCTCTCGATCCAGTGCCAAAGAATCTGGAAGTTTCGCCAGGTACTCCAGATCAAGTGCAGTTGGCGGAATTGCCCTGGATTGAAAGCCTTCAATGGTGATCCGTTCCGAATCATCCTTTAGGGATTGAAGTGCGCGTACCATGCGCCACGCAGCGCTCGGCAAAAAGTGAGCACGTCCACTATGCGCATCCGTCTTCATCGTGCTCACGGATAATTCAACGGCAAGCAGTCCCCGCGCACCCAGGGATATATACGGCGCCCCTTCGGGTTCAATCCCGCCCTCCTCCCAGATTGCCCCGTTGCAGACCAACAAATCCCTGTGCTGCAGCACAAATTCGGCAATGTGCGGGCTGCCTATTTCTTCCTCGCCCTCCACGATAAAAGTAACGCCACACGGTAACTGGCCGGCATGAGCGTGGCGAACAGCAGCCAGCGCAGCCAGCCTGGCCACCAATTCACCCTTGTCGTCGCGTGATCCGCGCGCAAACAGTGCGCCGTCGCGAATAACAGGTTCAAACGGTGGGGACTGCCAAAGATTCAATGGTTCAGGCGGCTGCACATCGTAGTGGTTGTAACAAAGCAGTGTTCTCGCACTCCTTCCCGCTATGCGACCCACGATGATCGGGTTGCCGGCAGTTTCAAACTTCGAAACTTCCAAACCATGCCTGGCAAGAAGCGCCACAACGAGATCAGCGCATTCCCTTGTCCCTTCACGTCGGGCGCTCACGCTGGGTTGCCGGCATAACGCCATAACTTCCTGCAAAGATTCATCAAGGTGCGCCGCAATAAATTCATCGATCATTACTGTCATGTTACCTTTTACTGGCAAAACCATCAGAATAAATGTTCTTTTTGTACTATACTCACTGGCATCTGATATAGATCAATTGTCAACGCCCATCGCACAGTTAGTCGCCGCCAATCATCCGGAATTGCGTGCGGTTCCCCGACCGGAGCGTGCCGAAAAAGGGTTGGAATACTGGACAGTTCAAAACATACTTGCAAGTCCAAAACAGGTTGAAACCCCCGGGAAAAAGCCCCGTTTCCACGCAGGGCTTGGCGACGCCCAGAGTGCACATCCACCTATGGCAAATACCATAAACTGAACACGTCCCACTAATCGCGGTTTAGCCTCATGGTTCAATTTGAGCCGGTTTCAAGGCACGCGTTGCAAAATAGCCTGGAATGTTAAATTTGGCGGTGATGCTGGCGTGATGCGGTGTGCTGTAGAAGCCGGTCAAAACAAATCCGGCATCCAACTGCCCGCCGATCTGATCATCCATCGTATGGCTGAACTCAAGCGGTGAATGGGCGCCAAGCACTCGTTCACGTTCTTCCTCGCTAATACTGGTCACGTCAGAATAGGGCAGTGAATGACGCACACGCAATACCCGAAACAAATCCTTGTCCTCCATGTCAAACACAAATTCAGTCGGGTTCATAAACCCGGAGAGCAGCATGCCTCCGGGCCGCAGCACGCGAAAACATTCGCGCCACACCGATCGAATTTCCGGCACAAACACATTGCTAACCGGATGAAAAATGAGATCAAAACTGCCATCTGCAAACACGCCAAGATCGCGCATGTCTCCTTCAATCAGCGCCAATTGCAATCCTTCTCGCAACGCCACGGCGCGATCTTGCGCCAGCTGTTTTGGCGAATTATCGAAGATCGTAACGCGTGCACCCGCCGCCGCAAAGATTGGTCCCTGCTGGCCACCCGAGCTGGCCAAGCCGAGCAAATCCAGGCCTTCCAGCGACGCGGGAAACCATGGCCGAGGTACCGTCTGATATCCTGTAAGCACCACGTGCCACTGCCCTCGTCGCGCATCTGCGACCTGCGCTGGAGACACCGGACGTGTCCATTCATTTTCATCTTCCACCTGCCGGTCCCAGGCCACCCGATTGTGCTCGCGCACATGCTCGCTCGTCATGAGTCGATTGTATCGACCAGCCATCCGCCAAGGTTCGGATTGGCCTCGTCGATTCGACCAGGCACTTTGGCCATGCGATTCGCAGATTAGTGCGGGTGACAAATGTCATACTGTTGACAAACCACTCCTAATTTTCCCTAATCTCGCGGTATCTTAACAACTTCCTTGCAATTGACTGATAACCTTGAGTCGGTTTGGGATTACCAGACGCCATCAATCATGCCACTTTTCAAACTCAAAACACGCAATCCCGTCCCGGTTGCGACCGGGGCAACTGCAGCAAACGGAACCAAAGCTGCGAACCAAATGCCAGTGGGCACACGCGCGAACAAAAACGGCGTAGTCGGCACGGCACAACATGGCGACAACATCGTTGAAATTGACGACGTATACAAAAGCTTCATCATGGGAAAGGAGGCCGTTCCGGCCTTGCGCGGCGTGTCGATCAATGTCAAGCGCGGCGAGTTTCTTTGCCTGATGGGCCCGAGCGGCAGTGGCAAAACGACGCTTCTAAACATCATTGGCGGTCTCGACACACCCAGCCGGGGTCACGTCATGGTCGACGGCGAACAGGTGGTGTCGTTGAACGAAGAGAAACTTGCCCGCTTGCGCTTGAAGAAAATGGGCTTTGTTTTCCAGTCCTTCAACTTGCTCAGCAGCTTTACGGCGTTGGAGAATGTGCAGGTGCCCATGGTGTTGCTAGGCAATAGAAACCCAAAACATGCCGAGGAGTTGCTCCGCCTGGTCGGGCTTGGAGATCGCATGACCCATTACCCAAGCGAACTTTCAGGCGGACAACAGCAGCGTGTGGCTATTGCGCGCGCGCTTGCCAATGATCCACCCCTGCTCATCGGAGACGAAATGACGGGCGACTTGGATACCCAAACCTCGTTTGAGGTGATGGACCTGCTGGTAAAGCTAAACAAGGACAATGGCACAAGCATTGTGTTTGTGACCCACGACCCGCGCATGAGTAAATTTGCCAGCCGCGTCATCCAAATGCGAGATGGCAAACTGGAGTCGGAAGAGCAATCTGCCGTTCACAATCCATGAGTCTGAAATATGTTCTAAATTCAATGCGCAAGCGCGTGCTGCGCACGATCATTATTGCACTTGCCCTCACGATGGGCGTTGCCCTTGTGGGCGCTTTGCTTGCGCTGGTAGACACCCAACGACAATTTAGCGTGCAGGCCGTTGGAACATCGACTGGTGGGTTCGACCTAGGCATCTCTCGTACAGACCTCGCCGCTTCACCATTCTTTGATTACGCGGGTGTGGCAACCGCCGCAAGCAAATCATATGACCGGATCGCGCAATCTCATCCTCGTATCCAGGTAGGCTCCGAGGCCCGCATGGCAGGGGCCTTCGACGGACAGGTGGTCACCGTTGTAGCGCTGGACGGCAATCAGGACGATTTGGTGACCTTGGCAATCGGGCGTCCCAACACGGGCGGTGTCGGCGGCTTGAACATTCGAATTGGTGGTGCTCGCGGTGGCCCCGGTGGCGGGGGTGGCCCACCCGGTGGCGGAGGTGGCCCACCCGGTGGTGGTGGACCTGCAGGCGGTGGGCGAGCTGGTCAGACCAATCGGCCAAACGCAGGTCGCGGCGGTGTTCAAGGAACCTATCCTCCTGAACCCGGGCAGATCTTTCTCGATAGCGCTACCGCAGGCGTTCTCGGCGCATCCGTTGGTGATCAAGTCCAGCTTGCATACGCCTTGCCGGCACCCAGAGAGCTTGGCCAGGCTGTGATCACATCCACGAGCAGCCCCCGATTGGTTGCAAAATTTACCGTCAGTGGCGTCGGCACATTGGATGGTCTGACAACCGATGCAACCAACGCCGTGATCATGCAACTATCAGATGCGCAGTCCTGGCTCCAGGTCCCTAATTTAGCCAACCAACTATTGCTGGTTTGGCAGGCTGCCACAGGTGGTTCCAACGATGCAACGGCAACCGTGTCCTCAGCCCGCAACGTGGGTGAGGAAGTTCGCACCGGGTTGCAACAGCAGTTGGGATCGGACTTCAATGTCACGCTTCCGAAATATACCCGGCTGGAAAGCAACGCGCAAGCTTTTACCTTTCAACAAACCTTTATCACCCTTTACGGCTTGTTGAGCATGGGAATCATCGGCTTGATGGTCAACGCTCTGATGAACACCACCGTGCTGGAAATGAAACACGACCTGGCGGTTTTGCGCGTACTCGGCTCAGCCCGATACCGCATGTTTGAAATTGTCATTGTGGAAGTACTACTTCTGGGTGCTGTGGGAATTATTCTAGGATTGCTGGTCGGCAGGGCGCTAAACGACTTCATACTGGTCCCTACGCTGCTTGCAAATCTTAATCTGCCCAGTGGTGTGCGGGCAGCATGGACAATCCAAACAGTTTTAATCCCAACCGGAATCACGATTGTTGTGCTTACCTTGGCGACGATCAGCCCCGCCCGGGCGGCTGCCAACACCAAGGTCATGATTGTGCTGAACCCTTCTGCCGCGGATCAGCCCACACTGGATGACTTGAGCAAGCTTCGCGAGCGCAAGGCCCAGACCGGTTTGTTGCTGGGGGGTTTTATTTTGATCGCGTTTAGCGCGCTCACGTTGATCGTTGTGCCCACCGTGTTCCGCTCGGAAGACGCAACTGGCACGGCAATCATCCAGTTCGGCTCGCTGCTGCTTATGGTCATTGGCGCCTCGCTCCTGTTTTACTTCTTCACAGCGCCGCTGGAACGACTCTTGATTTCGCTCTACCAGCTGGTAAACCCCACTGCAGGATATTTTGCCGGGCGCTACGCACTGCGTGGCAAGGGGCGCAATGCGCTGATTTCGCTGATGGTGGTAATGAGTGGTGTCCTCCCCTGTTTGCTTGCAACCCAACTCGCTTTGCAAAAGGCAAACGTGGAAACGGACTCGCAATTTAATAGCGGCGCACAAATTGTCGCCACCACGCGCAGCGCCGGAGGGAACTTCAATTTCTTTAGGCGCGGAGTTCGTACGGATGTCAATCTTTCAGACGCCGATGTTGCCGCGGTAAAGAGTCAAAAGGGTATCGGCACAGTTATTGGCGTTGCCGACAACCTGCCAAATATGGCTGTTAGCGACATCATTGGTTTGAGATCTGAAAACGTAAGTTATGTTGGCGTTGAAGGCGACCTTAACACTGTGCTCTACCCAACGCTTTTCCGCTGGATCGGTGGAGATTCCGGAACGCTTACTCAGATCGTAACCGATCCAAGCGGGGCAATCATCTCGCAAGGTTTGAGCCAATTTCTCGATCTCAAGGTCGGCGATCCAATCGTCCTCAAAGGACGGGGAACCGACCATTCGAAAACCCTCAAAATCATTGGTATCGTCGCGCGCGTTCCTGGATTTACCCGCTATTTCACTCGTAACAAAGTGGATGCAGATCGCAGTGGCATCTTTATGAACCTTGGTACCTATCGCGATTTGATGGCTGATCCCGCACAGGGCAAGCCCGATTTGACAACAAATGTGCTCACAAAGCTTTTCGCAACGGTAGCGCCAGGCGTCGACGAATCAAACATTCTCCGTGGATTGCGCACGTTTCTTGGCAATCAAAACGATATGACCGTTGTAGCCACGTCCGAACAGGTGGCGCAACAGCAAAATCAACTCGGTCAAAGCGAGATTTTTATTATTCTCTTAACTGGACTGTCCATGGTCACCGCCATCTTTGGTGTGTTGGCTGTAATGTATACCGCGGTCATGGGCCGTCGCAGCGAGATCGGAATGCTCAAGGCCGTTGGTGCCGCGCGTGGCGCGCTCCGTGGCGTTTTTGTTGGTGAGGCAGTCATTACGACCCTTGCCGCCGGTATTGCGGGGATCGTTGCCGGAACATTGCTGGGATATGCCTTTGAAGGCACACAGCGAATACAGAATGACCAGATTATCCGCCTAGCGTTTGATTTCCAAACGGCCGGGCTGATCGTTGTCATGGTATGCCTGGCAGCGGTGTTCAGTTCAATCCTTGCAACGCAACCCGTCATTACACAAAAGGCCATCAAAATCCTCAGGGAGCGATAAAAATGTCACTACGAAAGGTTCTCATGCCACTTGCAACTATGGTGGCATTACTAGCCGCGCTTATGTCTTGCACATCGACCACGCCAGCCGTTGACGCTGGCGCAACTGGAGGCGGTCGAAATCCGGGGGGCGGTCAGGGTGGCGGAAGAAACACTGGTGGCAACCAGACTACCGATGCGACGGCAGTGCCTACCGGTGCCATCGTTTCCGTGCCAATCATCGCGGTAGACGGCGTATTGACACTTGCAAGTCCCCCAGCCACGGCCTCATTTGAAACGTCCGGCCGGGTAATTGCAGTTAATGTCCGACCCGGCATGTCGGTAAAAACAGGCGATGTCCTTGCAATGTTGGATGGAACTGCCTTGAGCCTTACACTGCAGCTGGCTCAGGAAAAGCTCGCGCTGCAACAGGCTCAAATTGCGAAGAGCCTGGCGCCAGCTCTTGGAACGGACTTGGATACGGCTCGCGCGTCACTGGCATCTGCGCATGCCAGTTACAACATCGCGCGACAGAGTGCAACGGCACTGGATATCGACAGTGCATTGCGGTCATGGAATCAAGCGAAAAACACACTGTATAACACCCAGCTCAACCGGGATTCAGTTTGTGCCACCAATAAGGGTGGCAAGTGTGATGTTGCCGAGCTCGGCGTGAAGAGCGCGGAGGTAAGTGAACGCGCTGCACACGACAAATATCTTGTCATCCAACAGCCCCCAACCCAGGATAAGCTCACCCAAAGCTGGTCCGGGGTTGTTCAGGCCCAAACCGCTCTTGCCAAGCTTGAAGCGAGTGCCACCACCGAGCAAAAGAAAATCTATGACTTGCAACTAGCGCAGGCCACCCTTGCCGTCCAGCGCGCTCAGCGCGACTTGGCCAAACTGAAATTACTTTCTCCATGCGATTGTAGGGTGCAGGCTGTAACTCTTGCGCTCGGAGGCACGGAAACCGGTTCGGTTACCCTCCTAGAACCCTCACAATTGCAGTTTCAAACGACCAACCTGAGCGAGCGCGATGTTATAAACGTGCGACCTGGGATGAAGGCTGTGATACGGCTTAAGGCGGTTGTCCAGCCGATTCCAGCAAAGGTCGGTGTAATCCTACCTATAAGCTCGGGCGCCCAGGGCACGACAGCACTGTTTACCACGTTGATCACACCAGATGTCGCTGATCCCGCCCTGTTACCCGGAATGACCGGGCAGGCGGAAATCGCCACGAAGTAACAAACACGATCCATGAACTTTCGACTAAAGATTAGACAACCCTTGCTCATTCTTGCAAGTCTTGTGCTTGCCGCCTGCACCACGAGTACCCCAGCGCCAACCGTCGCAATTCCCCGCGGCGGAAATGGGGCACGCGCAGCAACGACTCCAACAGCCGTTCCGTCACAAATCATTGCAACACAAAGCATCGTAACCGTCGATGGCGCCTTGTCTTTGAATTCCCCGGCGCTTGCGCTGGGATTTGGCACAAGTAGCAAAGTGCGGTCGGTCAAAGTCAAAGTTGGCCAGACTGTAAACCTTGGCGACGTATTGGCCACGATAGATGATGCGGCACTGCAAGATGCGGTCATCGATGCCCAGGCAAATCTGGACGCTATCAGGGCTTCAGTGGCACAGCAGGCTATTCCAGCAACGAAAGAAGATATCGCGGCAGCCGAGGCGTCTCTCAACAGCGCATATGCAAGTTATAACACTGTGAGCGCCGGTAGCTTGGCGTCCGACATCGAAGCATCACGCAAGAGCGTGGAAGGCGCTCGAATCAGCCTTCAAAGTTCACAAGCTTCACGCGACCTTGCGTGCAGCAGCAGACAGGGTACCACCAGCGAGTCATGCAAACAAGCTGAGGCCTCGCTCGGTAATGCGTATGAAGGCTGGATTTCCGCGCAGGATGTGCTGAACAAGATACTTGCGCCTCCAACCGGTGACGCGCTGACACAGTCATACGCCTCGATCGTTTCGGCCAAAAACAAGCTGGCAGCACTTAAGGCGGGTATTTCCGACACCCAGCAGAAAATTAACGACACACAAATTGTGCAAGCCGCCGCCGCACTGCAGCGGGCGCAAGATGCTCTGGCATCTTCGCAGTTGATCGCGCCTTGCCAATGTATCGTCCAGGACGTCACCATATCGCCGGGAAGCAATGCCGGCTCAACCGCGTTCACGCTCGTAAATCTTTCCGGAATTCAGTTCAAAACCACAAATGTTTCCGAGCGGGATATCGCAAAGCTGAAGCCCGGCGCAACTGCGTCGGTTCGGCTCAGATCCTATGCAGAACCGATGACAGCCCACGTTGCGAGCATACTTGCACAGTCGTCCGGGACCCAAGGGAACACGGCAACCTTCACAGTTTTGCTTGATATCGATAAATCACCTCGCCTGTTACTGCCTGGCATGACCGGCCAGGCCGACGTGACGGTCGGGCCAGGTTCACCTTAGGCAGCCCGAGCGGGAAAACGCCAAAGGTACAATTGCCCGCCATGATCAAGCAATTGAGTGTTATTGACTTGGCCCAACGTCTGCAGCAACCCAATCCGCCGGTACTGATCGATGTGCGTGAGCCATTTGAATATGAGATCGCACACGTTCCGGGTACGCACTTGCATGTTCTAAACGATATCGGTGTCTGGAGCAAAACTCTTGACAAATCAGGTGAATACGTACTTATTTGTCACCTTGGCGGACGCAGCCAAACGGCCTGCCAACTCTTGCAAAGCATGGGATTTTCCAAGCTTGCAAATTTAGCGGGTGGCACTGACGCTTGGGCGCAACATGTTGACCCGGGTATGCGCCGTTACTAGACCGGCCTGCGCAAGCCCGGAAGCTGACCATGAATTTTCAGGATCGGCCCCAAACATAATGCGATCGCCCGTCAGGCGCTTTTTTACCGTCATTGTTAGAGTGCTGCTTGCCGCGGCCGTCTTTGGTTCGACAGCAGCCGCTCCGGTGAATGCCCAAACTCCTGTGCCGCCGCCCCTGCCCTTTGCGGCCAAGGCCCAGTCTGTTTTGCGCGGAATGTCACCTAACGCCCGGGTCGGGCAACTGTTTGGGATCAGCTATATGGGCAATGACGCAGCTGTCCTGGCGGATTTGAATGAACTGTTGATTAGTTACCGCGTTGGCGGCGTTCAACTCCGTGCCGCCAACCAGAATTTCACAAATACGCCGGACGTTTTGCGCCAAGTTGCCGAGCTGACCAACCGTTTGCAGATAGTAGCTTCCGCCCAATCCTTTGCCGAAATTCCAACACTATTACAGACATCTTCTTCCCCGACTGCGACACAGCGATTGCAGGAAACGATACCCCTGTTTATTTCTTTATCGCAGGAAGGCGATGGATGGCCAAACAGTGAACTGACCCAGGGTGTATCGGCGCTCCCGAGTCAGCTTGCAATCGGTGCAACCTGGAAGCCCGATTACGCGGATCAGCTTGGCCGCATGTTGGGTGGCGAGCTGGAACGCATTGGCATCAACATGCTGCTGGGCCCTGTGCTAGACGTACTTGATTCGCCCCGCCCTGGACAGCCCGGCGACAGCGGAACGCGTGTGTTTGGAGGCGACCCATTTTGGGTAGGTCAATTTGGAGCAGCTTTTGTTGCCGGCGCCCATCTCGGCAGCAACAACCGGTTGGCGGTGGTTGCAAAAAACTTTCCAGGTCTTGGCGGTGCCGATCGCAATGTGGAGGATGAAATTCCAACGGTGCAAAAGTCACTCGAACAGCTGCGCTCATTTGACCTCGCACCATTCTTTGCCCTGATGCAATTCGACCCCAAACCAGAAGGCAAAGTCAACGCAAGCCGTGCCGATGGGCTGTTAATGACGCACATCCGGTACCGCGGATTTCAAGGCAATATTCGCGCAAACACCCGTCCCGTCAGTCTTGATCCGCAGGCCTATGACGCCTTGATGAAACTGCCCGAAATTTCACCATGGCGCGCCGCTGGCGGAGTAACGTTTTCCGATTCACTGGGGTTGCGGTCTGTCCGCAGATACGACGATCCAACCGAAAAGACGTTTAATGCTCGCAAAGTGGCGCAAGATGCTTTCGTAGCCGGCAATGATGTACTCATGCTCGGAAATTTTGCGATTCACGACTCCTGGTCCGAGCAACTTGCAAACATCAAAGACACGATCGTCTTCTTTCGTGAGCAGTATTCCAAGGATCCGCAATTTGCCGCCCGTGTTGACGCTGCAGTGCTGCGAATTCTGAGCCTTAAATTGCGACTCTATGGAGGCAACCCGCTTCTTGGCAGCATCCTCGTCAACGTAGACCGTGCAGCGCAACTTCCCAAAACCGATGATCCAACAACGCGCCAGTTCGCCGACATTCTAAATACGGTGGCCAAAGACGGTGCAACACTGCTGTCGCCCAGCCCGCGCGAGCTGCCCGTACTACTTCCACAGCCGCCGGGCAAGGATGATGTTCTTGTATTTCTGACAGACGACCGTCGTATTCAGGAGTGCCCCAAATGCGGTCCGTATCAAGCAATTGGAAAAACCGCACTCCAGGACATTGCCTTAAAGCTTTACGGACCCAGCACAACCGGGCAGCTCACACCGGCAAAAGTATCGTCGTTTACGTTCACCGAGCTCGCCGACGGCATGCGCCTGACAACCACAGTCCCACAGTCTGAAACAGGGGACGTGGCAACAGTCACGATTAGCGAAACTTTGACGACGCCGCGTGCAATCTCCGCCCGCGTGCGGCCGGCGCTCGAGGCCGCAACGTGGATTGTGATCGGGATGATCGATCTCAAACCCGGAGAGCGCTCTGCACGCATGCTCAAGGACTTTCTTGATCAGCGCGGCGACTCCCTACGGGACAAGAAGGTGATCGTGTTTGGCATGGGGCCACCTTATTATCTGGACGCAACGCAAATCAGCAAGATAACTGCGTACTACGGCATCTATGGCCGCTCACCTGCCTCACTAGAGGCCGCTGTCAGAGTGCTTTTCCAGGAGTTTGTTCCAACTGGCTCGTCGCCCGTTACTGTGGGCGCGCTGAACTACGTGCTCAGCCAGCAGACTACACCGAACGCAACGCAAATCATTCCTTTGGCCAACACATTGTTGCCTCAGCTTCCCGCCGGTGTGGCGGCTACGCTCACACCTCTCGTTCGCGCAACCTTACCCCCAACCGCAACCGCAACGATCCTCCAACCAAAAATTGGCGACAAGATCAAACTAAGCGCGGGCCCGGTTTTGGATCGGAACAACCGCATCGTCCCTGATGGAACGCCTGTGCAATTTGTCCTCAATTTCCAGACCGAGCGAATCGAGCAAACCCTGGCCGCGATAAGTACACGTAACGGCATCGCGGAAACCACTCTTACTCTTGAACGCAAGGGTCGTTTGGACATACGGGCGGAAAGCAACGAAGCGCGTATATCTGAACGCGTCCAAGTCACCATTGACGACAACAACGTCGGTAACATTGAGACGATCCGGCCCACGGTCGTGCCCGCCAGCCCGTTACCAATCCCAACAGCCACGGTCCTGCAAAAACCTACGGAACCACCCACGTCAACTCCGATTCCGCCCCAGCCCATTCCAGAACCCGTTCGGGCCAACTTCAGTTCGTTTGTCGCCACGCTGGTGCTCATGTTGCTGCTGGCGCTGCTCACAATGGCCGTGTTAAGTGGCAGCAGGCGCGTCATCCTGCCAGACCGGTGGCGTGCCGTCCTCTGGAGTTGGATTGGCGGCTGGCTTGCCTATGTGCTTGTTGCAATCGGGGTTCCGGGAACCAATTCGATCACAAAAAGCCTGACGTGGGGGGGTTCCGTAATGGTCGCGGTCGCAGCTGCGATCATAATTATGATTATTTCAATTCTGCGACGGCTGGTAATTGCCGAACAGCAACAACCATGAATGTATTAAAACGATTATTTGGTGGGACAGCCAACAATAAGCCGGATGGGAATCGTGATCCGTACGGCCTGATATATTTTGTGAAGGGTAACAAGTGCGGTGCTATTACCCGGGTCCGCATTGATGCGCGTAATGATCTGAGCGTTGGCGAGGGAGGCGGTTTCCACGTTCATAAAACCATTGTTGACAGCAAATGCTATGGTCAAGTTGAAATCGATCTTGGATTTGATGACAACCGCAAGGAAGTAGAGCGTTCGATTACGGGCGGTGAATTTGTGAGCCGAGAGGCATGGGAGGCCCGTTCATGACAGGCAACGGCGCCTTGATGCGCGCTGAAATATTCGAGCAGCCCCAGGTGCTCAGGAATCTGTTGGCAAGCGCGGAGCCCGCGCTTATCCACTTGAACGGGCTGCTTGCCGAGAGGTCACCGGCCATTGCTGTGTTGGCTGCGCGCGGCAGCAGCGACAATGCCAGCACATATGGCAAGTATTTGTTCGAAAGCCAATTTGGTCTTCCAACAGCGCTTGCGGCACCAAGCCTGTTTACACTCTACCGCGCCGTGCCCCGTCTGAAAGCTGCACTTGTGATTGGTGTTTCGCAGAGCGGAGGCTCGCTGGATGTGGTCGAGGTCGTCCGAAATGCCCGTGCTCAGGGAGCGCTTACTGTCGGCATTACCAACGTTGCACACAGTGCATTGGATGATGCGGCCGAGATTCCCATTCTGTTACATGCGGGTGCTGAGTCAGCCCTGGCTGCCACTAAGACGGTTACGGCGCAATGTTTGGTATACGCAATGATCGTCCGCAAATCGATGCCTGACGACAGTGTGGAGCACGTTCCAACTGAGGTGGAGCGGGCTTTGACGCCTGAGTCTGCAATCCAGTCGCTCGTAGCTGAGTGGTTGGAAACCAGTCGCTGCGCGGTGATAGGTCGCGGTTTCACATATGCCGCCGCCCAGGAAACCGCGCTGAAACTAAAGGAGACGTGCTTTTTGTCCGCCGAGGCATATTCCGGAGCGGACTTTATGCACGGCCCTCTGGCCCTGCTTGAGCCTGGATTCCAAATGCTGGTTCTCGTCAATTCAGATCCCACCGTGGATACAAGCGTTGAACTCATAGTAAGGGCCAGGCAGCGCGGTGCAACGGTTACCGTTTGGGCAAATGGCTCCGACGCACTTTCAAAGCTACAAGCAGCCCGTATAACACCTCAAATTGAAATTCACGCACAGCCACTCACCAGCCCGATCAGTTTCATCGTGCTCGGTCAGTTGTTTGCTTATCATCTTTCCATCGCCCGAGGCAACAATCCAGACATCAGTCGGGGCGTATCGAAAGTTACAGTTACCAAATAGAACTATCTACATGAATTTCAAAGTGGAGGAATCCAATTAATCGAAACTGGTATCTCGACAACCCGTTGTTTGAAAAAGCCGCAAATTAGGTATCCGGGAAACTGACGCCCATACAAACTCAAAATATCCAGACACCTCGCCAACATTGATTCATTCACCAGTCTGAGATACTGGCTGCCATGACGATTGCCATTCTGGATTTTGGATCACAGTTTAGTCAGCTTATTGCGCGTCGTGTGCGCGAAGCGGGAGTGTATTGCGAGCTATTTCCATGGGACGCCCCGCCAGATCGGGTTACTGCAATAATGCCCAACGGCATAATTTTGAGTGGCGGACCAAACAGCGTATACGATGCAGGCGCTCCACACCTTCAACCTTACATTATTGAAGCCGCTGTGCCTGTACTTGGAATTTGTTACGGCATGCATCTTCTGGCGCACGCCCTTGGCGGACAGGTCACTGGGTCAAACAAGCGCGAATATGGTCAGGCCCAAGTTCAGATGCTGCCCAGCGAACTGCTCCCAGGCGCCATTGCAAACCAACCTGCAAGCACCGAAGACATGGCACTGTCGGTTTGGATGAGCCATGGAGACAATGTCACGCGCCTTCCGCCTGGATTTGAATCAATAGCTCAAAGCGCCAATGCGCCCATCTCCGGCATGGTCGACCGTGCGCGCAAGTTATACGCCATCCAGTTTCATCCGGAGGTAAACCACACCCAGCACGGACGCGAAATCATCTCCAATTTTGTCCACGAGATATGCGGATGCGATGCCAGTTGGTCACCAGGAAATATTGTCGAGCAGAGCATTAAGCGAATCAAGCAGCAGGTGGGAGCGCGCCAGGTAATTTGTGGACTGAGTGGCGGAGTCGATAGTAGCGTGGCGGCCGCGCTGGTGCATCGTGCGATTGGAGACCAGCTCACATGCGTGTTTGTGGATACCGGGATGATGCGTAAAGGCGAAGGCGACCAGGTAATTGAAACCTTTCGCCAAAACCTCGGCATACGGTTGATTGCCATCAATGCAAGCGAGGATTTTTTGAGTGCGCTGCACAACGTGTCTGATCCGGAAGCCAAACGCACCATCATTGGTGAAAAGTTTGTACGCACGTTCGAATCGGTGCTTGACTCCGAAATCGGCGCACAATCGGATTCTGATTGGCAAACTTCAACCGATCAGACCTCCAAACAGTTTTTGCTGTGCCAGGGCACCTTGTATCCCGATGTCATCGAAAGTCGCGGTCCAGAGCGACAATCGGCGGCCAAAATAAAAACCCACCACAATGTTGGCGGATTGCCCGCCAACATGAGGTTTGAATTGCTCGAACCACTCCGATTCCTGTTCAAGGACGAGGTCAGGAACATCGGCCTGGAGCTTGGCCTGCCTGACGACATTGTGTGGCGACAACCGTTCCCTGGTCCGGGTCTCGCCGTCCGTTGTCTGGGAAATATTACATGGGAGCGGCTTGAGCGGCTCCGTGCTGCCGACGCAATCATGCAAGAGGAATTCGCACGTGAAAACCTTTTGCGCACAACCAGTCAGGCATTTGTAGTGCTGTTGCCCGTACGCTCAGTTGGCGTCATGGGTGATGGCCGTACCTACGCCGAAGTCTGCGCCATTCGGGCGGTGACCACCGACGACTTTATGACCGCCGATTGGGCCCGCATTCCATATGATGTACTGGCTCGTGTCAGCAGCAGGATTGTTAATGAAGTGCCCGGCATCAACCGGGTCACGTATGACATCACCTCCAAGCCACCCGGCACAATCGAGTGGGAATAAATTTGCCCCGCGTATAGAATAGCGCTCATGCGAACAGTTGCTATGATCATGGCCGGAGGACGAGGCAGTCGATTGGCGGTACTAAGCGATTTGCGAACCAAACCTGCGGTTTCGTTCGCTGGAAAGTACCGAATTATTGACTTTACGCTTAGCAACTGTGTCAACAGTGGGATAAATACCGTGGGCGTGGTCACCCAATACAGACCCCGTTCTTTGACCGAACACATTCGCAGCGGGGGGCCGTGGGATCTTGACCGACTCAACGGCGGCGTGGCGCTACTGCACCCCTATCTGGGTGGGCAGAAAAACAGCTGGTTCGCGGGCACGGCCGATGCCATTTATCAAAACCTCGACTTCATTCGCAATTCCCGTGCCGACTACGTGGTGATTCTTGCAGGCGATCACATTTACAAGATGGATTACTCCATCATGGTGAATTTTCATGCTGACAAGGATGCCGATATCACGATTGCCACCCTCAGGGTGGATCTTGAAGAAGCCAGCCGCTTTGGCATACTCGCGACGGACGAGTCATTGCGCGTTACATCCTTCGAAGAGAAGCCCAAACAGCCAAAAGGATCGCTGGCGAGCATGGGTATCTACGTATTCAGCACAGAAGTACTTGTCAAGCAACTGACAGACGACGCTCACGATGCCAAGAGTGAACATGATTTTGGAAAAAATATTATTCCAAACATGCTCACCGAGAAGAAGAAGGTATTTGCCTTTCCATTCGGCGGTTATTGGGTGGATGTCGGTACCATTCAAAGCTATTGGGAAACCCACATGGATTTGCTGAGCGACAAGCCCCATCTTGATATGGTGGACCGCGAATGGGTGATTCACACGCGCTCCGAAGAGCGCCCGCCCGTGAACATTCGCAGCGGCGCCGTTGTGAACCACAGTTTGATCACAGATGGCTGCGTCATTGAAGGCAGTGTCGAATACAGTGTGTTGGGGCCCGGCGTAAAGGTTGGCCGGGGCGCCATTGTGCGCCAGAGTATTTTACTAACCGATGCCGTGATTGAGCCGGGTGCAATCATTGATCGGGCTATCATCGACAAACGCGCCGTTATTGGCCGTGACGCTCACATAGGTAACGGCGTGGATTATAAGAAAAACCGGTGTATGAGCGGATTGACCAGTGGTATTAGTGTCGTTGGCAAGAATACGTTGATACCACCCGGGCTTAAGGTTGGCAGAAATGTCATCATCGGTAGTGACCTCAATGACGATTCATTCACTACCGACGTGGTTAGTGGTGATTGCGTCGGCTGGGAACCGAGCGAGTGACTTCATACCGCTTTGCATCAGCTGGCCTAATGATCGCGCTTGTGGCTAGCCAAGACCATCAGCGTCATAGCGCAGGCCCCATTGGGCGCGCAGGTCATCCATACACCGCATGATTTCAAGTGTTTCATCAAGCGGCATCACGCGGCTTTCAAGCGCACCGTTGCGTATTTGAGCATTGACGTGGGCAATCTGAAACTGAAACCCTCCCCCTGCAAATGGCGCTGAAATTTCCTCATGCTGGCCGCCACGAATCAGCGTGAGTGCGTGTGGATGATGGAATCGCGGCTGGACGATGATGCGTCCCGCACTCCCCAACAAATTCGCAACGCCCGGTGCATCAGCCAGAAACGTGCCAGTCAGTTGGGCGTGACGGCCATCTTGATAATCAAACAGAATGGCGTGCTGCATGTCAACATTGGTCTCTCCCAGTGAGGCAAATCCAACGTAGCGCGACGGTGGCCCCATCAACATAAACGCAAAGCTTATCGGATATATGCCCAGATCAAGCAACGCACCGCCACCAACAGTTTTGTCAAACAGGCGGTTTTTGGGGTCAAATGGGATCTGCACGCCGAGGTCAACCTGAAGCGCGCGAAGTGTCCCAATTTTTCCCAATTCAAGCAGCTCGCGCAACCTGACGATGGCGGGCAGGAAGCGTGTCCACATCCCCTCCATGAGGAATCGCCGAGTTTTCCGTGCGGTTGAGATCATCGAGGCAGCCTCGTTTGCAGTCATTGCGAACGACTTTTCACACAATACATGCTTGCCCGCGTTTAGTGCAAGCAACGTGTGCTCGCAGTGCCACGGATGCGGCGTACAAACATAGATGGCATCCACCTCAGAATCGTTGACAAGGTCATCGTAGCTGCCGTGAGCATTAGGGATACCATATTTGGACGCAAACACCTGCGCGGTCTCCAATTTGCGGGAGCCAACGGCGGCTATCTGGGCGGTTCCAACCAGCTCGCTATCTTGGGCGAACTTGTTTGCGATGCGCCCGGTTCCCAGTATCCCCCATCGTATGACATCCACATCTCCATTATGCCTATTCCAAAGCTGACGCAGGAATCGTGTCAAAACAAGGAACCGGCGGTTTGACAATCACGACGATGACAAGCGATTGGTACAATGCGTTTGTGAGCGGAGTTACATGAAACGCATAGGTCTGTTATTGGCACGTGGCGAACCTGAATCTGCGGGTTTGAGAATAAATCATCTTTTTGATTTGGCCGTTGCGTTCTGTGCGATCCTGTTTCTGAATGGTTGCGCATCCCAAACAGAGATGCCCGTCCCAACGTTCCAACCCGTCATTGTGTTTTACGCTGCAACGGAAGTGCCGACAGCCGTCCCGTCGCCCACGTTGCCATCCACGCCCGAGGCTGCGGCCAGTTCTGCGCCAAAGCCGACAAGCACAACTGCACCAGCGACGACCACAGCCGTTCCGACCGCTACAACCGATCCGATCACAAAGTCGCAAAATGCGTCCGTTTTAATTATCTCTACTCCAATTGCTCCAAAATCTTCCATTACTCCGACTATCTTCGCGACACAAACGACCCCTGCAACGATAAGCCCGACCATTGAAACCGTCGAAATTGGCACGATTAGCGGCCTGAGCACAACCATAACCGTAATCAGCATCACGCTTCAACCGACAGGTACGATCACAATCATCAGCGTAACCGTGGGCATTAGCGGCTCGGTATCCGTGATCAGCTCCACCATTAATTTATTTGCCACCGCGACGCCCGTATTCATTTACCGGCCGCGGTCCCCGACCGCGACACCGACGCAAGTAAATCCCGGCATCTTGTATCCGGCACCAAGCGTCACGATGCCGTTGGAAGGGGAGTTCCGCCACGCTCCCTCGCCGCCAATGGTGGCATGGAACGCGCCGCCGCTTACCGGCGCGACGGACTACTACGCCGTAAATATTCACCACAATCAAGGCTGGAACGTCGCCTGTTATAAGGGTCACCAGGGGCTTGCACCCGATTGGTTGCCAAACGAACTTCCACACCACGGCTTTGGAGTTTTTGTGGTGGTTGTTCAATCTCCAATTCCAGTCGGCGAAGGCGCCTATTGCTCGGGTTTTTCAGTATCACCACCGTCGACTCAGGTCAACTTCTATTGGACGTTCAAATAGTTCACGCGCGGGTTCGCAATCGGCCTAAAACTGTTCCAAAAAGCGCAAGTCGTTTGACCAGAAACTGCGGATATCGTTTATGCCGTGGAGTCGCATGGCCACACGCTCGGGCCCCATGCCAAATGCAAACCCACTCCAAACCGCCGGGTCGTATCCACCATTGCGCAGAACCGTGGGATGAATCATGCCGGCGCCACTGATCTCCAGCCAGCCGGTGCCCTTCGTTAGCATTTTGTTGCGTTCACTATCCAGACCAAGGAATACATCCACTTCCACACTTGGCTCAGTAAATGGAAAATAGCTGCTGCGAAAACGAATTTTTCCATTGCCGCCAAACATCCGGCGCGCAAACTCACTCATCGCGCCTTTTAAATCTGCAAGCGTAATGTTCTTGCCAACAGCGATTCCTTCCACCTGGTTAAACTGCATTTCACTTCTTGCGGTCACCTGTTCGTATCGATAACACATGCCGGGAAGAATCATCCGAATCGGCTTTGTGCCACCGTGCCCAAACTCCCGCATGCTGCGAATTTGGCCGGGTGACGTGTGGGTGCGCAGAATGACGCCGGGTGTGTTTGTGTAGAACGTATCCCACATATCGCGCGCCGGGTGTTCCGGGGCTATGTTAAGCAGGCCAAAATTCATCTCGTCGGTTTCCACATCGGGCGAGCGATACACCTCAAACCCCATTTGAGCAAAGACATTCGAAATACGTCGAAGATTTTGGCTGCTCGGGTGCAGTCGGCCACGAGACACTGGCTTGCCCGGTAGCGTGACGTCCAGCGAGCCGGCGCTCATCTGGGCCTCAAGGTCCGCCTGCTTGACCAGGTGCTCCCGCGCCACAAATGCCGCCGTCAACGCCTGTTTTACTTCATTGGCGCGTTTGCCAAACGCCTTGCGTTCCTCACCTGGCAGCGTTCCAAGCTGGCGCATAGCATCATCCACTGCACCCTTGCTGCGTTTGGACCCAAAATACTTCCAATTCCAGTTGGCAATCGCTTGCGAGGTATTTGCAAGCTCAAGCTCATCCAGCGCAGTTGCCTCAAGGGTGTTCAAAGTATCCAGCATGTGCTTGGGATTATAAATTGGTCAGGCGCAGTCTTACTTCAGCGAATACAGCACAGTCAGGCGAACAACCACGGCAACCGCCGCCAATAAGAGCAAGGCACCAATGGCCAAAATTGCCATATTACGTCGGCGATCACTTGCTGTTTTACGCGCAAGTCTTTGGGCGGCTTGCTCCGCCTGTTGTTGCTGCGTGGCGTGATAGGCCCGCCAGCGAGCCTGCTCCGCCTCCGCCTCACGCTGACGGCGTTCCCGCGCATCAATTTGCATTTGGCGGACTGTCGCGGCGTTGGATTGGGTGCTGCCGCTCGGCGGGTATGCAACAGGTACGAAATCTGCCGTCGGGGCGGACGCAGGTTGTTGGTAAGCGACGGGCGAAGCGGGTCTGGGTGGTTGTGCATCAGCCTTCGCGCGTGCACGTTCAGCCGCAGCCCGGGCCTGCACCTTTTGGTCGTAGGCCAGTCTCTTCTGTGGATCGCTCAGGATACTGTAGGCCTCGCCAATGACCTGTTGCTGAGCAAGCGTGGATTCATCACCCGACCGATCCGGATGAAACTTTTTTGATAGCGCACGGAACGCCGCCGATATCACTTCGGCATCGGCATCCGGCGCCACCTGTAACACGGCATACCAATCGTGGTCAGTCATGCGGTGCAAATTGTAAGACGCGAGGCAAACAAAAACCGCGCCGATTCATAAGGATCGACGCGGCTAATAAAGGTTGTACAGCTCCAGCGGCCCTGGTTATTCCACAGGTGCCGGAGGCGCCAATGGAATAGTGGGGTCGTCGTCCACCAACTCAACCAACTGGCGCTTTTCGCGACGGCGACGGGCTTTTTCAGCCTTGTCCATGCCATCGGCCGAAATGCGGGTCAATCGCTTCTGAAAGCGGTCAACCTGACCTTCGGTATCAATAATGCGTTGTTGCCCGGTGTAAAACGGATGCGTACCGCTCCACACGTCAAGATGCAACTCGGGCTTGGTGCTGCCCACGGTTCCGACAAAGGTTCCGCCAACAAACACCTTCGCCTCGCTAAAATATTTGGGATGAATTTCGGGCTTCATAATAACTTTGTACTGATTCTCCCAATTACGCGGGCTTGGCCACCTGCACACTCACAACCTTGCGTCCATTTGGAAGTGTGTCAAACAACACAACACCCGTTGCCGTTGCAAACAGGGTGTGATCCTTGCCCAGACCAACATTTACGCCGGGCTTCATGACCGTGCCGCGCTGGCGAACCAAAATGTTGCCAGCCAGCACCACCTGACCACCGTAACGCTTCACCCCGAGACGCTGTGAATTACTCTCGCGGCCGTTTACTGAACTGCCTCCACCTTTCTTATGTGCCATGTTTTTACTCCTGAATCTTCAACCGGGTATAAGTTTGGCGATGACCAGTTTTCTTTCGATAGCGCTTCTTTGGCGTATACCAAAATATGGTCAATTTCTCACCCTGCACATTGGCGATGACCTCGGCGGTCATGTTTCGTCCTTCAATGTGCGGCTTGCCGACAGTCAACCCGGTGTCATCTGCAACCATCAACACGGGAAGATCAACTTTAGACCCTGCGGCCTGTTCCAATTTTTCTACTACTATCTCGTCGCCTGGCGAAACGCGATACTGGCGTCCACCAACTTCTACAACTGCATACATCGTGTCACCTCTGGAAAATTAGCCTGTAGATTATACCGTAGTTATCGCAATGGATCAAACCGGAGATTATTAGGCTATCATTTAACCCATGTCTCAGATGTTTCAGCGCAACCGCGGTCTGGCGATTTTTGTAGCCATGTTGGCGGGTTTTTTGATCGGAATTTTCAGCACCCTCTATATGATATCCAACTGGGTGCCCGGCGAGCTCATCTACCGCGAAGCCACGCCATTGAGCCTGGCGCGGCGAGGCGTCACCGGCGATTATCGTGATTTCTATATGACATATGTTGCCAACAGGTATGCCGCGTTGGCGCCGTCCAATCAGCGCGAGGCGTTGAACATGGCCCGCAACATGCTTGGCGTTAACACCGGTGACGCAAGCACGGCCCAAGCGGCTGAAATGGCCGCAACGACACTTCAAGTTGCTTCATCTGAGAACGATAAGGAAGCACTGGCAGTCAAAGACGCCGGTTGGTTCAGCCGGGCGGACGAAACCAACCTGGGAAAACTGGCCCAAGAGCTAACCTTAACTAAGAATGAGAACGTAACAATAATAAATGCGCCCGGAGAAGGTTTGTTAAGTGCAAAGGGTCTGGCCCGCGTGTTATCGCTCCTGCCCATACTACTTGCGTTAATTGCGGCTGGACTGTTTTTGATGTGGTTGACCCAGACCACTGCTCCCGGCGCCACTATCCTGGGCAGCGCCCTTGCGCCAGACGCAAATGATCCCTCCCTTGAATCGGGTGTAGGAACCCCCCAGTACCAGCCGAATCCACCCGCCGGTGCCGCCGGACTGGGTTTGCCCAGGTCTCAGGCGACGGCCTCGTCAACCACCTATCCCGCACAAAAGCCGGTTACGTTTGATGATTTGCCACTAACGGTAAGCGCACCAATCGTTGCACCCGGATTGAACAATGTCGATGGTCTGTCACAACCGGCAACCATTCATCGATCCAATTTTGCTGATTTGACGGCAACAAATGATGATTCCGCTGCGACACAACCGTTCGTCCAGGATGGTTTTCCGGCAACCACTCCAACCCAGCTGTTTACGTCGGTACCGCAATCGTTCCCCGCAATTGAATATGCACATGCAGACGAACACTTTGACCAGGATTATGACATTACCGGATCCAAGGGTCTGCTCATCGGAACATGCGGGGCAAATGTCGCCGAGCGGGCGGGCATAGTGCAGCCAACCGGTGCAAACGCTTTGATGATCAGTGTATTTGACAAAGCTGCGTTCAAAACAACCAGCAAAGTGCTGATTCTGCCCGAACTCCGTAGCGACCAAGTGCTGTCACGCAAACTGAAAGAAAAGGGTGACCTCGTTGATGCGCACGAGGGTGAGGACATCATCATCGATACGCAAACATTGCGTGTGAGCTGCAAGGTCAGCAATCTGGATGTGGCCAATGACGGCGAGCACGGTCGCGGCTATTTTAGAAATGTTCGTTTGACCTTTACCGCCCAACAACGAGCATAGTCAACCAATTCGCCCTGGGGACTGCATCAGATATGCGGGCCGCGACACAGGCACTTCCCGACTACAAAAACCTGGACTGCTCAGGCGAGACAACCCTGGCCGCGGCTCGCATGGAGGCACGCGCCCGCGAGCCCGCCTCTGGCGCTATGTTTCATGAGCTGGTCGCTCCGCTGCTCACTGTTTCCGTCCAGCGCGTGCTTGAGGTCGGCTGTGGCACGGCGGCACTCTCACGCAGGGTGGCTCGAGCGCTGCCGGGCGCAACAATAGTCGCAACCGACAAAAGCTCGGGCATGCTCGACGCGGCGAAGCGCTTAGTTATCTCCGACGCAATAACAAACATCGAATGCATGGTGTGGGATGCGCTCGCGCCACCGCAATCACACGATATGCTGACTGCGAGATTTGACCTGATATTGTCATCCGTTGTCGTGCCATACTTTGATGAGACCGAAACAGCCGCGTTTGTTCGGCGTGCGGCGGGCATGCTGACGGCCACGGGCGTACTGGTGTTTATCGAACAAGATCACGAAACTGACGCGCTCCATTTCCCGAATCACGCACTATTCAAAAAGATAGTAAGGAAACCTGAGCGTGTCTTACCGGCAACGTCTGCACTGGGTCTGCGAGCCACACTTCGGCAGGCTGGACTTGCGCCCTTGCCCCGACGCTCGTTTCTTTGGACAGACGATACATATGGCGACTACACGCGCGATCTATTGGGCAGGTTTGCCCATTCAGCAAGTGATCGCGAATACATCACGCCTGCCGAACGTGACGAGTGGCAGCACACATTAGAGTCTTTGGCCAAGCGCGGTGACTTTTATTACGGGATTGTCTACCACCTGATTGCAGCTAGCAATAAGACTCTGGATAAAGCTTGAGCGCAGGGGCTGCAACGACCGCAGTTTAGCCCTCCTGCGCCATTAACGCCCGAGCCTTGCCAACCTGCTCACGCACGCTGCGGGCGCTTGTCCCACCGGTCACATCACGACTGTTTACTGATCTGCCAAAGTCAAACACGCCCACAATGTCAGACGAAAAATATGGCGAGAGATTGCGCCAATCTTCGAGTGAAAGTGCATCGATTCCGATATGTCGTTCTTCAGCGAGCGCCACCGCGCGACCACTGAGATGATGCGCGTCGCGAAAGGCCACGCCCTTGCGCACCAGGTATTCAGCGACGTCGGTAGCCAGCATGGCGGGATCCAAAGCTGCGCGCATACGATCAGCGTTAACCCGCATGGTGCGCACTGCGCCGCTCATCACCTCAAGCGTCAGGTCGAGCGTGTCAAGCGTATCAAACAGTGGCTCCTGGACCTCCTGGAAGTCCTTGTTATAGGTCAGTGGCGACCCCTTTAGCAAGGTCAGCATATTTATCAGGTTACCAAAGAGGCGCCCCGCCTTCCCGCGGGCAAGCTCCGCGCTATCCGGGTTTTTCTTTTGAGGCATGATGCTGCTGCCGGTGCTATACGCGTCTGAAAATTGAACAAACCCAAACTCTGCGGTCGAATACAACACTAGGTCCTCCGCAAGGCGGCTTATATGCGCCCCGATCAACGCCCCGCAAAAAAGAAACTCGGCGATAAAGTCGCGGTCGCTCACGCCATCCAGGCTGTTTTGGCTGATCGCCTCGCGATCACGGCCCAACTCAATTGCAATGGCGCCCCGATCGATTGCAAACGGATTTCCGGCCGACCCACCCGAGCCAAGCGGAATAACACCGGCTCGCCGTTCACAGTCCCGCAGTCGCTCGGCATCCCGCTGGAGCATCCAAACATACGCCATGCACCAGTGCCCAAACGTGATCGGCTGCGCACGCTGCAAGTGTGTGTAACCGGGCATCAAAGTGTCGACATGAGCTTCAGCCTGGTCGGTGAGCGCACGCTGTAGTTTCCGACTGGCAACGCCGACATGGTTTAAGGCCTCAAGCGTATACAGTCGCAGATCGGTTGCCACTTGATCATTGCGGCTGCGCCCGGTGTGCAGTTTCTTGCCCACATCACCAACCAGTTCCGTAAGCCTGCGTTCTACCGCAGTGTGAATGTCTTCGTCGCCCGGCTGCACCAAAAAGGTATTGCCAGCAAACTCTGAGCGAACCCGGCTCAGCCCATTGAGAAGCGTCTGTAATTCGGAGGTCGTGATGATGCCCGCCCGGGCGATTGCATGAGCATAGGCCACGCTGCCACGGATATCCACGTCCCAGAGCCGGATATCAAACGGCATGGAGTCTTGAAATCGCTTCATCAATGCGTCCAGTTCACCACTGAACCGCCCACCCCAAAGTTTTGATGTCGTTGTCATTGCGTTCTTCAATCAGTTTTCTATTTGTCGGCCAACATGGGCGTGTTGCGTCTAGCCCAAATTGGATGTTGCACGCCCCAACCGAACCTCTTCCAATGCAGCCAGTTGGTCATCCAGACTTCGCACTTGATCGTTCACCTCGCCGGCCAGGTTACTGTAATCAGCCACTTGATTGGTCCCCTGACCCGCCAGCGCCTGCGTATAAATGGTCCCAAGACTGGCAATGGTGCTCTCAAACTGGACTTCTGCATGTCGCATGGTGGTCGTCAGTGTGCTCAGTGAGTCCAACTGACCTTGTCTGTTTGCGAGCGTCTTTTGCAGTGTGGCGCGAATGCGGGGATCGATTTCAACTGACAATTGGATCTGCAATTTTGCAATTGCGTCGGGCACGGCGCGCAAGTCTTGCTGAATGATTGAATTCCGCTTAAACCCGGTTATCCGCTCCGCCATGTTTTGCACGTTCTTTTCCCAATCAGCAAACTGGCGGGATAAATCCGTCAATCGCATCCCCTGGCTGCTGCCTGTGGCATTTTTAGCCAATCGATCTAGCTCCAGTCGGTAACTCCGCACACGAGCCACGTCCGAGGCCAAATTCGCTTCGACGGGTGATGCGGTTTGAACAGGTGTCGCCGCCGTTGCCGGTTGTATGATGGATCGTGCAGCGGGCACGGACTGAATCTCGGATTTGTCCTCATCCTCACTCAAGGCAACCCGGGTCAAAATAATAAACTCCGGGATGCCCATGGCAAGCAAGGGATAAACAGCCCAGAACCCACCTCGAAACCCCTCACCCACGCCGGTTGTAATGTTGATACCAATGAGAAAAATCTGCACCCCAATCAAGGGAGCAATAGTGCGCAGTGCCCTGCGAAGTTTACCTGACATGCCGCCAATCATCCCATTCTTCCGAACTGTTTTTCAAGCGCGGAACTGCTTATTTGGATCATTGTAGGCCGACCGTGCGGGCAGGTTCGGGGTGACTCGCACGCCTCAAGATCGCGCACGAGTGCCTGCATTTCAGCCAACGCCAGCACGCGCCCGGCCTTGATGGCCATGCGTTTGCATACCCGGCGCAGCACACGTGCTTCCATATCCTTGCGCAACGGCGTCTCGCTGGATTCAATATCCGCCACAATTTCGCGGATACTGCCAGCGACGTCGTCCTGCATCATCACGGATGGAACCGACCGCACCAGGAACGTATTTCCACCAAAGCGATCCATGTCAAAACCAAGATCACGCAAGGTGGGAAGCTGGTCATCCAATACACGCGCAGAATCCGGCGGAACCTCAACCGGAACCGGATCAAGCAACGGTTGCGACACTACTGTCCCCAAGTCCACCTGCGCCATAACGCGCTCAAATAACACACGTTCATGGGCGGCGTGTTGATCTATCAGATACAACCCTTCCGGACCCTCGGCGATGATATACGTGAGCGCGAGCTGACCCAGAAGGCGCAAGGCCGGCAGGTGAGTACCTGGATGCGGAATCGGTGCGCCTGGTTGCGGCGCGGGCGTGAGCGTGGCTGGACCAAGGCCCGACCGGGAGACATCCGATCGATCTGGCACCGCAAACTGCGCTCCAGGAACCGCGTTTCGTTGAATACCCACCCGCTCCCATGAGTGGCTTCCAGACAGCGGGGTCTGATCTGCGGCAAGCTGGATGGCGAACGCGGTAGAACCACCGATGGCTGGGGTCGGTATGCGATTTTCAACGTCAAAAATAGAAGAAGGCGCCTCGGTAACCGGACTGTGGGTCAACAACGTGTTTCGCACGGCGCGCTGTATGGCACCAAATACCGCGTTCGCATCGGTAAACCGAACCTCACTTTTGGCAGGGTGCACGTTTACATCCACCTCGTCGGACGGCACCTGAACCATCACAACGGCAACCGGATACCGGCCAACCATGAGCAAAGTGTGATAAGCCTGCACCACGGCCGTGGCCAGGCGCACATCCTGCACAGGTCGGCCGTTTACAAATATAGCCACCTTGCTGCGGCTATTATGGGTAAGCTCGGGTAACCCGACGAACCCGTTTACGCGAATTCGCGGGGAATGATTCGATTCAGCGGACTCCGGCTGCTCGATAGCGGCCATTTTCTGCACGTCCAAAGAGCCCGTGACTTCGATCAGCACATCACGCAGACTGCCGTTACCACTGGTTTGAATAACAGATCGACCGTCCTGCGTCAAGGCAAAGCGCACCTGCGGATATGCCATCGCGTAGCGCATCACCACGCCGTCCAAATGACCGCGCTCGGTCTGATTTGATTTCAGGAACTTCAACCTTGCGGGGATGCGTCCGAACAAGTGCTCCACTGTCATGGTTGTGCCTTGTGGTCTGCCAATCTGATCCTGCTCAACGGTCACGCCCCCATCCACACGAATCAGACTTCCAACCGGATCGTCGACATGACGTGACGCACAGCTCACCACGCTCACCGACGCGATGCTGGCCAGCGCCTCTCCGCGAAAGCCCAGTGTCTTGATCGTATCCAGGTCATCCGCGCTTTGCAATTTGCTTGTCGCATGATGGGCAAATGCCAATTCGATTTCAGACGAACGAATACCGTGGCCATTGTCTGTGATGCGAATCATGCGCCGACCGCCCTCAAGGCACTCTATTTTTATCTCACTGGCCGCGGCATCAAGGGCATTTTCGATCATTTCCTTGACAACCGAGGCCGGACGCTCGACCACCTCGCCAGCCGCAATTCTGGATACAACCGCATCCGACAGCACATGAATTGGCATTGATTGATTATATAAATGAGAAACGCCAATTCGCGCGGTGCAACTGTTATGTATCATTGGAAACGACGAGCGGTATAGTTCCCAGCGGCTGGGCTACCAAGCCCAACTCATGAACCATTTGAAGGAGTCGTTATGAATACGTTTGCTAAAGCTGCAGGTGTGCTGTCGCTGACCGGTTTGCTATTGATCCAGGGTGGTTGTGGCGCCATAAAGTCACTGGTTGCCAACAAGGTTAGCGAGGCGGTCGGGTTGGGTGGTAGCGCCGGGACGGTGACCATGCTCTGGCCGGATGTGCCGCCGATCCCCGGCGCCAGCAAATCAAATCTGGATTTACCCATCACCGTCAAGCTGGCGGTTCAGGCCGTGATGAAAGCATCGGCATCGAGCTCGGATGTAAGCCTTGATACATTTGACTTTATCTCCTACACGACAACCAAAACACCCGATGATGTGGCCAAGGTCTACACCAAGGAAGTCATGGCTGCGCAGGGCTGGAACGCCAAGGATCAGCCGGGTTGCGTTGGCACCAACGCCGGTTCTACAGGCAGCGGCGCCAACGTTCCGCTCGGCGGCGGGTTTTGTTTGTTTGCCAAAAATGGTGCGGTCAAGGGTCAGGGCACCGCGCTCATTGTGGCCATGGTGCAGGACGACACTGCCAAACAAACGAACGTCTGGTATGTGAGATTTGCCGGAACCAATCTGGCCAAAAAGTAGCGCTTCTTTACCGGGCGGTTTCCCTCCCAGCTCGACGCCCGGCTGCGACGCTGCTAGCCGGGCCCGAGCAGCAGAAGCGATATCGCGTGGACCGGCATCGCAAACTCAAAACCAACGGTTCCATCAACGACGGTCAAAAACGCTGGCGGGGTGAGCAATTCAAGACCTTCGCGTGCCTTAATAGCTGTGCGCTGGCTGTCTGATGGATACATGGGCCGCCCACGTTGCACCCACACGCCATAGGCGTTGCTGTGCGAATCATCCACCCGATAGTGCTGCAGTTTTAAAGATTCATGTTCCGAGGGCAGATTCGAAATTTCGACCCGAACCTGCCGCACCCCTCCCGCCTCCCATGCATCACGGTGGTGATAGATCAGAATGGCCAAGGAGCCATCCGGGTGAATGGTTGCCACGCCGGCAACATCAGAATCCGCGTCGCGCCCCCACAAATCCCGATAGCTTATGGGATCCGCCGCGGACGTGCTGGCCAGCGCAAGTTGTTGGGTTCCAAGCCGGGCATACATCCGGAATAAGTTCAGAATGGCCTTGTCGATTCCCTGCGTGCTAAACGTGCGGGTGCCTTCAAAGCAGCGCTCGCCAACAAATAAAAATGCCCAGCTAAGCAGGCGCAGTTCCCAATGCTTGGTTCGCGCAAAATTGCTGACTTTGTCAAACGCCGCGGCGACAAAACTTGGATAAAACTCGGTGTTACGGAAGTTTAGGTTTGCGTTGTCCCATGCGCCGCCGCCGGCCCAACCATCCGGGTCGATCTCGGTAAGTACGCATTCAAGAGAAACAAACTGCGGATATTGCGCGACAATTTCATATCCGGTTTGAACGTCCTGCAAAATTTGTTTGACCGAAGGAGGATTCTGCGGACGGTGATGGGGATCGGCGCGATAACCGCCACCCTTGACATGAAATGTCACAAAGTCGACCGCCGTGCCCCGGTGACCGGTCACCGCGTTGATTCCGGTGGCGCAGTGCTCAAGAAACCCGGCCAAATATTCGCCCGACTTCGCATGCCTCCTGGGGTTTGTGGTGCCCGGGCCGCCCACCCGCGCCTCCGGACAAGCGGCCTTGACGGCGGCCACCGTGTAGTCATAGAGCTTGTTAAACTCTTCCATTGAGCCACGCCAGTAGTAATCAAGGTCGGGTTCATTCCAAAGTTCAAAGTACCAGGTTTTGACTTCCGTCAATCCATAGCGATCAATACAATACACAATGAACGCGTGGACCAGGTCATGCCATTTCTGATAGTCCTTGGGTGGTGCGTTCCATCCGTGCGATTGATAGTGCTGCATGCGAAAGGTCTCGCTGGTGACATCGTAAAAGACCGGGTCAGCCAAATCCTGGGGCATAAAGCCAAGCTCGACAAACGGCTTGCAGCCATTTTTCAACAAGGCATCAAACGTCAGATCCACAAAGTGCCAGTTGTAGGTGGGCTTCCCTTCGGCATCCTCGATATAGGCATTGGTTGAACCCCATTTGAAGGAGGCCAAACCGTTGCCGGTGCAAAACAGGTGATGGGCGCGGACATAGTACGGTTTGTCGTCAAGCGCACCGAATTTTGCAAGCAGTTCCAGCCCTTCCGGTACATAGGTGTAATTGATCTCGTCGAAGCCAATGTAGTTCCAGTTATGCGCAAAGTTGCCCACGGGACTGGCGACATCGATTGTCAGCAGTGCGGCACTGTGCGTGGACGATGTGGTGGTTGTCATAATTTGAATGTCCAGTGTGGGCGTGACCGAAAAACATCAAGAAACCGCATTTTCCACGGGTTACATGCATTATGAGTCACGGGAAAATTGCAACGCATATTGGAACATATGTTCTTTTGGCAGCATTTGGATTAATGGCGAGACTGCCCAGTTATGTGCCGCGTCTCGAACCTGACCAATACAACTGAGGAGCCATTAACCGATCAGCGCCTGGTTGCGGTTACATTAGCACCTTGAGGCGTAGCAGTGCTTCGGCAACAGCCAGATGCCAGGCAACCCGCGATCGTAATGTGACGCGGACAGTGCATCGGGGGTGGTCTTCAGATCAGGACTCTGCAAAATAGTCCCGCGATCACATTCCTGGGCGCGTCTGCGGCTTCAGCTGATCAAGCAACTAGGTAGGCAGGAGTTCGGTCAGCTTGTCGGTGGAAATGCGCTCATGTTGATCGTGAATGTAGCAGGACGCAGCCTGATGCTCTGACAATCGGAACAGCGGTGGGGGCTGTTTGCATTTCTCCATGGCAAACGGACATCGGCCATAAAATTTGCAGCCGGTGAGCAGCTCGCCCGCCTCAGCCTCGCGCGCTTTAATTTCGCTGTCGCCCCATTTGCGCGACAGATCGGGCCACGGAATGGAGTCAATGAGTAGCCTGGTATAAGGATGTTGCGGATTCTTGATAACGGTGTCGATGTCACCGGCCTCCATCACTTGTCCGCGATACAACACGATAATCGAATTTGCCACATGAAAAGCGGTGGTCAAATCGTGGGTGATATAGAGGATTGAAATTCCAAACTCACGGTTGAGTTTCCGCAGACTCTCCAAAATGGTAGCTCGCAACGAAGCATCGACCATTGAGACTGGCTCGTCCGCCACGATCACCTTTGGCTTTAGCAGCAGCGCGCGAGCAACATTGATGCGCTGGCGCTGACCGCCCGAGAGCTGATGTGGAAAGCGGCCCAACACATCTTCGGCGCGCAATCCGACGCCGTTAAGGGCTTCTTCCATCAGAGACCGGGTTTTGGCCGCGGTGTTGGCCAGCTTAAACTTCTGTATCGGGACTGTCAGCAAGTGGTCAACGGGATAGAACGGATTAAACACCGCAAACGGATCTTGAAAAACGGCCTGCACATCTCTGCGGAACGATGTCCGGTCACTGGCATCCAGTTTCGTAATGTCCTTGCCGTAATAGAAGATTTGGCCACTGCTTGGTTCCAGAAACCCGAGTAATAGCATGGCAAGCGTTGTCTTACCACTTCCACTTTCACCAGCCACCGTCATAATGGTGGGTGTGCTGGCATCAAGCGTTAGCGACAGATTATCCAGTGCTGTCGTACTTGCGCGTGAAATAAGGCCACGCGAATATGTTTTGCTAACGTTACGTAACTCAAGAATGGGTGCCATTTTTTATTAAAGCAGATTTCGATCAAGCCTTTTCCACAAAGTGGCAGGCAACAAAGCGACCTGGAAGTTTTTCCTCGAACGCGGGAACAATTTGCTTGCACGAATCTTGTGCAATTGGGCAGCGCGGGTGAAATGAGCAACCTGGCGGAAGGCGGAGCAAGGCAGGCGCTAATCCGGGAATGCCATGAAACACACCGCGTTTTTTGAGGTCCGGCAGACTATTAATCAACGCCTGGGCATAGGGATGCAAAGGTTTGGCAAACATTTCGGAAACCGGACTAAGCTCCATTAACCTGCCCGTATACATAACCGCAACCTTGTCGACAAATTGAGCCATCAACCCCATATCGTGGCCAATCAAAATAATCGCACAACCCAGTTGCGCTTGAACCGTGTCCAGCGTTTGCATCACCTGCCGCTGGGTCACCACGTCGAGGGCGCTTGTTGGCTCATCCGCGATAATGACCTTGGGTTTTAACAGAATCCCGATCGCGATGCAAACACGTTGCTTCATTCCGCCGCTCAACTCGTGAGGGTACATCCGGGCAACGGTTGGCCGGAGATCCACCGATACCAACGCCTCATCGATGCGATGCTGAATCTCGGTGCTGCTGAAGTGCTTTGCATGTGCCTGCATTGCATCTTTCATTTGCGCACCTATACGCAAGACGGGATTTATCGAGTTCATCGCACCTTGCGGAATATAACTAATCCGACTCAGTCGGGCCTCACGCATATCGTTCTCGGATAGGGCGGTAATATCCACTCCGTCCACGACGACGCGGCCTCCGTCAATGCGGCCTGGAGATTTGATCATGCGCATCATCGCCAGCGCCATGGTGCTTTTGCCGGAACCAGACTCACCAACCAAGCCCATCTTTTCGCCAGAATCAAGCTCCAGGTTTACGCCATCAAGCGCACGAACGCGTCCACCTTCCGTATAGTAGGTAACTTGAAGGTTGTTTACTTGCAAAACGGGTGTCATAAGAAATTGAGGATTATTCAGAACGACGTGCGCGCGGGTTGGCAACTTCATCCAACCCAATGTTTATGAGCGTTAGTGCCGCGAAAATCAAGGCTAGGGCTCCAACCGGCCAAAGCGGCCACCACCACCATCCGTTGAATATTGCCGATTGTTGTTGCGCAAAGTAAATAATGTTGCCAAGCAGGGGCTCACGCAATGGCGCCAATCCCAAAACCGAAAGACCAAACGAAATAAAGATTGCGTCGAACACTGCATTGACAAAACTGGCCACAATAAATGGCAGCAGATTGGGCAACAGTTCCTGAAAAATGATCGCCAGATTGCCCATACCCGACAGACGCGCAACATTTACAAACATGCGCTCTTTCATGCTCAATACTTGCGATCGAATGACCAATGTAGGTTTCATCCATGCCAGAATTGCGACAATGCCGGCAATAATCAATATGGCTTGAATGGGCTTCTGATCGTCAAACAAAGTATTACGGTCAAGCGTTGCAGCAATGATCACTTGAATCAAAAACGCGGGTATCGGCTGCAAAACGGCGCAAACACTCGTAATAATACGATCAACCCAACCACCAAAAAATGCTGAGAAAAACCCAAGTATTACTGGAACTATCGTTGCCGCTGCGCCGGCAATTAATCCGATTAGCGCGGTCTGCCACAGACCAGTTACCATCGCTGTATGCAGGTCCCGACCGTACCAATCCGTGCCCAGCCAAAAATTCGGTCCAGGTGGCTGTTTCGTACGAACTGCCAACGGATATGCCGTGTCTGGATCGAGCGTAAGCACACCGTGAATCGTAAATGCAGTCAGAAACAAAATAATGGCAAGGCCAACTACGATGCCTTTATTTCGCCGAAGATAGCGACCAAGCAAAACAATGCGTGAAGGTGGTCGATAAAGTTCAGGTGCGGGAATCGAGCTTGAAGCAACAGCTTGCATGATTTATTGGCGATCCATGCGAATGCGCGGATCTAGCAGTGGATAGAGCAGATCAGTTAGTAACATGGCAAGAGCAACGCCACCAATAATAAAAATCACAATTCCGTAGATTACCGGAAAGTCATTGGTCACAATTGCGCCTTGCAGCAAACTGCCGAGACCTTGAATGCCATACAGCCCTTCCACCAAAAGACCTGAAGTGACGATTGCGCCGATATCAAGTGCCAGGGCGGTGACTGAAGGGAGCATCGCGTTTCGAACATAGTAATTTCCAAATATGGTCCACGGTTTCAGTCCTTTGTGTTCGGCGAAGTTCACATAGTCCTCACCTTGAATTGTGACGCCCATGCCACGCATACCCAATGCCCACCCACCGGCTGAAGCGAGGATAAGTGACGTCGCCGGCAAAATAAGGTGTTTGGCAACATCCAAGATAAACGGTAGGGACCAATTTGGAGTCGCGCCGGATGTAAAAGTTCCGGTAATCGGAAGCAACTTCATTTGGAAGGCAATCACATTCACCAGGACAATTCCAAGGACCACCGGGTGCACACCTTTCAAAATGGTCAATGGCACTGCAAGTGACTTCAACCAGCGTGGCGTCTTGGGCCAGGCGCTCAATGCACCCAGCAGATTACCTAGAATAAAAGAAGCTGCGACAGCAAAGGTATAGAGCGGCAGCGAATATGGCAAGGAATCTGTAATCATCTCGCCCACGCGCTTTGGATAGTAGGCCAGTGAATAGCCGAGATCTCCACGCAAAATAGACCCCATATAAACTGCATATTGCTCGGGCAGTGATTTGTCGAGCCCGAATTTGGTGTTGTAGGAATCAACAATCTTTTCGAGATCGGCCGGGCTGAACCCTCCGGAGCGGGATAGCGCGGCAAATCGTTCACGAATTGGATTCTTACTTGACAAACGTGGAATGAAGAACACCATGGTGAACGCCACCCAAAGAACCAGAAGCAAGAAAAGTACGCGGCGGATGAAATATCGAATTGTCACGTCAAGTTTGAAATCTGAAACTGTCGGGAGGCATCACGCTTGCACCGTAAATGCAAGCATGACACCTCCGCGACAAAAGCGCACTAACTCAGTATTCGGTTTATTGCGCTGCCTTCAATTGAGTAACCACCAACATACCGGTGTGTGCCCAGAAAGCGCCATTGGTGCCACCGGCCTTATTGTCTTGCGACGGCCAGTTTGTCCAATACGTGTTGTTATAGGGGATGCGATGCAACCATTGAATGATCGGGATGTCGATCACATCTTTGTAATAGATATCGAATGCCTGGTTCGCCAAATCGGTGAACTTGGGATCGTTTGAATCCAAAGGTCCCATGGCGGCCACGATCTTGTCAAAGTCAGGGTTGTTGTAGCGGCTGAAGTTGTTCGAGCCAGCATTGTTGCCAGATGGCTTCTTGGTGAACAAGAACAGAACAGCTGACGGATCGGCCAAGCTGGCGCCATGTCCAAACATATACAGACCTGGCTTGCCTGCAGCCATATCGTTATACGTCTCGGGGCCAAAGTCGATCTTGGCATCGAAGCCGCCCTTCTTGAGCTGCTCAACGAGCACTGGAACAATGTCGCTGTGAATACCTTCAAAGCCCTTGATAGTAGCGTCTACGGTCTTGCCATCTTTCTCCCATAGGGCCTTCGCATTCTTCTTCCAACCGGCGTCAGTCATCAGCGCAGCGCTGGCTGCGAGATCAAACTTGCGGGGCTGGTACTTCTCAATGATCGCCTTCATGCCCGGATTGTCGGCAAACTTCTGCAGACCAGGATACAGCGGGAATGGATAAACGGTGCTGATCTTGGCGCCCGAGTAGACCACTTCGTCGATCTGATCACGGTTGACTGACAGCTCAATTGCCTTGCGCACGCGGACGTCATTGTATGGGGCCAGCTGATGGTTCATCCAAAGTGAATTTGGCCACCAGTCAAGATAACCGTGGGGAGGCTGGCTGCCGGTCCACGATTGAATCTTTGGATTCTTCTGCAGCGTGCTTGCAATAAGCGAATCGCGCATGTCCAGGGACGAATCCATCTCATTGTTTACCAAACGCTGGGCAACGGTCTCCATGTTGCCACCGATCTGGCCACCAATGTTAACCATGACGATGCGCTTCACATCCGGCACAGTTGCAATACCGGCCTTAATCGCCCACCAGCTGTCGCGAAGGTCATAAACCTTTTGCTCCTTGGTCCACTGTACTAGGTCATATGGCCCTGAATGAGCCATATCATTTCCGCCGGCGAACGCGTTCACATCGGCCTGCTTGCTCAACACATGGGCCGGAACGATCGGAATACCAGTATCGAATTTCAGGGTCAGCACTTCAAACTTGAATCGTGGGGATGGCTTATTGAAGTTGAATTCGACAGTCTTGTCGTCAACCTCCTTGACATCCTTCACAAACTCTTTGAATTCAGAATGATAGGCCAACTTGTCGTTGTTAATCTGACCATTTGCGGTGAAGGCCACGTCCTTGGACGTGACGGGCGTACCATCGCTCCATGTCGCTTCTTTGCGAATTTTGACAGTCAACTTTGTAAAGTCGGCATTGTAGATTCCGCTTTCCGCAAGCCAGGGCAGTTCCTTGTCAGTAAAAATGCCAAAATAGAAGAGTGGCTCCCACAGCATGGCGTTGCCTTCCTGGTGCGTATACCCGGGTGCGGCCCATGGATTCGTAGTACCAACTGGTGAACCTACTGACCATCCCAAAATAAGGGTGCGGTTACGGGGCACATCTTTGAGCGTGCCGGGGGCTGCAGCTGGCGCCTGAGTCGGCGCGGGGGCCTTGGTAGGATCTGGTGCTTTTGTGGGATCCGGCGCCTTGGTTGGCGCAGGAGCCGCAGGCGCTGCGGGCGCAGCTGTTGCTGCAGGAGCAACAGGAGCTGGTGCACTGGTTGGCGCAGGCGGGGGAGCCGCTGGCGCACATGCGGCAAGTGCAACCAAACTGACTGCCGCAACGGTGGAACTAAACTTAAAGGTTTTCATCATGGACATTAGGATTTTTCTCCTCGACTTCTGATTTATATATTGCGATAACGAAATTGATATGTGGGTATGCTTATTTATGCTCCGTTTGTCCTCCTGCTGTGAATCTCAAATCTTAAACTCCCGACTACTTAATCTTAGAGGAAGCTAAGGAACCACGACAGTATACGCCTATTGAACAAGTGCACTGAGAGCGCTTCCAAACTTATCCATTTCGGTTAAGAATTGGGACCTACGCAAAGACAAGCCCGACCACATCAACACAATGGACGCGTCCAAATGTATGCAGAATTCGAACTGCAAAAGAGTGGTTCTGAGTTAATTTACTGGCCAACGTCGTCATTTTTTTTAAGCTGCTCGTACACTTTAATTGGAGTATATTGCCTTTAGTGCGTGGATTGTAACCATTGAACTAATGTTGTCAACGCCAGTAACTCAACACGTTGGTCACGTCCTCACATAACTAGTGCACTAGGCACGTCTGTAAGTACCACATGATCGCGCGATGACTCAACCACTCAGCACCAGCAGACGTCAAACCGCTTTCGCGGGACAACCCAAAACGTGTCGGATTTGTTCATTCGCTAGTCATTGCGTTGCGCCGCCCACCCTTGAAAGACTTCCGATGGCTGCGTTATCGGCGAGCAGCGCGTGTCAGCTGTTTTAATTGGATTTAGATTATGACTATGAACAACAAGGATTGGCGCGGAATTTTTGGAATTCCCATGACTCCCTGGACGACGCATGACACCATTGACGAGGAGGTTCTCCGCAAAGAGATTGAGTTTATCGCGACGACCTGCAAGGGCATAGTGACACCGGTGCTGGTGAGCGAGTTTCAAGCTCTTGATGAATCCGAACGCCGCACGATGATGAAGGTTCCGATTGAACAGGCGGGCCGACGTGTTCCTGTGATCGTAAACGTGGCCGGCGTGAGCACACCCCAGGCCGTGGCCTTTGCACGCTCGGCCGTGGAATTTGGTGCCGATGGTGTCATTGCGATGCCGCCCTATACGATAAAGCCCGACTTTGATGTCATCTACAGCTATTTCAGCGCGATTAACGCCGCGGTAAACATCCCAATATGGATCCAGAATGCAGGGTTGGTGCCGATGAGCACCGACCAGGTGATTCGATTGTGCAACGACCTTGAACACGTAAAGTGGGTCAAGGAAGAGGTGCCTCCGACACCGCGCAGCATCGGAGCGCTGTGCGCGCGCAAAAGCCCGAACGTACACGGCGTCATGGGGGGCGTGGGTGGTCTTTATTTGCCCACCGAGCATGCACGCGGCGTAGACGGGTGCATTATCGCGTGCGAATTTTGCGATATCGAACAGAAATTGTGGGATGCACTTGAAGCGGGCGACGCCACGGGTGTGAACCATTGGTTCGACATCGTTCAGCCCATGATTGTGCTGGAAAGCTTGATGGGTATGGGCTTTGCAAAAGAAATAATGGTCCGCCGCGGGATTTTCAAATCAAACGCCATGCGCATGCAAACCAACCCGTTACTCGCCGATGATCTCCGCGAAATTGATCGCCAGTGGGAACGGATCAAACCATTTATCGCGTTGTAAGGCACGCCGAGGCGTAGCGTAACAAACCAAACATATTTAAGAGGAACACAAATGGCAGAAAAACCTGTAGAAACGGCTGGCGCAAAGGCAGACAAGGCCCTTAACACGGTCAACACCTTTTCAAAACCGAGTGATCTGAAGATCACGGATATTCGCACCGCAGTAGTTGCGGCAAATTATGACTACCCAATCATTCGCATCGATACCAACCAGGGCGTGTATGGCATTGGCGAGGTGCGAGATGCCGGACACAGGGAAAACGCCCTGCAATTCAAAAGCAGGTTGATTGGGCAAAACCCTTGCAACCTTGACATGATCTTCCGAGACATGAAGCGGTTTGGCAGCTGGGGACGTGAGGGCGGTGGTGTCAGCGGTATTGAAATCGCGCTCTGGGATTTGATCGGAAAGGTCTATGGGGTGCCCTGCTACCAATTCCTGGGTGGGAAATATCGCGACAAAGTGCGCCTGTATGCCGACACGCCTGCGGCGCACACACCCACACCCGAAGGATATGTGGAGCGGGTCAACGGTCGCATGGCAAAGGGACTGACGTTTATCAAGTTTGACATTCGTCTTGACTTGATGAATGTATTTCCAAACATGTGGATTGGTTCGAAGACCAAGCACGAGCTCAACACCGGTAACTGGTGGAACGCACCCGGCAGCGGAACCGGCGTCCACGTCACCGATGAGGGCATCGCGCGCATGGCGGAAATTGTGGCCGCGGTGCGCGCGGCCGTGGGTTGGGGCGTATCACTGTGTATTGATCACTATGGTCACGGGATGATGACCGCCAAAGAAGTCATCAAATTTGGTCGTGCGCTTGAACCCTATGGTCTTGCCTGGATGGAAGATCCAGTGCAGTGGTGGGATGTGGCCGGCCACAAACAGGTAAAAGACGCGGTAAATGTGCCAATCTGCGCTGGTGAGGAACTGTATTTGCTAAACGGATTCAAGCCATTTATTGAGCAACGTGCGGTTGATATTATTCATCCCGATCTGTTGACATCCGGGGGTATGTTGGAAACCAAGAAGATCGCGGACTATGCCGATCAGTTCTCGATTCCCACGGCGCTTCACTTTGCGGGCTCGCCAATTGCATTTATGGCCAACGTGCACACGGCCGCGGCCATTCCGAGCTTTGTTGCGCTTGAACATCACGGGCTTGATCTGCCATTTTGGGAGGGTCTGGTAACCGGGCTGCCGGAAAACTACATGGAAGGCGGCTATGTCGCCGTGCCGGAAAAACCAGGTCTTGGTGTTGACCTTAACTATGAAAACATCAAGGCCGGGCTGCGCGAACCAAGCGGTCTATTCGAACCAACCGACGCCTGGAACACGCCCAAGTTGGGTTTTTGGCAGCCGGACAAACGCTGGGACGACTAGGATTGAAAGAAGCAGCCCGGATTAGGCCGGGCTGCTCGCGTCAGACCGCTTTATCTTGAAGATCACTTCCGTCGAAACGTTTTCCTACTGGATCAATTGGTGCAACTGGCTGTTTGTCAAAATCGAAACGGATGTGCGACCGTGCACCCGCCCGGCTGCAACGTGTTTACAATCCTAACCATGGCGAACGACCGTTTGAATATCAACCTTGACGTGAAGGCCAACGACGTGGGCAGCAAGCGCGTAAATGTGCGCAGCAGCCTGCAGGTGGCCACGCTTATCGGAACGATCAAGGACAAATTCAACCTTGACGGGAATTATGAAATGCGCGCAGCGGGAGGATATGTCAGCCTGCCAACGGATCGACCACTCAACCAAGCCGGTATTTCGGACGGTGCGACACTGGTCGTTACGCGAATCGTTGAAGCCACCGGCACACTGGAAGCGATTCGACGTGGTGAACGCAAACCGTTTAGCAAGCGATTCAAACGAGCCTATTTGCAGGAGGAGCGCACACTCACCGAGTTTGACCTACTGTGGCAACCGGCGGTCTTGGGCAGACGGGACCATCGCAACCCCAGCAACAATCGATTGCTGGCGGTGGATCTTGAGGGGATTGAACCCCTGCCAACTGTGTCACGCGCCCATGCCTGCATCACCGAGGCGAACGGTTCGTTTTATATCGAAGATATACAGGGACGCAACCCGGTCTACGTCAATGGCAAAAAACTGCCGGCCAGCGCAACCCAGCAGTTGCCGGCAGGGGCGGTCATCCGGGTCGGTCGACTCAACCTGACGTTTAACCTGATCAGCTAGCCTGCTGACGTGCAGCAGCCAAGTCCGGTCCACGGCCGAAATTACCCATCACCCATCTTGAAGGTCCTAATAACCGGCGCCAACGGATTGATCGGCAACCTAGTATTTGCGAATCTAGCCGGTCGCCAAGACACCTTTGAACCATACGGCGGCGCCAGACGCGAGCAGTCATCCTCGCGCATTGTGGCAAATTTTTATCACATACCCGTGGAACGAATGCGGACTGCCGATGCACCCCAAGACGGTGCACCGTAGCGTTCACCATACCGAACCGTGCGCGGCGCTTCTAGCGCGACCCGACAGCAACCAGCGCCGCCGAAATAGCCTCGTCATCTTCGACCGTCACCTGTTCCCATGTCCTTGAAACAGGGATATTGGGCTGCAATCCCTTGCGGGCCCAGGTTGTGCCGTTTGGCATATAAAACGTGCGTATTGCCAGGAGTAGTTCCGAGCCATCCGTAAAGTCATAGGGCAACAATTCCTCGATCAAACCGGAGCTGGCCTGACCCACTGTTTTGGCGCGACCGCTCCCTTGTAAAGCACCTGCAAACACCTCTCCAAATGACGCGGTTAGCTTTCCAGTCAGTATCACAATGGGGACTGATTGTGAATTACCAATGGTCTCTGCCGTGCATGAAATATTCGTCTTTTTACCTTCTCGATCGATGCCATAACCAACAACCCCGGCAGTAAAGAGACCAAGGTGGGCTTGTAACACAGGCAAATCGCCCCCGCCGTTGTTGCGCATATCGATGATAAGACCGTCCAAGGTTCCCCCCGCGCCATTCATAAGATCGCGCAGACTGGCGCGCGTATCCGTGCTTATGGTGCGACCGTCGAATCCCGGGATATACAAATATCCGATCTTGCGGTTACTTGCTGACGGCAACAATCTAGCTTCGACGCGAGAGCGATTTTCAAGCGTGGCGCGAGACACGGTTACCTCGCGCGTGGCGCCGCCGGGCGAACGAACAGAGAAAACTGCGGTGCTACCAACTGGTCCACCAAAGTTAATCAAACGCCCATCCGAGCCAATGACGGACTGGCCGTCCACGCGCAGTATGTGCTCGTGCTGTTTTAACCCGGCCTTTGCCGCCGGGCTGCCAGGCAGCACTTGCGTTAGATATGCATAGGTATTGTCATCGCTTCGCCACAAATCCAGACCAAAGCCCACGTAGGTGCCAAATCCGCCGGAGCGAGACTCTTCGTCCTTGACCTCCGTTGGAGTCAAAAATACCGAATGGTGGTCATTTAGTCTCTCAATAAGACCCTTCATTTCGGCGTAAAAATCCTCTGAACTGAGGCCGGAAGATATTAGCCCGCCAATTCGTGCGGATTCGCGCTTTAGATCGACACCGCCATAGTCCAGATAGACATAATCATCTGAAATAAAGCCGAGGGTTTGATTGAGAACACTAGTTTGTTGCCCGGAATCACCACGCGTCCCTGTGCGTGGTCGTGAGGTGGGTGTCGAAACCGCGCGTGACGCCGCTGGAGTAGCTACCGCTTGTGTCGATCGGGCCGCCGAGGCGCGCACGGTTGATTCGCCCGTCACAGTTGCGGCAGGTTTTCGTGCCGTGCCAGCAGTGGTCGGCGGCGTCGAGATAGGTTCGTCCAACCCGCCGGCGGGGAGTTCGGCGGCCGCCGTCCGCGGCGTCGTCACATAGAGACCGGTAACCGATGAGAGCGTTCCGACCGCGAACATCCCCCCAAGGCCGGCACACGAGCACCCTACGGCCAGCACGGCGCAACCAACAAGCCAAAAAAGTGGACTTCGTTTGGATTTCATGACGCAGGTCCTCCGAGGTCAGCCATGCAGCGGACCTCGATAATCCGGCATGGTCGATCAACACGAAGTTAGTCTCGGTTCACATAGCGGGTACTATCGGATCCGCTCAATAGATCACTGCTTGCCGTACTAAATCTAAGCTTTACACCCTTGCGGGTCAGGTCGCCCAGAATTAACTCATCACCTTCGTGCAAGTCAATCTGCTGGCCTTGAGGAATACGACGACCGTTCAAAAATGTGCCCGAGCTGCTGGAATCCGTGATGAAGCTCCGGCCGTCAATCGCTTCAATGGTGCAGTGCGCACGGCTGATGGAGCTCTCCTGATTTGCAAAGAATTGGAGATCAGTACCTTGCGGACTACGGCCGATCACCGTCTTCGCCAGGGTGAGTTTGAGCGGATAGTTGATCAGCTCGCGGGGCCCGGCAAGTACAGTTAGGGATCCATAGGTCACGGCTTTGCCCGGCGCGTAGATCATGGTTTTGGGTGCGTCCTGTCGTTGCCCACGCCGCCGCATGATGATGACCGCCGCGCCTGCAAGCAGGCCCAATACAAGCACCGCTCCCCCTACCCCGGCGGCGGCACCCGTGGTCAGCGTAACACCCTGTGGCGTCGGAGACGGCGCGACCGTGGGCACGGGTGTGGGCGGCGCAATGACGGTGACGAACAAATCCGAGCGACCAACATTCTCCACGCCCAGCGAGTCTTTTATACGCACTTCAAGCCTGAGCGGTTTTTTGTTCACCGCCGTGGTCGCCGCGTCACTTAGGTCACCAACAAATTCCACCCTGCCCGGGGTTATTTTTGGCACAGCCGAGGTGACCCGACCGTCCACCAAGAGCTGAGCCGTTTCCACGGTACGCGTAAATCCATCCGCAAACTTATAGGAAGCCACGACCTGTGGTCGCAAAGGCGGATACGTCGACTCGCCATTGGCATTGGTGGTGGGCTCGCGTCGGAGCTCATTGCCTGTGGCGGGTGTGTCAATGGTCACGCTTGCGGGCAGAGGCGACACGGCATAAGTGGCGGTTCCCTGCACTGGCTGGTCGGCGGCGTTAACCGTGATTCGGCGGTTACCCGGTGTGCCGACTGCGCTGGTGTACGTGACTTGATAGTAAGTTCGCTGCGCAGAGACCGCACGATAGGCATTTTCGGCATCGGTTCCAATATTTGGCCCAAGCTGAATGTAGGCGCCGTTGCTGACGCCGGCAAGCGTTTGCAGTGGCTCTTTCGGTGTAAAGCCATCGGTCTGAATGGCAATAATGGTCATCCCCTTCGCGCGCGCGTCACCAGCATAGTTTCGGGCCGCGGCCGCCGCCACTTGAGGCGCCGGGTCCTCCACGCCACGTGACACAAAAACGATGGCAACTGGCTGGCTGCCGGGGACGGGCACGAAACCAGCTGCGGAACGTATGGCATCCTGAACCGCCTCAAGACCCTTTGTGGGCGCACGGCTGCGGGTTGCAAACGTCTCACGACCCACCCACTGGCCGTAGTCATCACGACGCGTGGTTGGGTTCACCACCACCTCGGTGCGATCACCACTGACATTTTCGCGCGACAACACCTGTACACGATCCCGACCGTCAACAAATATGTTCCGTTCAGTCAGTGTGCCCAGCGCAGTACGCAGCGGATTGGCAACCGCGAGATAGTTGTTGTTAACGCCATAATCGATCACGAAGATAAACGTCATTGGACCGTCATCTTTTGGTGTGATCTGCACATTTTGGGCCGGAACCAACTGACCATTTTCAAAGATGGGCAGGTTGCCGGGATTGAGCCCGGTTATCACCTTGTTGCTCGCGTCCAAGGCGCGCAATTTGAAACCAACCTGGGGGAAAGCACTCGCAACCACATCGGTGATGACATAAGCGCCGGCCGCTTGTGCTCGCGCAGGCAGCGTCACCTGGCACAGACCGACCATAGTCAAACCCAGCGCCAGTGATAGTCGAAGCAGGATACGTGACATTGTGACAAGTGTACTAGGGTGCGGTGTTATTGTGGCGGCAATTCAAACAATTCGCCAATCAAATGGCTTGGCACGCTCAGTGACTTAGTCCGGCGATAAATGCGTGCATGGCAGACACCATTGCCTGTGGCTGATCACGATGAATGGCGTGGCCGGCGCCCGCAATGTAGGCGGTCTGGCACGCGGGGATCAGCGTCTGCGCAAACGCGGCCGATGACGCTGTTACGATTGAGCCTCGTTCGCCGTCGCCGTAGATTAATGACGTTGGACAAATCACACGCGTAGCGGCCTCCTGCCAGTGCGTGTCAAATTCGATGCCATCCACCGCATAGATTCGGGCGCGAACCTGAAGCTTGCTGGTGGCCCAATGATCACAGTCTTCCTCGCTCCAACCCGGATTGTCAACCGCACATTTGGCAGCCAACTGCTCCCGGGTCAAACCCGCCAAATCGCGCAGCCAGGCGAACCAGGCGTACCTACCGGCATCCGCTTCTTCAGCGGTTACGACACGCGGAGTCTGACCCGCAAAGGGCGGGTCTTCCAGGATCAAAGCGCGCACCAGCTCGGGGTGCTGCGCCGCCAGGCGGTTACCAACCCACCCCCCAAACGAGTGGCCGACCACAATCGCGGGGCCGGTAGCAAATTTCAGCAAAACCGCCGAGGCATCCGCGACATAATCAGTCAATCGGTAACCCGATGGTGGTGAATCGCTCAACCCATGACCGCGTTGATCGATGGCGATGACATCAAAATTTTGTGCAAGCTGGCGCGCAGTCCAGCCCCAATAGGCGGCGTGATCAGTTACACCATGGAGAAGCAACAAAGTTGGTCCACTGCCACCGCGCATGTAGTGGAGGCGCAAACCGTTCAGTTGAACAAAGTGCTGAATCATATTTACCTTGACATGTTCACAGTGAGCTATCTACGCGGGCGAGCATTCGCGGCTGCCAGTGCAATTTAGAGTCGCAAACAATTCGGACTGCAGCTGCCAACGACCGGCCATTTTGCGCCACACGGCCAGATAGGTGCCACTCATTGTCATGACACCGTCCGGCTTGTTCCACTTTCCCTGCCAGGTGCCGGATTCGCTGGCGGTAACACCTGATTCACCCATCTGTATGTTTGACGGGGTGCGCTCATACGTCAAAAACGTTGAATCGGCGAATGATCGTTCGAAGGCGGCGCGGACTGCGTCACGCCCAATCATCGGCTGGCCATCACCGACCGAGACATGGACAGTTGAGAGGCAGCTATCGACTGCGCGAAGCGCGTCATGTTCGGCAATTGCTCGATTAGATTCCGCCCGCAGTGCTCGGATCGGTCCGTCATTGCCCTCAGCACGCAACCGCGTTGCGACGCCAGGCAGCGACATCACCGGCGGTTTTAGTGAAATGGATTTTTTCTGTGTTGTGCTCATGCCGAAGTGTTCGGGGGGATGATAGCGCACGTTGGTCTGTTTATACTTTTGTCATTTTGACGTAACAGTTGGCTGGCACTGTTGCGGGCATGGAGAAACTATTTAGGTCCCAATTTATTGTTGCCGCTGCGGCAGTGCTGCTTACCGCCGGGTGCGGGCAAGCACCAGTTCCCGTGCCTATTAGCAATGTGGCTGCCACCGCAGCACCACTTTTGAGCGCGACCGCCGATTCGAAGCTGGCCGAAAGCAATGCCATGGAAGCCAAAGCCACCGACACGGCCATGAAGGCTACCGAAGCCAAGTCAACCGAGACCGCGAAGATGGCAGCGGAAGCCAAATCGACCGCGACCGCAATGAAAGCCGTCGAGGCAAAATCAACCGAAACTGCGATGATGGCGATGGAAGCCAAATCGACCGAAACCGCTATGAAAGCCATGGAAGCCAAGGCCATGGCCCCCCGAACCGGACAGTTCTACAACTTGGACGAAAAGGGCGCGGGAACGGCAGTGCTTGCAAAGACGGAGTCAGGCGATTTCAGTCTTTTATTCAAAGGCTTCAAGGTGAACAACGGACCCGACTTGTATGTGTATCTGGTGGTAGATGACCCGGTCGCAAAGGACGGGCCAGGCGTGATCAAGGGCGCGCTTAACCTTGGCAAATTAAAGGCAAACTCTGGCGATCAGACGTATTCCATCCCAACCGGCATGGATATTTCCAAGTACAAGAGCGCGATCGTGTGGTGCCAAACTTACAGCGTGACATTCATCGCCGCACCGCTAAAGTAAGCCTTTTAGAACAACCGTTGGATTTAGCGCCCGCGCACCAGATTGGAAACTGCGGCGCGGGCGCGATGCATTCGCGAGGCCTCGGATTTCGCCTCCAAAACCTGGCTCACGATTTGGCGCTTCAGGGAAACCGACTGCGCCTCGTAGCATGCAGCGGCAAGCTCCACGCTTCGCAGCACTTCGCCCAGCTCAGGCGGAATGTCCGGCGCCGTGCGTCCCGTGTCAGGGACTAGCTCAAGTGGGAGTTCCGCCTCCTCGCCGACGCCCAGCGCTTTGAATACTCCGAGGGGAATGACAAGACGGAACCCGTTTGCGCCTGCCGGCAATAATGTGAGCTCAAAGGAAACTTCAAATGTAGTGACACGCACCGGCACGCGATTGCCATCTCCCAATTTTCGGGCTAGTGCTTCAGGTTATTTAGGTACAACGCTGCATACCAAAGCGAACTATTCGGGCAAAACATCGTAAGCTTTGCATTGGGTATTAGGATTCGTTAAGGTTCCGGCACGGTCGGTTTCGATTGGCCGGCACACAACGGGCAGGAAGTGGGAAGCCAAAGCCGAAAGTCGAGCTTCTCGACGAACTCCATGCCAAGACCATGGCTGGCCACAAAGGAAGCCGATCCGTCACCAAGAAGCAAAAGTGCGCCAACAACAACCGGTCGGGCCCCGGCGGCCTGGAGTGCACGCACCGTGCCGCGAATGGCGGACCCGGCGCTGACGGCATCATCCACAACCGCAACTGATTTTCCGCGCACGCGACTCTGCTGCGATTTACTCAAGCAATAGTCGACGGGAAATAGAGCCCCTGGGACTTTACGCACACATCGTTCGGTGAAGAAATATGGCAGATCCAAAAACGATGCAATATTTTGCGCCACGATTGCCCCTCCAAACAGCGGGCCACACACCGCCTCGATGTTATAGGTGACAAGCTTGTCTGCAAGTTGATGGGCGGATTCTTGAACCTGGCGCGCATGCGACATCAATCCGTCCAAATCAAACCACGTATCAGCGTGATAGCCAGATTCAAGCGCAAAATGGCCCTTGGTTATCTGAACCAGCGCACTTATGCTGACGGAGTTCTTGACCATGGTGTCCGATGGCAATGGGATGTCAAGCCATCCCCAATATAATCACAAAATGTTACTGCTTGAACAAAGGATTGCAACGGAAGGTAAAAACCTTGGTGATGGGATTCTAAAGGTGGATTCGTTTATCAATCATCAAGTGGATGCCGGGCTGATGATGGCGTGTGGCGTGGAGTTTGGCAACTTTTTTGCGAACACCGGCGCCAATAAAATACTTACGTGTGAGATCAGCGGCATTGCACCGGCCCTGATGACCGGATGGCAGCTGAAGGTGCCAATCGTGTATGCGCGTAAAACCAAACCGGTCACGATGCCGGACATTGTGTTCATGACCACTGCGCCGTCACATACAAAAAGACGAGATGTTGAAATTATGGCTTCGCCGGAATATTTGCGGCCAGACGATACCGTTCTTATTATTGATGACTTTCTGGCAACGGGTATGACCATCCTCGCGCTCGTCAGAATTGCGCACGCGGCGGGATGCAAGGTGGTTGGCATTGGCACACTTGTGGAAAAGACATTCGAACACGGGCGCGATGCGTTGCTGCACTTGAACATCCCGGTGCACGCATTGGCCAGAATCAAATCCATGGCCAACGGCAAAATTGAGTTTGAACCAAACTAAATGGTTTCGGTTATTTTTACGGTTCTGAACGAAGCTAGGACGATCAGTGTATTGTTGGACTCACTCGCCGCGCAAACGCGCCAACCTGGTGAAGTGGTGGTTTGCGATGGCGGGAGCACGGATGAAACCCTGGCGCTTATCCACGCAGAAACAAATCGCAAGCGCATGAAGGTGCGCTTGCTTTTGGAGCCGGGCGCAAATATTGCGCGGGGGCGCAACCTCGCCATCGCGGCAGCCGATGGAGACATTATTGCCTGCTGCGACGCCGGTGTCCGCCTTGAACCCGATTGGCTCAGCCAAATAACGGCCCCATTTCGCGAGGACGCAATACCGGTACCCGGTGTATTTGCACCACCCCCGGCGCCAAACGCCGTGGCAGGATTTTTTGTCGCGGAGGCGCACTCAACCTTTGAAACTGCGCTGAGCGCCACCGTGTTGCCCGTGCTAAGTGAAATCAGGCCGGAAACCTTTCTTCCATCATCGCGTTCGGTGGCATTTAGAAAGACCACCTGGCAGGCGGCGGATGGCTATCCCGAATGGCTGGATTATTGCGAAGACCTTCTGTTTGACTTTGCCGTTCGCGAAACCAGCGGCGGTTTTGCGTTTGCACCCCGCGCCATCGCGCACTTTCGACCGCGCAGCACCCTCAGGGCTTTTTTCAAGCAATATTATCTGTATGCACGCGGAGATGGCAAGGCAAATCTGTGGTCAAAACGCCACATTATTCGATACGTGACCTACCTTGTCGCAGTGCCTGCGTTGATAGGGGGCGTTGTGCTCGTCTCACCGTTGTTGCTCCTTGCCCTGGCAACTGGTGCGGGTATTTATTTGCGTCAACCCTATCACCGGCTGCCACAGGTGCCCGCATTTGAGTCCATGACGCTTGGACAAAAACTACATTCCGCCGCGCTGATTCCATTGATTCGGGTGACGGGTGATATTGCAAAAATGCTGGGCTATCCGGTTGGTTTGCTCTGGCGCGCGCGACAGGCAAGACGGGGATAATAAACAATATGTCTACCAATGACCCAATTCTGGTCGCCAAGGGCGACACCGACAACGTCATAATCCTCAACAAGGGAAATCGCCATGGGCTGATTACGGGCGCAACAGGAACCGGCAAAACCGTAACCCTGCAAACGATCGCAGAACAATTTAGCAAACGCGGTGTGCCCGTGTTTATGGCTGATGTAAAGGGTGACCTGAGCGGAATGAGCCAACCGGGTGGGAACAACCCAAAAATTGCAGATCGCGTCAAGCAGCTCGGGATGCAAGCCGTTTTTAAGCCCGCTGCCGTTCCGGTGACATTTTGGGATGTGTTTGGTGAACAAGGTCATCCGCTCCGTGCCACGGTGAGTGAAATGGGTCCGATCCTGCTTGGCAGAATGCTTCAGCTAAACGATGTGCAGGAAGGTGTTCTAAACATCGCGTTCAAATATGCCGACGATCAAGGCCTATTGTTGCTGGACTTAAAGGATCTGCGCGCCATGATGCAGTATGTAGCCGAGAACTCACAAAGCCTGATGACAGAATACGGCAGCGTGAGCACGGCAAGTGTTGGCGCGATTCAGCGGGCGTTGCTTCAACTGGAGCAGCAGGGTGGAGACAAATTCTTTGGAGAGCCCGCGCTTGATTTGGCGGATTTAATTCAGACCGAGTCCGGTCAGGGCGTTGTTAACATTCTCGCCGCTGACAAATTAATGCAGAACCCGCAAATGTATGCCACATTTCTGCTATGGTTGCTGAGTGAACTTTGGACGAAGCTGCCGGAAATCGGTGACCCGGATCGACCAAAACTTGTGTTCTTTTTTGACGAAGCGCACCTTTTGTTTGATGATGCGCCTTCCAATTTGTTGGACAAGGTGCAGCAAGTTGTGCGGCTGATCCGAAGCAAGGGCGTTGGCGTGTACTTTGTGACGCAAAATCCGACCGATGTGCCAGACAGCGTACTGGGACAACTCGGGAACCGCGTTCAACACGCGCTGCGCGCATTTACCCCGCGAGATCAAAGAGCGGTGAAATCGGCCGCGGACACATTTCGCCAAAACCCAAAGATCAATATTGAAGAGGTTATCACCCAGCTAAACGTTGGCGAGGCGCTTGTCAGCTTCCTTGATGACAGTGGAGCACCGACGATCGTGCAGCGTGCCTGGGTTGTTCCGCCCATGTCGCAGGTGGGCGCAATATCGCCGCAGCAGCGGGCCAGTGTCATTCAAAACTCGATTGTCGCCAGCCACTATGAACAGGCGATTGATCGCGAAAGCGCGTATGAGGTGCTTAAGTCCAGGCATACTGTGCAGGTTGCCCAACCCGCATCCGCACAAACGCAAATACAGACCCAGCCGAGCCAGCAACCACGGGTGCAGCAAGCGCCCGCACGCACGCAACCGCCCGCCGCGCCCGTGGGTCCTTCCATTGACACCTCTGCAATTCTGACCGGGATCGGCGCTGCTGCGGGAATCGTGGGCAAGAGCCTGCTGCGCGGCGTGGGCAGCAGCCTTGGTCGCCAACTGACGCGCAGCATCCTGGGTGGACTGTTGGGCGGAAGCACTACCTCACGCCGCAGCAACAGTGGATGGTAGCCAGACAATGTTTCCGTAATGGATCTAGGTAACATCATTTTCTTTATTGTCGTCGCCAGTTGCATCTCGCAACTAGGGCGACAGCGGATGACCCGCAGCTGGCAATTTGTATATGTCGGGGTACTGATGCTCGCCGCCGTGGCATGGTGGTACGCACCCGGTTATGGCCCGTGGATCGCCGGAGCGGCATACGTGATGTTTATCCTGACGCCCCAAGGATTGCTGCGGAATATGGCGGAAGCGCGGTCAATAACGGAGTTTCAGGCCGCAGGTCGATGGCTGCCACTTATCAAGGTGCTTCACCCATTTCGAGACTGGCAGGCTCTGGCAAGCATTTCGAAGCGACAATTCACGGTGATCGATGAGGCCGCGTCGCAGCTTGCAGCCGTGCAATCACGTTCGCTGCAAACGCGATTGCTGGAAAACCCGGCAACGTATGGGTTGATCGCCACCAATCTCGTCATATTTGCCTTTACCACCATCATGGGTCTCCGGCTGGGCGAGGTGCGCGCCGTGCAAATATACGGCGCTTTTGTACCCCAGCTCGCCTTGTCAGGAGCCTGGTGGCGGGCGTTTACAAGTGAGTTTCTGCACTTTGGCGTGGCTCATGTGGCATTTAACATGCTTGCTCTAAACAACTTTGGGCGGGGGCTGGAAGCGCGACTTGGAAGCTGGCGATTTCTCGCCATATATTTGCTAAGTGGCGCGATGGCCGCTGGCGGCATTCTGGTTCTGGCGACGCAGGGGCTGCAAGCCATGAATCAGATTTATGCCGGCGCATCCGCAAGTATCTTTGGTATCGTGGGTGCGCAGCTATATCTCGCGGTTTCGGCACGGCGAACCGGCGGTGCGCCACAAGGCACACTGGATATTCAAAGCATTGTGTGGCTGGTTTTGATGCAGTCGGTGTTTGACTTCAGCGTTCCGGGGATTAGCTTTGCCGGGCACATTCTCGGGCTCCTAAGCGGTTTTGTGCTATGTGCGGTCGTATCCTTGGTGTGGCCAAAACGAGATTTGGCTGCAGAATTACCACCGTTGGTTCATTGAAGCTTATTCAATGAGATACGGTCAACGCAACAGGAAGCCGTCCCGCAGCACATCATCCGGCGCGATCAAAAATTCATGTCTGCCGGTAATCCATGCCCGACCACTGATCGCGGTTGTAATGGCAGGGTACTCTCCAAATTTCGTTTGCGCCACGATCGTACCCGTGAATGGCGTGCCAAGGATGCTCTCGACCACAAATGGCCGACCGATTTTTAGCCGACCGCGGGCATGTTCAAGCGCCAAACGACCGCTCACCCCGGTTCCAGTCGGCGAGCGATCAACCTCACCTTCGGCAAACACGCACACGTTTCGCGATTGATGAGCGCCATCGTGGGCACTGCCCTCCAGGATTGTGCCGTATAGAAAACCAAGGGCGGGCTCGAATGGGTGCACGATGGGCAGCGCAGCCATTACTGCGCGCTTGATAGTCATGCCAACGTCTATTAACTGGCGCGCATGCGCCGCATCCAGCGTGAGGCCCAGCCGATCAGCGTCAACATATGCATAGAACGCGCCGCCGAAGGTAACGTCGTATTGAATTTCACCCAAACCGGCGACTTTAACCACTTGATCACGCGCAAACACAAATGATGGCACGTTCTCAAACTGGACCCGTCTGACACGCCTGCTTTGTATATCGGCGGATGCCGTCACCCGGCCAGCCGGGGTATCAATATGGACTGCAATCGGCGCCTGTTTGAGTCGGTCGGCGATTCGACGGCATAAGGATGACCAAATGGAATCCGCCATGGGTTGACCGTCATCGCCGGCGCTCATTTCGTACAAGGCAGTTACCAATGCGATGATCCCGTGACCACACATGGTGCTCCAGCCTTCGTTGTGCATAAACAGCACGCCGAAATCCGAGCCGGGCGTGACCGCCTCGGTCACAATCGCACCATACATATCGGCGTGACCGCGCGGTTCAAACATCAAGCGCCGCCTGAGCCAATCCAGGTGCTGACGCGCAAATTCACGTTTGGCGACCATGTTGTCGCCCGGTACAGCATTAATTCCCCCCGTAACGATGCGCAAGGGTTCACCTTCCGTGTGAACATCCACGGTGGTGAAGGATTGCCAATTGGGAGGTGGGGACCACATGATAGGGAATCCTACGGTTTGTTGGCCAGGGCGTGACGGATGGTTGCCAACGCCTGCTCGCGTTCGGCGCCGTCAAGGACCAACCGCGGGGCACGCACACGCTCGACACCCATGCCAACTTCCTGCTGACAAAGCTTGATCAGCTGAACGAATTTGGTCACGGTGTCCATCCGCAAAAGGGGCAGAAACCACTGATATAGCGGCAGCGCCATTTCAAGGTTGCCCTCGCGCGCCAAGTTGAACAAATCAACGCTTTCCTTTGGAAAGGCGTTTACCAGCCCGGCGACCCAACAGGTCACACCCACACCCACGCCTTCGACAATGGCGTCATCCACACCCATGGCCAACGTGAGCCGGCTGCCACTGAGCTCGCGTATCGCCATGATCCGACGCACATCCGCGCTGCTTTCCTTGACCGCGTGAAAATTTTTGACCTCAAGCGCAAGCTCGGCAATCTGCTCGGGTTTGAAATCCGTGCCATAAGCGATTGGGTTGTTATACAGCATGCATGAGAGCTTGGTGGCCTTCATGACGGCGACCACATGGGCCTTCATTTCGCGCCAGTCACTCTTGTAGACATATGGTGGCAACACCATCAAGCCCGTGCAACCGGCAGTCTGAGCCGCCTTGGCGAGCGTCACCGCTTCGGCGGTGCTCAGCGCCGCGATGGCTGCAACAACCGGAACACGATCACCCACGGCTTGCACCAGAGTCGTCCACAGTGCAACCTTTTCTTCAAGCGAAAGTGCATTTCCTTCACCCAGCGAACCGGGAGAAACAATGCCGGTGCAACCGGCATCCACCTGCCAGTTGGCGTGGCGTGCGCAAAACTTGTGATCGATGCCGCCCTTTTTGTCAAACGCGGTTGTTATTGCGGGCATTACGCCCTTCCATTGAATGCTCATAATTGTTGCACTGCACGAGACCAGCGTTCCTGTTAAGAGCACTGATCGTCCACTGTCTTTAGCTAACTTTAAACACAACGCCGGATCTTCCGGCCACCTTCATGTTGCTGATCATACCGCCCGTTACAAACTTGCGCGCCTGCCCGCCAAATACCTCCCGCACGGGCGTGCCATCCATTAGCTGCAAAGATTGCGCAACGCGCACGTCCAACAGCGCATCATTCATTCCAGAGTTGAGCACCACAATTAAACGCTCGTCGTCCAACACGCGCGCATAGGCGAGCACATCATCCTCGGCGTACAGCACGCGAAAATCACCCGTGCGCAAGGCCACGTATTTCTTGCGCAGTTGAATCGCGGACTTAAACCATCCGAGCAGGTCACGATCCCACGATAGGGGCTGATCCCACGGGAAGGTGCGTCGGCAATCAGGATCCTTGCCTCCTGCCAGCCCAATTTCGTCGCCATAGTAGACCGACGGTGCGCCAGGATACGTCATTTGAAACAAGGTGGCCAATTTGAGCGCGCTTGTGTCGCCTTTTGCATACGTCACGAACCGCGAAATGTCATGGCTATCCAGCAAATTCATTTGGGACTGGGTTATTGCCTGCGGATACAGCGACAACAAACGATTCATTTCATGGGCAAATCCCCGTGAATCAAAAGCTGGTACGGGAGCAACCCCTGATCCCTCAACCTGAGCTGAATCGTGTTTGTCGCGGGCAAAAAATCCCATGCAGGCGCGGGTGAACAGGTAGTTCATCACCGCATCAAACTGATCACCCTGCAGCCACCGCTGTGCCTCGTGCCAGATCTCGCCGACAATGTACGCCTCGGGATTTATTGCCTTTACACGCGCTCGAAACTCCCGCCAAAATGAATCGTCATCGATTTCGCCGGCGACATCCAGTCGCCACCCATCGGCGCCAAAACGCATCCAGTGTTCGGCCACACCAAACAAGAATTCGCGCACCGCGGGCGTCTTCGTGTTGAATTTTGGCAAGGCCGGTATGCCCCACCAGGCCTCATAGCCGATTTTTCCCGAATATGCGTTTAATGGAAAGTCACGGAAGGTAAACCAATCCAGATAAGGAGAGCTCTTGCCATTTTCCAGCGCATGATTGAATTGATAGAACCCCCGGCTTGCGTGGTTGAAAACCCCGTCGATGACCACGCGAATCCCGCGTTTGTGCGCCTGGTTTAGAAGCTTGAGAAAGGCCGCGTCGCCACCGAGGATGGGATCAACGCGCAGATAATCGTGAGTGTGGTAACGATGGTTTGCAGTGCTCTGGAGAATCGGGGTGAAATAGATGGCATTGATACCCAAATCCTTCAGGTAATCCAGCCGCTCGCACACTCCCATCAAATCACCACCCTTGAACCCAAAGGTGGTCGGCGGCGTGTCCCATGGCTCGAGAAATCCCGGTTTCTGGATTGTTGCGCTACTGGCAAATCTATCCGGAAATATTTGGTAAAAAATTGCGTGCTTCACCCATTCGGGCGTTGTTGCGATACTCATTGATGTAAGCTGCGTGGCTCGACTTATATTGGGGATTATGGTTGCTTGGAAATCTTGGAAATGGAGGACAAGCTTGACCGCCGCATGGTTAAGCGTCCTGATCGGCGCTACCCGTTGTTCCGTCAAGAACCTCGGGTGGCTGGCTAAATGCCACTTCCTCGCCGTATATTACATCCACGCCGCCAAGGGAAATAATATCGCCGGCCTCAAGCGGGCATTGCGCAATTGGATAGCCGTTCAGCCTGGTTCCACCGGTGCTATTCAGATCCACACACAAAAACCTCATTGACTGAGTTTGCCAGCGCAATTCCACGTGCATACGACTGACGCGCCGATCATCAATTACGACATCACCTTCGCGGCTGCGTCCAATGCGAACGGTATTTTGATTCAGAATAATTTGGCGATTGCCATCCACAATGAGAAATGGGCGCCGGGGCAATTGCAGCCGGGTTATGGTTTGATCGCTGTGCACAGGTTGCATGGCGGTTGCGAGTATCGCACAGCTAAGATCCGAGGCTGCAGCGAAACGGCTTGCAACTTGGCCATTCGCTTAACTGGCTCTAACGTGTTCGCACGGTGCAAACCCAGGAATTGCATTAGCCCAAAGTTTTAGAGCTTGGCCCGCACGGTGTAACTTATGTGCAATATTTGTGCAATAATGGATGCGTTCTTTTTGGAGGAAACCAAATGATAAACGAATTTCGCGATTTCATTTTTCGAGGTAACGCGCTGGCCCTAGCCATCGGCGTGCTGGTCGCCGGAGCATTCGGCAAGGTCGTAGACGCCGTAGTTGAACACTTGCTCAACCCGATAATCGGTGCAATCCTGGGCGGCATTGACCTGACTCAGGCACTGATGATTCCGCTAACACCCAAGGCATCCATCGGGATTGGCGCAATCATCGCGGCCATCATTTCTTTCGCGGTGACCATGCTGGTGTTGTTCATTCTGGCGAAGTCGTTCGCCCAAGACTCTCTTAAGAAGGAATAATGAATATTAAAGATCAATTGTTGGGTGAGGTTTGCTCAAAGGCCGGTATCACCCACGAACAAGCAAGCATGGCAATAGACGCGGCCATTGCATTTCTAAAGACAAAATTACCGGAGCCCATCGCCGGCCAGGTGGACGCATTCATGGGTGGAAGTGGGGAGGCACCGGCCGGTGGCTTGGGTGGCGTCATGGGCATGTTGGGTGGATTATTTGGCGGCAAGCAGTAGCCGCGCTTTAACACGCACGATCGCTCAAAGTCTGGGGCCGTCGGTTGAATTCCCGACGGCCCCGTTTCTTTTTCCAAGTCAATGCGAGTGCGTAAAATGCTGTGTTGTTGAACATTGTCCAGCGCGGCGTGCCACGCACGCTCCGTGCTCTAGTTCCATTCCTTCCGCTGGGACTTGCCGTCGGGATTTTTTTGGTCTATTTTCTGGTGATGTGTGCTTATGCACGATCCGTGATTTCGTTTCCGTTTGACTATGACCAGGGTGAGGGATTTGAGCTTTATGACGGGATCAGGCTGGCACGCGGATTCAACATCTACTTGGATAATTCGGCATATCCTTTTTATGCCTCCAACTATCCACCACTGTATCGTCTGGCGCTTGTCCCACTAATTTGGGTATTTGGTCCAAATCTATGGGTCGCCCGGGCGCTGACCTTTCTCTGCACGTTGGGTATTGGGGCGGTCATTTATGTTGCGGTGCGCCAACCGAGCCAACGTAATCGGGTACATCATCTATCAACTGCGCTGTGGATGCTTATCCCGATCATCGCCGCTCTGGCCTTCTTCGCTGCAAACTATGTCTATCAAATCGCGCCTTTGGCTCGGGCACATTTGCCAATGGTACTGCTCGCCATTTCCGGAATTGCACTGATCGACCGGGCTGCATCCACGCGTGCAACCGTGTGGCCAAGCATAAGCGCGAATCGAGCCATCTATGTTGGCGTATTTCTGCTAGTCGCGGCGGGCTTCACCAAGCTTCAGGCCGTCGATGCGCTGGCTGCTGGATTCGGGTTTTTGCTGATTCGCAATCCTCGCCTGTGGTTAAAGCTGTTCTTGATCAGCGCCTTCACAAGCGCAGCGCTGGTTGTTCTGATCAACGCGGCCAGCAGCGGGCAATTTTGGCTGAATGTCGTGGCGGCCAACGTCAATGAATACAGTTGGGACCAAACCATCGGGATATACAAACAATTCTGGGAGTTGCAAGCACCCTTGATCGTCTGTGGCTTTGCATTTGTGGGTGTGGATTTTTTTCGAGCATTCCGCGCACGGAGCCTGCAAATCATCAGCATTTGGAGCCTGTATTTTCTTGCTGGCTGCGCCATGGGACTGCTAACTGGCAAATGGGGCGCGGGGCCGGTATACCTTATCGGTTGCATTGCAGCAAGCTGCGTCTGCGCCGGGAGGCTTATAAACATGGTGATTTCACGGCCAAGACTGGCCACCACACTGGCCTGCATGGTATTTTTATTCCAAGCTGCCCTGAACATTCACCTTCCTACCAGCGGCCGCTTGTTTGGGACGGTGGCGAAGGTACTAGGCAGGCAGGATGACCAGTCGAGTTACCCTCCCTATCCGTATTTTGACTCAATTGGATATACACAGCTGGGTCATGTGCTGGACGAGGCCGATACACGCCACGGATGGGAGATTGTGACCAAGGTGCGCGAAGCACCCGGACCAGTGTGGTCGGAGGAAGCCATGTTTACCCTGCTGGCGGGAAAGGACGTAGTCTCAAACCCAACCCAGCTGTATAACTTGAGCAAGGCAAACATGCTTGACACGCGCGAAATGATTCGATTGTTGGATCAGAAAGCTTTTGGCGCTGTTGTTTTTCGAGCGCAGTTTTATCCAAAGGACGTCCTGGGCGCCATTGGACGGAACTATCAATGGCCCGCTGCACCAATCAAAATGAATGGCTTTGACTATTGGGTGCTGACTCCGCTCCCCTAGCCCCCATCGGCCGGTTTGGCATGCGTGCGCTTCCAATCTTCAGCGACGCAACGAATAATGTGAAAGGAATATTCCTCGGGAAGAATCTGCTTGATTGGCGTGAGCAAGGCCGCAGAACCCACGTGCTCGATGGCCGCCATGATCACCTGTGTTTGCTCAATTGGAACCACACGTTCAATCGCCAGGCTGCCTTCGGCGATCAGCTCCGCGCAGTGGGAATAAATGGTGCTGATCGCAAGCGCCCGCTCTGCGGCCACGCGTTCAGGGGTGAGCCCGCGCGCAAGAAGCAAGCGGGTGGTCTCAACCGTGCTCTCCGGCCCGCGCTGTCGGGGCTTGCCACCGGGCGTAACGGGAGCGTTGGCCGCCACCTTGCGCAACGAGACGTTCACGGCAGCGCGTGCGGCCAGGGTGATTTCCCCCTTTGTTGACAACATCAAGACGGGCAATGGATCCGCACTTGGGCGCAAATATCCGGAAGACAGCAGTTGATTGATCAGACCCTCGATCTCTTTTAAGCGCAGTGTGGAAAACTTTGCAAAATTACGATTGGCTTTGTAGCGCGCCATTTCTGGCGCTTCGCTACCGCGCAAAATTTGAGCAAGCTTGCCCTTGCCCACGCCATGATCGCGACCACGCAGCACGGCGATGGTATCCAGCACGATCAGCGCCGCGCGCTCACTTTGCGTCTCGGCCTTTCGGGTGGGTGTGTTAGTGAATTCGCCAACAACGTTTTGCTCGTCACAGTTGTCACAACAGCGCGCAGCTTCGGCACTTTCGTCATCGCCAAAATAATCCAGCAGCAATCGGCGACGACAAGAATCAGTCTGTGCATAGCCGTTCATGATCCGCAAAAGTGCACGGCGGTGCTCCTTGCGTCGCTCGGTCTGTACCACCAAACCGTCAATCACCGCGGAGGTCAAAGGACCCGTCACGTTTGTAATTTGTTCGAGCGCGATGCGAGCCTTGGTTTCTCCCATGCCGCAACGCTGAATCAATTCATCCACCATCAACATGCCGTCGCTCTCGGAATATATCGCGGCGACCCGGCGTATATCCTGATCGCCGGGCGTGTCATTCTCGATAAAATGCTCGTGGAGCATCCCGTCGCGTGTCGCATGCAGTAGTGTCGCTCGCGCAGGCAACCCATCGCGCCCGGCGCGTCCGGCCTCCTGATAATAGGCTTCAAGCGAGCCCGGCATTGCGTAGTGCACGACAAATCGAACATCCGGTCTGTCAATGCCCATGCCAAACGCATTGGTCGCCACCACAAGCGGCAGGTCACCCGAGATAAACGCATCCTGAACGCGAGCGCGTTCGGTCGCCTGCATCGTGCCGTGATAGTGCTGCGCCGGTCGGTGCAATGAGGTCCGTATATGATCTGCGACCATCTCGGCATCCTTGCGCGTGCCGGTGTAGATAATGCCCCCGCCCTGCGTGCCAAATTCGAGGATCACGTCGCTCAAGTGGTTTAGCTTTGAAGCAAGGTCGGGTGCGTATTGCACCTCAAGATAGAGATTCGGACGGTTGAAGCCAAATACAAAGCGTTTTGCCTCCGGAATGCCCAACATATTCACTATGTCAACCTGGGTGCGTGGCGTGGCGGTGGCGGTCAGAGCGAGGGTTATTTTTGGGTTTAGCTGCTTGCGGGCGGATGCAATTTGCATGTAGTCCGGGCGAAAATCGTGGCCCCACTGACTAAGGCAATGCGCCTCATCCAGCACAAGCATGCTCAATGTCACTCGCGCCAGCGCGCTTCGGAAATTGGCGCTGCGCAGCCGCTCGGGAGCGATCAGTACCAGCTTGTAATCGCCCCGCACGAGGCCCTGCACACGCTTAAGCTGTTCCGCCGGCTCAAGTGTGCTGTTGATATAGGTTGCCGATATACCGCGCTTGACCATGGCATCAACCTGATCCTTCATTAGCGCGATCAAGGGCGAGAAGACGACAGCGCTCCCGGGCAACATGAGCGCGGCAAGCTGATAGATAAGGCTTTTACCAGACCCTGTGGGCATGACCACCAAGGCATCATTTCCGGCGATCACATGCGTAAGAGCAGCTTCCTGACCGGCGCGAAAAGCCGGGAAACCAAAATACTTCTGCAGTGCTTCTTGTGGCGTTAACGATGGCATGGCTGATTCATTCATCGGGACGGTTGCGGAGTAAAAACTACATTGCCCTGCGCAAAATCCAGGTCATGGCCGCAACATCCAATGGTCGCGGACTGCATCGCACCAGACGTTGATATGTCATGGCGGTTTCGGCCATGGCAGGTATGTCTGATTCCTTTATTCCGATGTCTGAGAGACCACGCGGAATACCGATGTCCGCCTTGAGCTTCTGAAGCGCGCTCACGCACGATTGTGCCGCCGAAGTTGTAGAAAGTCCGCTTACCGACTCGCCCAGCCAACCTGCGATTTCGGCAAAGAAGGAAAAATTACTGGGAAGCAAAAACTCCACAACTGCCGGTAAAAGGATCGCATTACCAAGGCCATGGGACGTGTGGGTCAGGGCCCCCAAGGGATATTGCAAGGCGTGCACACTGCTTAGTCCACTGTTTGCAAATGCCATCCCGGCCAGCAATGCCGCCAGGCTCATGCCCTCTCGTGCGCCAATATTATGCGGCTGATAGACCGCATCGCGCAGATTTTCCGCCGCCAGCTGAATCGCGCGCGCTGCCAACGTGGCGCTCAATGGATTGTTACCCGGAAATGAAAGGCGCTGGCTGGCCGGGACGGGCAGCGCACTGTGATCAAGAATTGTGTAAGACTCGATGGCATGTGTCAGCGCGTCCATGCCGCTCTCGGCGGTAACCCGCGCCGGACAGCTCAATGTGAGCAGTGGATCCACGATTGCCAGGCGCGGAAGCAGGTGAAACGAGCTGATCGCAAGCTTTAAATGACGCGACGTGTCCTCAATAACGGCGATTGGCGTGGTTTCGCTACCCGTGCCGGCGGTCGTCGGAACCGCAATCACCGGGATGACCGGGCCGGGAACCAAATTCTCGCCAAAGTAGTCGGCCGGTGCACCGCCATGGGCGAGCACAGCTGCGCAGCACTTGCTCACATCCATATTGCTTCCACCGCCGATGCCAATGACACAATCCGGCGTGCCAAATGCGGACTGCGCCGCAGTTATAGCCGCGGTGCAAATATCGGTACTTGGTTCCGGCACGCCGCCCTCAAAAACACTAACTGCGATACCGGCTTCAAGTAACCTCACACGGATTGGATCAATCAAACCAGTGGTTTTGAGGATACCGTCGGTCACAATAAACGCCGTCCTAAAGCCCAACGACGCTAATGCCGTGCCGATTTGTTGGGAGCTCGCACGCCCAAATAGCACCTCGCTTGCAGCGGAGAAATTCCAATGTGTTCGCATGTTCTATTTTTGCTTCTGCTTGAACAACCACGCCCATACGTCGGGGTTGGCATAGGTTTTGATCCAACTGACGTGCCCCACTCTCGGGTATATCGTAAACAAGGGTGAGCCACCGATAGATCGAATCCGATCCACTAATACCTCGCTTGCGCGCAGCGGAACGATATCATCGCCCGCGCCATGAAAACACCAGATTGGCATATTTTTTAGACCATTGGCGTACTGTGCAAACTTGAACGTGGAACGGACACCACCGCAAATAGGCAGTAGGGCTGCAAAACGGGTCGGATGCAAGGCTCCCATTTCCCATGTGCCGTAGCCACCCATGCTCAGACCAGTCAAATAGGTGCGGCATTGATCGGTACGAAAGCGACCGGCTACATCCGCCAGTAAATCGATCAGCGTGTTGTAATGTGCATCCCATCGCGACCCGTACGGGCACTGTGGGGAAACAAAAATAGCCGGCGCATCCCATCCTTGTTTGAGAAGTTTCGGTGGGCCGTTTTTGCATACTTGCCAGACATCGTTGCCACGCTCACCGCTTCCGTGCAAGAACAAAACCACGGGCCACTTACGCCGCGAACGCGCATACGCTGTTGGAACATGCAGTAAATAGTCGAGCCCTTTGGCCGACGGTTTTGCTGACGCTGATGCGGCAATGTGTCCGGCTTCCATGCCGTGAATTATGACATTGGCCCGGCTACAATTCGATTTATGATTGCACTCGCTTCAATTCAGAACCTTATTATCGACATGGACGGTGTGCTTTGGCACGGCGACAAGCCGATGCCACAGTTGCCCGAATTTTTTGTCAAGCTGCGACACCTTGGCATCCGGTTTGTACTGGCAACCAACAACGCGGCCAAAAGCGGCGCCGATTTCACAGCGAAACTTGCCAGCATGGGCGTCACGGTTGCGGTTGAGGAAATTCTGACATCGTCTCAGGCAACCGCAAACTTCCTGGCGCAGTCCGCGCCCAAGGCGCAAATTTACGTTGTCGGTGAGGATGGGTTGAAGGACGAGCTCCGCGCGAAAGGACTCCGGGTAGTTGAGCCGGCGGACTGGGACCTGGCGGATCATGTGGTGGTAGGAATTGATCGCACGCTCACGTATGCCAAACTGTCTGATGCGTGCCTTTTGATCCGCCGTGGCGCCAAATTTATCGCCACAAACCCGGATGTGACATTTCCGGGTGAGCGCGGCATCGTGCCGGGCAATGGAGCAATCGTCCAACTATTGCGTGTGAGCTCGGATGTTGAGCCGCTGTTCATAGGCAAGCCCCAGCCGACGATGATGATGCAGAGCATGACGCGCATGGGTGGAACCGTGGCAAATACCGCGGTGTTGGGCGACCGACTCGATACCGACATTTTGGGTGGCATTAACGCCGGGCTCACCTGCATTATGGTAACCAGCGGCGTGAACACCCGTGCCGATGTGGCAAATGGAACCATCAAACCCGACTACATTTTTGCCGATATTACGGAGACTATTGCGGCTCTTGATGCGGCACGAAAAAAGCAGTGATTGGCAAGCGCGCTTTGCGATCCAGGTTCCTGACGTTTCGCAAGGCTATTCCGGAGAATGCGCGTGACCGCGCAAACGCGATCATCTTTACCCGTGCAAGCGCACACAAACTCTTTGCCAGCGCCGCCGTTGTGCACTGCTATGTTTCAATGGACAGCGAAGTGGACACCCACCGGCTGATTGAGCATTCACTGGCACAGGGCAAACGGGTGGTGGTGCCAATCTGGACCCGGGGGACTTCGGATACGCTTGCGTGCGAGATTTCCTCGCTCAATTCACAAGATTTTGTTACGGGTGGTTTTGGCCTGGCCGTCCCGCGTGTCGTGCGCGAAGTGGCATTATCAGAGGTCGACTTGATTTTTGTACCGATGCTCGCCTTCCAACCGGTGAGCATTGACGCTACTGCCGCCCACCGGCTTGGATACGGAGCGGGTTACTACGACAGATTGCTGTCGCGCACATCCGCGCCAAGGATAGGTCTGGCATTTGCGCTGCAGCGGACGGATGAGCTAATGGTGGAGCCACATGATCAATTGCTCGATGAGGTTATTACGGACTAAGCTTCGGTTTTGGCCTATTTGTTTGCAGCCGGTATGCTGGATTCACGACCGTCACGATTGCCGAGCGGAGCCGTCATGACCCTGCTTCATGATGATCACTTCCTAACCAAGGTCTTGTTCACCTGCAATACGGCAAATGAGGCTATAAGTCACGCGGAGGCAGGATGTCGCGGTAAGCCGGGTTTGCCAGCACGTTTTGCAAATCCGTAGTGTTAGTCTCCAACCGTAGATAGTCGGCCATGGCGGCGCGCGCGCTGGGCTGATCCTTCCGTTGCAGATGCAACCGCATAATGTTAAACGCCAGGTCGGCGTTGCGCGGATCGGCTTCGCGGGCGCGCGTGAAGGAATCGAGCGCAGCACCAAGGTCGCCGACTTCCTGATAGGCCGAACCCAACTGACCAAGCAAATCAGCTGATGCGCCATGCATGCGCATAAGGTTGAACAACACGCCAATTCGTTGAGCGGGTGTCATATCCTTGGTGATTGCCAGCTGTGCCGCCGGAGGAAGCTGTGCAATGGCGGCATTCGCTCCCGATTGGGCGGTGTAAACGGGCTGAGCGGATGACATCGTAGCCTGAGGTGCGCCTGCATAGTTGTTTGATGCAGGAGTTGATCCGATGTTGCCTCCAGTATTACCGCCAATAACCAGGTTGTCTTTGCGAACGCGCAAATCCAGATAGTTCATCACACCGAAAATGCTGCGCAGCGGCACTTGAAACAGACTTGTAATCATACTAAACACAAAAATAATGACCACCAAGATTCCGGTAATTGCCTGCGGGGTGCCCAATGCCGGGATGAGCAACGAGGGAATCAATCCGATTAGGCTGAACAGCACTAATGGGATGCCAAAAACAACAGACAACAGCAGCGACATGGCAATAAACCGACCAAGCAGGTTGAAGCGAAATCCCTTGACGATGGCTGTGCTGCGTCGCAAAGCGTCGACCGCGCCCTGGCCCTCACCCACAATGACCGGGCTGCTCATGCTCCAATTTAGCGTCAACAAAATGGCAACCGGCATAAGAACCAGCCCGAGCGGCAGACAGCAAGCAGCAGTGACCGTGAGAATATTTTGCAGACTTGACACGTCAAACGCGCGTGAAACACCTGGAATGGCGCGCGCATTCAACAAGATGGCAAAAATTCCGCCATATATTCCCGCAATCAACGGCATTAGCAACAACGAGACCACCCCGGACTTGATAAAAGTGGTGGCCCACAGACTTCCAAATTTTGAGCGAACCGCGCCATAGGACGCACGCACGCCGGGTGTGCGGCCAAGCGAACGTTCGATCGCGGCATAGTTGAGTGCACCATCCATCCATGGCACAAAAATGGCGATGATGAGCGTGATCATGGTGAGACAGCCGGCGATGATCGAAACACCCGGCTGCGCAGTTGTGCCGGCACTTGCATTGACCAATGAAATCGTGGTCTGAATGCCCGACAACAGAAGATATGGCACCATCACAACGGCCGTGATGCTGGCAAACTTCACCAATGATTTTCGAAACAAATTAAACGTTGCACTAATGAGGTCACCGACGCCACGTGGCGCGAGCTGAGTCGCGGATAAAGACATAGTCGATGAGTATAATCTCAGAGAGTAATCAAAGGTTAAACAAGCCATTGTTAGTAATGTTGCACAGCCCCGCACAATGAGTTCAAAGTCATTCAAATTGGCCTTTACCCCGATTTTGGGATGGTCGGCGTTGGTGCTGTTGATTGCCGGTCTGCTCATGGCTTTTCTGGTGGCGCCGCGTGCTCAGGCCGCCAGCGGCGGAGATGTCCAACGTATTTTCTACTTTCACGTCCCCTCAGCCTGGGTTGGCTTTGGCGTGTGGAGCGTAACCGCTTATGCAGGTTGGCGCTACCTCAAAACACGTGATCTGCGATACGACCGGATTGCCTCCGCGGCCTCCGAGGTCTGTGTGGTGTTTATCACCATGATGTTGCTAAGCGGTATGCTCTGGGGCAAACCGGTTTGGAATGCGTTTTGGACCTGGGAAGCCAAGTTAACCTTTAGCGCGTTGCAATCCCTAATGTATCTGGCCTATTTGCTGTTGCGCTCCGGGATCGATGATCCGCATCGAAAGGCGCGCTTTGCCGCCATCTACGCTCTTCTTGGCGCGGCCTTGATTCCGTTCAATTTCCTTGTCAGCAGGGTTCTTGAAACTGTACACCCAGCGGTTTTTGGACCCAGCGTAAATGCCAAGTCCCAAGGCGGCTTTGGCGTTCCGGTCGAAATGATCGTGGTACTCATGGTTTGCCTGACCGCCTTTACCCTGCTGGCTTGGTTTTTTATCCGGGTGCGGGTCGGGTTGCTTGAACGCGAAGAGTTGATTGAGACGCGTCGCGTGGCTCTGATCGGTTCATAGAACTGTAAGATGTTTAGCGATAATAATGCCATCTATCTGATCATGGCGTATTGTGTATTCATCGGCGGCATTCTTTCGTACTTGATTTCATTAATACTTAGAACCGCCAACGTAAAGCGCGACGAGCGTGAAATCGCCGAGTACGAAAAGGAAACTCACTGATGGCACAGATTTTGGTGACCCCAGCTAACCGCGCGGCATCCGACCGGGCGCGAAGACTATCCACGTTTATCCAGGGCGTTTGGTTTGTATTAGGTTTTGCCACCTTCATCATTGGAGTGCTTGGTCTTATCGGCACGGTTCTTGGCGACCTGTTCTTTGATGCACGCAAGATTCTGCAAATCGCCGGTGGCATCATGCTAATCGGTTTTGGGCTGTTTACGCTTGGTGTGATTAAGATTCCGTTCCTGTATTCAGATACCCGCAGGAGCCTTGGCGGCGTGAGTCGGGGCGTAGGCGCGGCCCAAAGCTACCTCACCGGGTTGTCATTTGCTGCGGGCTGGTCACCATGCATTGGGCCATTCCTTGGGGCTATTTTGTCGCTGAGTTTTACCGCGAGCGGAATCGCCCAAAGACTGATTTTGTTGACGGCGTATGTGGCCGGGTTGGGCGTGCCATTCCTGTTGGTAGCGCTGCTTGCGGATCGGCTGACGCCGCTATTGGCTGGACTTAAGCGAAACATGCGCGCGATTGAACTTATCAGCGGCGGTCTGCTGATCGGTATCGGAATCCTGATGTTGATGGGTCAGTTAGCCCAATTTTCACAGGTATTTTCGTCAGTTGACCTCGGGCTGGATACCGCTATTCTCGGCAACGGTGGCATGGAAGCTCCGACTTTCCTTGTTGCCGCGGCTGCGGGCTTCCTAAGCTTCGCCTCGCCATGCGTCCTCCCGCTCGTCCCGGCATATCTGGGATACATCGGCGGTTGGGCGGTCAACAGCGCTGATCGCGTGTGACGATCGTCAAAATTTCTCTGACAGCCTTAGTTGGAAAAGACGTGCGCCTTTATTATCATTCGAACCAAATTTCAACTTCGTAGCCATCTGGATCTGCGACATAGGCATATAGGAAACCCAGGCCGAAGTCACCACGGCGACGCACGCGCCCCCCTGCATTACCGACCTCCACCAGCGCAACCTCATTGTCCTCGGGTGCCTGAAGCCGAAATCCAAAATGCACTATCCCACGCATTTGCCCTGGAAACGGTGCGGTTTGATCAAACGTAATTACGTCTTGCTGCCCCGGTGTTTTTGCGTGAATTCGACCCTGTTCGCGAAAATAGGCTTAGAGACCAAAGACACTTGAGTAGAAACTGTACGTTCGTTCACCATCTTGAACCGCCATCGCAAGGTGAGTTAAGCCAAAGGTATTGACCATGGATTTAATTCGGAGCGCAAAGCTATTCCGCGCGGATGACATATACCGCCATCCGCGCGGCGAGGGATTGGGCGTTGTTTACGTGTCCACGACCATTGACGTAGCGCTTGTGTTCGACACGAGCTCCCAGGGTGGCGATAAACGCCTCGAACTGATCCAAGGTAATGGCTCGGATGCGCGGCTCGCCAGAAGCCAGGGAGGTTCCATAGCCCCGACCGAGCACAGACTGTACCCTGGAGCGCCAATGCCCGGCGTTGGCAAATGAGATGACACTGCGTGCCCCAACCCGCAGCATTTCACGCACCACTGGAACAGGTTCGTTCAAATAGCCGATGGTGTCACTCAGCACGACATAGTCAAAGACGCCATCACGAAAGTCCGCCAGACCTTCTTCAATGTTGCCCTGGCGCACCGGCACGCCGCGCGCGATACAGGCGCGCACTTTGGTCTCGCTAAGCTCCACCCCGCGTGCATTGGCTTGCTTGTCACGGATAAGCGCGGCAAGCAATTCACCATCGCCGCAACCAAGATCGAGCACCTTGGCGTTCAAAGGGATCAAGCCGGTGATGATCTTTAAATCAAGTCTTTCCATGGCGTAACTCGGACGCGATCAATATGTAGGCAGCGTGGGATCAATTTCGTTTACCCAGGCAAGCACGCCGCCGGCGACATTTTTGACGTTTTTGAAACCAGCGCTCAGCAACAGTTTGGTGACATCCGCGCTCCGACCACCACCCTTGCACTGCACAAGCACTTCACTGTGCTGGGCGAGCTCGGCGAGATGGTCGGTCACAGAGGCCTTTGGCATCAGCACCGCGCCGGGAATGCGCACGATTTCCCATTCATGTGGCTCCCGAACATCGATCAAGGTGGCCGAGCCCAGACCGGTCTTCAAGCGGTCACTCAATTCATGTACGCTAATTTCCGGGATTCCGCTGGGTGCTTCGTCATGTACCGCGCCGGCTTTGGGCACACCACAAAATTGATCATAATCAATCAACGCATGAATCGTGCGGTTCTTTCCGCAGATGGGACAGTCAGGATCCTTGCGCAGCTTGAGCGTACGAAACGACATCTCAAGTGCGTCGTAAATCAGCAACCGACCGATCAACGGTTCTCCGGCGCCGGTGATCAATTTGACCGTCTCAGTAGCCTGAATCACCCCGATAATACCCGGGAGCACGCCAAGTACGCCACCCTCTGCACAGCTTGGAACCAACCCCGGTGGTGGTGGCTCACTGTATAAACAGCGATAGCACGGGCCATTCGGCGCGCCAAACACCGAGGCTTGACCGTCAAACCGAAAAATACTGCCATAAATGTTGATCTTGCCCAGCAGTACGCAGGCGTCGTTCACCAAGTAGCGGGTCTGAAAGTTGTCGGTGCCGTCAACCACGTAGTCATAGTCCCTGATGATCTCCATGGCGTTTTCGCTCGTCAACGGAACCTCATAACCGTTGACCTTAACATGCGGGTTTATGTCCGCAATACGCGCCCGAGCGCTCTCCATCTTTGATTTACCCACCGTGCTGGTGCCGTGAATAATCTGGCGCTGCAGGTTGCTCTCATCAACTACGTCAAAGTCGACGATGCCCAGCGTGCCAACACCGGCCGCTGCCAGATACATCGCGCAGGGTGAGCCGAGACCACCTGCGCCAACCAACAGGACTTTTGCCGCTTTGAGCTTTTTCTGACCAGACGGTCCAATTTCCGGCAGGATTAGATGCCGTGAATATCGACGAATTTCCGCATTGGTCAGGGTCACCGGTTCATCTGGCGCTCCGCCGGCCACGCTTGGCACAATACTTAGCGTAGAACCGGCCGGCACCGGCGTGTCCATGCCCTGGAGGTAGCGCACGTCTTCATCACCGAGATAAATATTGACAAAGCTGCGCAGCTTGCCCTCGTCGGTAAAAAGGTGTGGCTTCAGTGCAGGGTGTTGTGTTACCAATGTGGCGACAACAGCGCTAACCGAGCCCGGTTGCAGGATGATCTGCTTTGCGCCGCCAACGTTGGGCCGCAAGGGTGTGGGGATTTTTACGGTAATCGTCATGTTGGAAATTTTGTCCTGTTTGCTAAAGGAGTGCAAGCGCCCGGGTCAGATCCTGCAGAATATCATCGACATCCTCGATGCCCACGCTGAGGCGGATGAGTCCGTCGCCGATACCCTGCGCCCGGCGCTGATCGACACTGAGTTCCCGGTGTGATGACAGCGGCGGATACGTCACCATTGAATAAATATCACCCAGCGACGTTGCGGGCAGCACAAGCGAAAGCGCATCCATGAACTTAAACGCAGCCTCTCGCGAATCCTGCGCCAATTCAAACGCAATCATGCCACCAAACTTTCCGCCAAACTGCGCGGCGGCAAAAGCATGTTGTGGATGCGAGGTTAGTCCCGGATAGATCACACGCTTGACCGCGGGGTGTTGTTCAAGCGCCGTTGCGATGTACAGCGCCGAGGCGCATTGTCGATGTAGACGCAACTCAAGGGTTTTAATGCCACGCGAAATCATGCGGGCTTCAAACGCACCCAGATTCATCCCCAGAGTGTGCGCATAGTTGCGCAGCGTATCCAAAACCAGGCTGGTTCTGGCCACGGCCACGCCACCCAACGCATCACCGTGACCGCTCAGATATTTGGTGGCGCTATGCACCACAATATCCGCGCCCAACTGCAACGGTTGCTGCAGGATCGGTGTGGTTAGGGTGGCATCCACAATCAGGCGGGCGTCCGCGGCGCGCGCAAGTTTGGCGATAGTTGCGATGTCCGCAATCTTTAGAAGTGGATTACTGATGGATTCAACCAGCACAACATCCGGCTCACATTCCTCGATCTGCGCCGCGACCTGGCCCATGTCGCACATATCGCAATATGTGATTTGAGCGCCGTGGGTGGCGATGAAGTCCCGCAACAACACGTGATCCGCGCCATATAAATCATGAGACGCCAGCACGTGGCGCGGCTGTGGCGCCATGCTGCCCCGTGGCGTGCCCGCCGCGAGGATGGCCAGGTAAATGGCCGCCATACCACTGCTGCACGCCACCGCGCCCCGCCCACCCTCGGCGACGGTCATAACCTGCTCCAACTGGTTGGTGGTTGGGCCGCCGTGCCGAATGTAATAGACATTCGTGTCACCCGCGGCAAACGCATCGTCCAGCGCTGCGGCGGACGAATACACATAGGTGGTGCTTGAATGAATCGGAGTCGAGGTGGGCACAACGCGGCCATCTGCGCGATCGTGCTCACCCGTGTGAATCAATTTTGTGTTGAGATGAAGTTCGGTCATTGGATAACTTACACGCGCTTTAGAAAGTCCCGGGCCAGCTCGGCCAGGCGATCCACTTCCAACAGGAAGGCATCATGCCCATAGTCACTGTTGATTTCCACGTAGGTTGCGTCAATGTCATTTTGCAACAACGCGCGCACCAGCTCCTTGGACTGGGCGGATGGATACAGCCAGTCACTGGTATAACTCATAACCAGAAACTTTGCAGTGGTTTTGCGAAAGGCATCCGCCAACGAGGGCAAACCATAACTCAGGTCAAAATAATCCATGGCCTTGCTGAGATACAAAAACGAGTTCGCATCAAAGCGCTTGGTGAACTGATTGCCACGGTAGGTCAAATAGGTTTCAACCTCGAACTCGCTCTCAAACGTATAGCCATAGTGCGTATTGATGCGCATGCGCCGGCCAAACTTTTCGCGCATGCTGGCGTCACTCAGAAAGGTGATGTGCCCGATCATGCGCGCTACGGCCAGCCCGCTGTCCGGGCGTGCGCCTTCATAGTATTCGCCCTTGCGCCAATTCGGGTCGGCATAGATCGCCTGGCGCGGCACCTCGTTAAGCGCGATGGTCTGTGCGCTCAGCCGAGCCGTGCTGGCCAGCACGATCGCGCTCCGCAGCCGCTTTGGATAGCTCACAGACCACTGCAGCGCCTGCATCCCACCCATGCTGCCGCCAGCCACACACAACCAGTACACGATGCCAAGATGATCAGACAACAACGCCTGCGCGTCCACCATATCGGCAATCGTCACGATGGGAAAGCTGAGCGCATAGGGTTTGCCTGTGGCCGGATTGACCGAGGCCGGCCCCGTGCTGCCGTTACAGCCCCCCAGCACGTTGCTGCACACTACAAAGTATTTGTCGGTGTCAAAAGCCTTGCCGGGCCCAACGGCCTCTTCCCACCAGCCCGGGCGGGATTCTCCCGTGCTACTCGCGCCCGCCAAATGCGCATCTCCACTCCATGCATGACAGATCAAAATAGCGTTGGTACGTGCGGGGTTCAGGCTGCCATAGGTTTCATATGCAAGCGTAATTGGGCCAAGCGTGGCCCCGCTTTGCAGCTTGAGCTCGGACTCGTGGTTGAAGATTTTCTGGTCGCTGATCATTTTTCCTCGGGCGGCTTGACCGAGACAAACCCGCGATACAGCGCCAGATCGTAGATGATCTTGAGCGCACCAGCGGCGATAAAGGGCAGGCTGAGAAACGCGCTTGCAAAAGTCCATGTGAGCGCTGGAGCTAGCGCGCCTCCCACGCTGCGCGCGATCCCGGTGATCCCGGCCGCAGCGCTGCGCTCACCCGGTGTGACTACTGCCATCACGTAGCTCTGGCGGGTGGGCACATCCATTTGCGAGATGGAAAAGCGCATCAGCAACACCAGGATCGCCAACGGCAAGGTCGGCATCAGTGGCACCAACATGAGCAGAATGTTTGACGGGATATGCGTGAATACCATCGTGTTGATCAACCCAATCCGCGCCGCCAGCCAGGTGGCGCTTAGCGCGGAGATGCCGGCCAAAATATTAGCGGCAAAAAAGATGCTGCCGAGCGTAGCGGGTTCCAGGTCAAACTTAGTCTTAAACCAATACGCCATAAACGACTGCAGTACCAGTCCGCTACCAAACGAATCGAGCGCAAATAGTGCCGACAGCCAGGTGACAATGTTACGCGACTTGGTGAGGCCAAAGCGACCACCCGCAGGTTGTTCCGCCGGCTTTGTCTCCACACCCGCAGAAACAAACATAAACAGCAAAGCCAGCAGTACGCCAAGCACGGCGTACACCACCACAATGGACCGATAACTTGCGAGATCTGCGACCCCAGCGTTCTTTAGCACCTGGACCAGAAGACCACTGAGCAGCGTCCCAGTGGCGGTGGAAAAAGATCCCAACAGGTTGTACCAGGCAAACGTGCGTGTGCGCTGGTCGCCGGGAATGATCTGGGTGAGCGCTGCCTGTTCTATTGGAAGAAACGGACCGACTTCGTTGCCGCTCGGGCTGATAACGCCAATGATGGCGGTAACCACGAGCAAAATGTAGTTATCCGTAACCGCAAAAATCGCACCGGCAACGAGCATAAGCACCGCACCTGCAATTAGCATCCGACGCCGACCGATCCGATCCGCATTGATGGTGATCCACAGCGAAACAATCGCATCCCCCGCCAGTGTCAGCGATATCAACCAACCTATTTGGGATGTATCCAGCCCCACCCTGGCCAGATAAAGCGCAAGCGCAACTGCGAGGAAACCATAGGCAAACATGCGCAACATGCGCGTGGCAAACAATAGTTTGAAGTCGGTCGATAACTTATTCACGAGTGAACTTTATCAATCGCATGGATGGAGTCTTTCCATCCGCCTCATCCGCCAGCGTGACGTCAATCTCATCACCAATGGCAACACTGGCGCTTAGCGCGCGCAGCAATGTGCGATCCGCACCCACCTTGACCAGGTAGGGATAGCACACTGTGCGCGAGCCAAACTTGGCCGGCAACTCTTTAAAGAGTTGTACGCCATCCTGTTGGATGGCGGTCAGGAGCATTCTGGTTTGGGTCAGCATTAACCAAGCGCTTGATCAATATCCCAAATAATATCGTTTACGTCCTCAATTCCGATGCTCAGACGAATAAAGTCATCCGTAACGCCGGTCGACAACTGCTCTGCTGCGGTCAGCTGGCTGTGGGTGGTGCTGGCCGGGTGAATTGCCAGGCTCTTGGCGTCGCCAATATTGGCAACATGGCTAAACATCTTCAGATTCTCGATGAACTTCTGCCCAGCCGCCCGGCCACCTGCGATACCAAAGCCGATCAGTGCGGTAAGACCCTTGGGCGCGACCCTGGCCAGGTCGGTCTTCCACTTGTAGTCGGCCAGGCTTGGGTGATTGACCCAGGCGACGCTGGCATGGCCGCTTAGGTGCTTGGCCACCGTATTGGCGTTGGCAATATGCCTATCCATGCGCACGTGCAACGTCTCCAACCCCAGGATGTTTAGCCAGGAGTTGAGTGGGCTCTGGCTGGCGCCAATGTCTCGCAACAATGTCAGGCGGGCCTTGAGAATATAAGCCGGGGCGCCCAACGCGCTATAGGTCAGTCCATGATAACTCTGATCGGGCTCATTAAATAGCGCATTATGACGGCTGCTCTTGGACCAGTCATACTTGCCGCTATCCACAATCACGCCGCCGATACTGGTTCCGTGACCACCAATGTATTTCGTCGTACTATGGACCACGATGTCAGCACCCCATTCGATCGGGCGAACCAAATAGGGCGTAGCTGCAGTGTTGTCCACGATCAGCGGCACGCCGTGCGCATGGGCAACCTTGGCCGTAGCCTCGATGGGATACAGGTTCAGTCGTGGGTTTCCAACCGTTTCACCATAAATGGCCTTGGTGTTTGGCTTGATCGCAGCGGCAAGAGCAGCCAAGTCATCCGGATCCACAAACGTGCACTCGATGCCAAACTTTGGCAGCGTGTAGTGAAACAGGTTATAGGTGCCGCCATATACACCCGTGCTGCACACGATGTGATCACCCGCACTTGCAAGGTTCATCACCGCAAAGCTGGAGGCCGCCTGACCGCTGGCCAGTACCAGACCACCCACACCACCCTCGAGCGCGGCGATCCGCTGCTCGACCACATCATTGGTAGGGTTCATCAGGCGGGTGTAAATATTGCCAAATTCCTTGAGACCAAACAGATTTGCCGCGTGCTCGGTGCTCTTAAATTGGTAGCTGGTTGTCTGGTGAATGGGTGCGGCGCGAGATCCGGTTGTTGGGTCAGGCGAGGTGCCCGCGTGCAGGGCCAGGCTGTCGAAACTTAGTTTATGGTCAGACATGTTCGGATTTTCCTTTTTGTTTTTTGCAGCTGTTTTGCCGAAAAACAAAAACGCCCACAGCACACTGGGTGGTGAGGGCGAACGAGTATTACCTTGCCTGCCGCCACTCATCTTCCAGTTTTACTGTCGGATTTAGCACCGTGATGCGACACTTGCGTGTCGCCGGTTGCTGAGGCTTCATAGGGCCGTTCCCTCTGCCTCTCTGGATAAGCGCGTTTGCTATTCGGTTGTAACTAACAGTTTAGGATGTTAATGGAGTTTTACGCATTTGTCAAGACTACGGCAAAATTGGTCGCAAAAATAATTCTGAATTCACTTCGTTATCATCCTCGCCGCGTTGACAGCTTGTCGCATAGATTTTCTCGGCGGAATCGCACATAATTGCCACAGAAATGCTAAATCGGCGATTGCAGAGAACTATTCAGTTGCGGAATTGGTCGAATGGAGGGACGGAAAAGTTCAGATTTATTTCTGCTGCCACCACCATGCTGCGCCCGCCTCCTGCGCGACACAATGGACGCCGGGCCTATGATCAAAGCGTTTTACAAAAACTGGGGGTCATCAAGTTGGCGCAGGAGGCAGGCTACACCATATCCGAAATTCACTCGCTGCCCGATCAGTTTCCCACAGACATGCAGCCATCAATCAAGTGGCAGGCGCTTGCGCCAGCAAAGCTGGCGGAGATTGACCGCCGAATGACCCATCTTCAAGAAATGCGATCACTGGTGGAACGCACGCTGCAATGCGAGTGCGAGGCGCTTGAAGACTATTTCTTGTTTGGCATAGGTGTCAGGGATTGAGTAGCACCAGTTGCAGACCCTCCGCTTCATAACTCTTAAAATCGCCATCCAGCGTCACGAAACGCAGGCCGCCGGTGATGGCGAAGGCCGCCAGATACGCATCCATCCAAACCTTGGGGGAGGCCGTGTCACGTGCGGCCAGCCGCTGCCACAACGCGGCTGTGCCGGGCGGTTCGTCGATTTCTGTGATCTCCGGGCGCGAGAGCAGCATCTGGAGTTCCGCGAGCGCGGAGGCATTAGTCATCTGCCACGCGTCGTATTGCCGCAGCAGTTGCGGAGTGGTGATCAAGCGCAGGAAACTGACCTGCGTCGCCCGGCAAAAGACAGCGGGTTCATCCGCCGTCGCCGCTTCCAGCGCGGCTTGCGCGTACGCGTGGAACGGGTGCGTGGGAAACACCGCCGCAACCCAGGCGCTCGAATCAAAGAGAGATGCCGGCACGCTGCATGTCCTCCTCTAACAGGGCTTGCTGTTCCGTGGCGATCAATTCCTCCGCTGTCATCCGGCTCGCGGGTGCATTCGTGCCACAACGAATGACGGGAAATCCTCTCTTGTTCAGCACGATATGCTCCGACCTTGGGAGCGCGGTGGCTTGAGCCGGAAGGCTCGCTGCGTTCAAGCTCTGACTTAGGAGTTCCGCCACTAACCGCTTGAGCGGCCGTCTTTCCTGCACGGCGCGGATTTTCATGCGCTGCACCAGATCATCGGGTAAATCCAGGGTTGTTTTCATCTGGCCATCTTACCATCTTGCCAGCTTGCTGTTAAACCGACTTTATGCCAGACCTCGCGCGTACCCGCAAATCGAACTTGTAAGTCATCCTTACAAGTTGCCGCCTCCACCAGCTCACCCTCGGCAAAAATGCCTCTCAAGTGGAACGTCACGTTTTGCGGTGTCGTCTCGAATAGCTCGGCCATCTGCGCCTGCGTCAGCCACAGCATCTCTTCTTCAAACCGGCACTGCATGCGCGTCCGCCCGTTCTCCGTCTGGTAGAGAATCAGGCTGGATTGCGGCCCGGGTTCCAGATTCTGGCGAAGGCCGGTGGACGGTGATCGAATCAATCGATCTGGATTGCCCGATACCGGCCATCACCGCATCATTGCAAGCGCGCTTTGGCGGGCACGGGGTGAAGATGAAGGCATAAAGGATTTGAACAAATCCTTAAGGGGGTTTGCAGTCACCGGGTAGATGTCGAACTCGGTATCTTTCACTCAATGCAGCAGCATGTTCACGCGAGCACGCTGTGATGCACTTTTGTAAGGCACTCCAAGTTGGCTATTCATCACTATGTTCATAATTGGCTATAAAATCGTGGCTGAATCTGGGCTTCCAGACAGTGAGTGTGTCTACGGCATTCTGCGAACGTACATGGCACCCCTATCTGTCGACGCTTTATAAGGTGATGTTCCTGCGACAAAACCGAAACTCAAAACCCATTCGACAAAGTCCTCATCCCAGCTAAGATTGCCCTGTCCGATTGGTCCACCTTCAAGTCGAAATTGATATTTATCTGAAAGGTGGCAGAGAACTTCCATTGCTTTTGTTGCGTTGCCGCGCCTCCGAAATTGAACGGGAACGAATACCTCGTCGATAATTACCTGAGTCGGGCATCCAGAATCAGAATCCGTGTTGGGGCTAAGAAAAAACTTGGCTGCAAATGGTGTTCGCACCTCGAACGAATGATTGTTAGTCCAACGAACTTTACCGATTTCTTGAAATATGGTTCTGGAACTAACTTGTTTTGGCTTCATTGCTACATTATCTGGTTAACTTGTGTGGAAAACAAAAAAAGACCTTCCACTTTCGTTGGGTTCGAAGTTTCCGGAGCGTCCGAAACTACTGGAATATTGTGAAACTTGAACTTTCAGCGTCATGACGGGGCGGTGGGTGTATTTCAGATCCACGAGCTTTCCGATAAAGCTCTCTTCGATGCCTTGCTCTTTGAGGACGAGATGCCTGGGATGCGGGGTTTCCGGGTAGGTGCTGTCAGGGGAGGTGGGCATTCTGGTCAGTTGTTGAGATTCACGCCGAGTAGGGCCCCGAATTGCTGAACACGGCCGCGCTCACCCTGCGGGCAACCTTCGATGGTCCATGTTGTTGCGCAGCATATCGGCGGCCAGCCAGAGCCTGGCCTCGAAACCGAGGATGGGTGTGCCATGATGCGTTGCGGATGGAGTGTTTTTGTTGCGCGCCAAGCGATGGTAGAGTATGCCACGCTGAAGCAGATCACCTTTTGGCCGCACGCCCTGCGTCCATCACCGCCTTTTTGTCAAGCGACGTTGCAGCCGCCGTGGCGCACCCGTTGGAATGGGTTTACACGCGCCGACAACGGGACAGTCAATCGACCCGAACAACCATGCATGTGATTCCGGCTTCGCCACGCGTAGAAAGTATTGCTGGATCGTGCCGGAAATCCACCTGCAAAACGGCTGGTGTGCATTCAGATCATCACCAAGGAGTGTCACGGTTTTTGGCTAAAAACGCGGCGCATGCTTGTTCAGCCAACGCTTGGCTGCATTCAGTTCGCAATCCTGCTTGTGCTGTCCATCCTGGTTACTGATGAACTCGGGTGGAAATGCAACCACTTCTGAATGCCCCCACTTCACGATCATCGGAATGATCGCACTGTGCCCATGCGTCACGCTGCCGTTGGCGTGCGTTTGCTTAAAACAATGTTTGCATTCCACCTTGGATGAGCTGAAGTAACTCACGCCATCTAATGCAATCAGAAATGTGCCGTTGACGTCCCAATAGGCCTAATACCGCCCCGCCCGCTTTAGCTCTTCATGCAACCAGTCAAAGTTTTCCCATAGCACACTCGGGTTCTGCCCATCGAGCAGATTCCGGATTTGCGTTGTAGTCGGTATGCGATCGATTCCGAACAGCGTCCCCGCATTGCTGCTGCCTTGCTGCTGCTCCATCTGCCACTCAAACTCATCAAACGAAGGATCTTGGAAGTAGAACATTGCAAAGCTGCATATCGCAGCGTCGCTCAGCTCGTAACGCTGGTTATTGTTCGGCTCGCGCGTCGGGCCATTTGCCCCAACTCCATTTCAGGTGCACCATCAGGCGCTGCATGAGCGGTTCGATCCCCTTAGGTTCGCTACCCCACCGCTGCCGTCACGTTTAGATTTATTTCTGATGCAAAATTGGTCGCCTGTCTCAGCAGAATGAGAGAAACCAGAGCCGCACTGATTGAATCTGCCCCAGAATTCAATTATTATTCCGATCATGTCAGATTCATCCGCCACTCTCCAACAAAGTGATTGCCCGAGCTGCGGCGCGCCCGTGAGCTTCTCCGGTCTGGCCGATGACGTGACGGAGGTTAAGTGTCAATATTGCGGCACGTTGATTCAGCGACCGTTTACCCGGGCGCCCGCCCATCCTCACGCCGCACCAAACGTGATTATTAAAGTCCCATCAGTCACCTACAGCACGGCGTGGGTCAGGCCCGCGGCGGCTGCGGCCACGGTCGTCGGTGGCTCCGGATGCGTGATTGCCATAGCCTCGGTTCTGTTGCCGTTGCTTATTGTGGGTGGGTTGCTCTTTGTTGTAAATCGGGGGCCAATCACGTCCGCGATTTCGCGATTAATCGAGGGTAATAGTAATGCCATGCCAGCGCCTCTGGTCGATGCCGCCCGCAAGTCAGTGAACACGTTCACACCGCCGCCTATAACGGTGCAGTTACTGGGGTTTGATCAACGCGATGGCGCCGCGTTGGCCGACCCTTTCGTCGTGACGACCGACGAGTACAAAGAATACTTTGTTGGCCTTGTCAACAGCCAGACCAAGCTTCTGAGGTGGCGCGTTCCCGTCAGCAAGGATTACACAGCGCTCAAGGTGGTCCAAACGAGCGGCACCGTTTTGATCAGTGACTCGGACCAACTATTGGGTGTCGATGGTGCCACAGGCAGCGTGAAGTGGCATGCATCGTTATCGCGCGCCCTCCAGACCAACTGCGAAACTTGCTTGATTGCAGCAAACAACGCCGCGGTGACCCTGGCACGCGATGGCACGATCCAGGGTTTTGACGCGCAAACCGGCGCCCAGCTTTGGAGCAAAAAAGGTGATGCGGCTACGCGGCGGATGTATCCGCTGGGGGACAAGTTTGGCGTGGCGGAGCAGGTGCCCGGCAAAAATTCGGCCTATGCGTTTGCCATCTACAGCTTGGCGACAGGCGAGCGAATCCGCCTGATCGAAGGTGCCTGTTCCAACGGATCCTTTAAGAACGACGCCCGCAATGATACGTATAGATTGTCACCAGATGGACAGGCAGTGTATGCAGTTTGGGACGGCAACTATCCGTGCTTGCAACGCTATGATGCCAATACCGGCGCTAAAACGTGGGAGCGCGCGCTCAAGAGTGGCGAGTTCCCCTTCTCTCTGGGAAGCTCATCCACAGCGTTTTTTGTCGGCAACAACACTATCTATGGATACGCCGATGGTACGTCGTCAACAGCCGGCACGTTATTTAGCTTTGATGCCAAAACGGGCGCAGGCAAAAAGTTTGAACTTGAAAAGAATTATAGGTTGCGATTTATCGACACCTTTGCAAAACCCGGCGGAGGTGAACTGCTCATCACCCGCGCCCAAAGTCAATTTGACCAGGATCGCGAACGCACCGAGGTCTGGGCTTTGGATGCCAGCGCCGGACAAATTGCTTGGAAGAGCACCTTTAGCGCGCCCGGCAAAGACATGGACAAATTTGACGCGGCCGTTGGGACGAGGGGAATCGTGGCCTGGCAGTGTATCAACAAGATTTGCAATTTATTCCATATCAATGCCCAGAATGGAACAACCAGCGCGCCCACAGCGGCCGGGTTTTCGGCTGGTTCGGCGAGCTGGTACAGATTTACCGATACCACGCTGTGGATGAGCACGAATCGCGAGCTAAAGGCCGTGGACTTGGAGACCGGCGCAGTTAAGCTGTCCTGGTAATTCCGCCTGCGCACCTACATCTTGAACTGCAGCCGCACCCGCGGCCCCAGCCCAATAGTGTCGCCATCGGCGAGCTTAAACGGCTTGCCCTTGGGAATGGGTTTGCCATTTAGGGAGGTGCCATTTGTGCTGGTGTCATCCTGCACGTAATAGTCCCCACCCGCGCTGATGATCATGGCATGTTTGCCGCTCATCCCAAACGTGCCATCCACCGGAACCACGCCGTCGTTGCCCGGCGCGCGACCCAATGAAAACCGGGGCTTGTTCAGGGTCGCCCGAAACACGACACCATCGGGCGCAATTGCGGTCAAGGTGGCCGATTTTTTTTCCGCCGAGGCAGCCATCACGGGAACGACGATTGGTTTCGCCTCTTGCCTGAGTTTCACTGATATATCTTCTGCAACCATGGGCTCCACCCGGGCGGGTTCCGATTGTGCTGAACGACGCACCACATCGGGCAATTTCATGTCAACTCCTTTGACCCGTGCCACCGAGCGGTTTCGGGTAAAGTTGATGATCCCCAGAGTGCCAAACAAACCCACCATCGCGGCCAGTGCCAGCCCGGTCAACGCAATTGGGTTCTGCGCTATCGATTTCAGCAGACGGTCAAAGGCCGTAGTGCGGTTGATGGTGATCTTGCGCTCAAACGAGGCGTCCGCCACCAGCGGCGCATTGGTCGAGTCCAGCGCGCGCACTTTGACTGCGAAGGTTCCTGCCAGCGCAGCGTCAATGGGCACCACCAGCGGTCGGTCACCGTTAAACCGGATTTCTTTTTCGTTGAGCAGATCCCCGCCGGCATCTCCCTCTAGCCACACCTTGTAGCGGTCGATGTCATCCAGATTTGTCCGGCGTAACGTCACCGTTATTACGGTAGGGTCGGCGGCGGGCACGTCAATTGAGGCAATCGACATGGCCCCTTGCACCAGTTCCCACGAGGCACTTTTTGGTTCCTTTGCTGGCACAAGGTTCCCCTTGATATCTTTGCCAACCGCGGTGATTTCATACTCTGTGCCCGTCTTGAGATTTGCCGCCAACACCGGAAGCGTGTCTTTGATATCAGACTTGCCAAACGTGGGTTTTGCCACCGTTGTTCCGGCTTTTTTGTCGGTAACGGTCAATTCGAGCGCCTCCAGATTCTCCTGATTGGTGAAGTTCATATTCACCTTGAAACCGGAGCCCGTCGGTATGATCCCCGCGATGTTGATGCTCGTCGGCTTGGGATACAGCTTTGAGGATGAAAACTCAATCGGGAATGTCGCGGCGGTTCCATCCTTCATCCGCACCGTCATGTCGCCGGTGATCTTGCCGGCCGGCACCCATACCGTCCAACCCGACAACCACTGGTTGTTGATCGCGCTCATCAGGTTGCTCGACGCAAATGGATCATTCAGCCCACCTTCAACCACCACCCCCTTGGTGGGTACGGCAAACCGATTTAGATCTTCCGTGCGCGCCGCGTAGCCCTTGACAACCACCGCATTGATTTGCACCTTGTTGTTGGCGGCCTCGGTCAGGATCGAATCCACGCTTGGCCGGCCACATGTGTCACTGCTCGCTGTCAGCACAATGACGCTCCGGCGTCCATTAGCATTCGACAGGGTTCGCACCGCGGTATTGATACCTTCGTTCAGACAGCTGTTTCCGCTGGTTTTGGCGCCGAGCTTGGGGATTGCCTTGGTGATCTTTTCGCGATCTTTTGTAAAACCTTCGACCGTGTTGATGTCATCCGAAAACGTCATCAGCTGGTAAAAGGCGGTTTCAGGGCCCTGTCCGAGCGCATCGCGCAACCCATCCCGCAGGGCAGCAAAATCTTTCGGGCTGGCACCCAAAGTGGCGCTGGCATCAACCAGCAGCACAATGCTGCGTTCGTCCACAACCCGTTGGGCCTCGTTGGTATAGGTGTCGCGTCCAATCTTGAGCTCGGTACGATCGACGTCCGTTTTGCGCACCGATCCATTTACCGGATCAAGCACGCTAAAGACCACCCGCAAACCAAGCCCGGGCACCGTGCTGTCCTTCGGAAATTGATCATCCACGGTAGTGATCTCGTGCACATACAGCGGCTTGACCGCGATTTGTGCGGCCATTTGCGCGGGAGCGCAAAATATCGCCGCACCGATCAACATGCAAAAGCCCGTTCGGAAAATGGTGTTGCCCCGCATACAATTTTGGCGCTCACTGGCGCTGGAAAAGATTATATGCGGCATCCCCAAAACTCGGTTAAGCTAAATTCGCGAAACTGCCGCAAACAAACGCAACAGGTACACTTCGTCGCGTGATTTCACTGACAAAGGCGCCCACCCGTGCACAGGCGCGGTGGTTGCTGTTGATCGTGCTATTGGCTGGGTTTGCCGCGCGGCTATACGCGTTTGATTCGACCTATGTGGACTCGGACCGCGCCAATGTGCACGGCATCGGCATCGAGATTTTAGACAAGGTGCAGCAGGGGCGCATTACGGAGCTTCCGCTCTTTTCCGATGCCAGTTCCATCCGGCTGCCCAATGGCCCGTTGGTGGCCTATCTGCTTGCCATTGTTGCCGCCGCCGATCGCGGTTTGACGATGGCCGTAATTTTTGGCCTTTTGCTAAATGTGTTGGTCGTGCCGCTCACGTTTATCGCCGGGCGAATGGTCATCAGCTGGTGGGGTGGTTGGTTTGCTGCCTTGATTGCGGCGGGCAGCAATTGGGCGGTATATATGGCCCGCGGCAGTTGGCACCCCGCATATATCGAGATGGGGTCCGTACTGGCATTTGTGTTGCTCCTGCGTGGTTTGCTTCGCAGCAGCAATCGGGCGCTGGTTGTCGGGATTGCGGTGTCGCTTTTGGTTGCGGCGGGCGATGTCAAAGGCTTTGCAGCACCGGCCCAGGCCATGGTGGCCACGTTCCTGGCCGGTGCGTTCCAAAAACAATTGCGACGTGGTTGGCTGGTGGGCCTGGCGCTCTGTCTTGTGTTGATTACCGGCTACGTGCTTGCATTGCAGTCAACCGGGCAGCTTGGCCTGCTCACAAACAACGGCCTCACCAAGATCGCCGAGGTTTCGTATGGTGCGGAGGAGCGGGTAGCACGCGACATCACCACCTTTAACCGAGATATCTTTGGGCACGTTTCACGCCTGGCCAGCGGTGCGGACTACTATCGCATCTGGATATCGCCGGACACTTCGGGGTACTCATGGTTTGCACTATTGAACAACCTTGTCTCGGTCGCACTGGCCGCGTTAATGCTGCTAGGTGCGGTTCGGATCGTATTGTCCTGGCGCGTTTCACTCGTGGCGTTTATTGGCGGGTGGGTGCTGCTCACCTGCGGCTTTCTGGCTGCGCTGACCATTGTCAGCCCAAACTTTCGAATTCCGCCATACTACGCGTTAACCATGTCACCCGTGCCATACCTGCTGGCCGGACTCGGCGCACGTACTGTGCTGACTCGCGTGCGCTGGTCTCACTTGCCGGTGGTCGTATTGTGCTTGCTGATCATAGGTTGCGATTCGTGGAACTTTAACGCGGCGGCCCGGACGGCACTCCAACAGCAGATCCAGGAAGTGCGCTTTATCCCACTCCGCTGGGCTCGTGCGCTCGGCGCGGCATGGCGCGCCCAGTGCACCTATATGAGTGATTCACGGGATTGGTGGGATGTGAGCCTGATGCAAAGCTCTGATCGCATTTGGCGGGGCGGAGCGCATAACAATCAGAACGGCAGCATTCATGAGTTCGCGCCCCTAGGTGGTGATTGCATCGTTGCCGACCCGGGTGGTGTGCCGCCCGCGCACACCGATAAATTTGTGACCGTTCTCGAAAACGGCAGCGCGGTGACCACTTGGCGCTCCTTGCCTTACACAACCACCGCAACCATGGGAATTCACAACAATTTGGGCTGGTCACTGCTGGAGTTCCGTGCTACGGTGTCGGGCGGAAATCTAAACGTGCGCCATGTGTGGCGTATTGATCAACTACCGGATGAGCCCCACTATCTATGGATTTTCGCACCGTTTATCAAGCTGCTGGGCCCGGACGGCGGTGTCGTGGCTCAGCTTGATGGCGCGATCTCGATGGAAGGTCGGGAATGGAGGGCAAATAATATTGTGTTTAGTGATGCGGTGATACCGTTGCCCGGGAAACTAAAGCCGGGCTCTTACCGCGCTATCGCAACCTTGTTCGATCCAAATCAAAAAAAGAATGCCGTATATTTCGCCGATGCGGAGCCTGGCAAGCCCATCCTGGAGCTTAGCCAGTCGATCGAGATAAAACCATGACGATGCCCGAAAATTTATTCGCCTGCTGGCACCCGGTTGCGTATGCCCACATGCTGTTGGATAAGCCACTGTCGGTGAAGTTACTGGACAGGCTGCTCGTGATCTGGCGCGGGCGCGACCGTGTTCCGCACGCGATGGATGATCTGTGCATTCACCGCGGGACGGCGCTGTCACTCGGCGAGGTCAAGGGCGACGAGATCATGTGCCCTTATCACGGCTGGCGATACGATGCAACCGGCGCCTGCACGCTGATTCCTCAAAGCCGCTTTGACAGCATCCCCACCAAGGCCCGCGTAAACTCCTTCCCTTGCGTCGAGCGCTATGGTCTGGTGTGGGTTACTCTGACCGAGCCGCTCCACCCGTTGCCGGAAATCCCCGAGTTGGAAAGCCCGGAGTGGAAGGTGGTGAACACCGGTCCATTTTCCTGGCAGTCCGATGCCTCACGCCAGCTGGAAAACTTTACCGACTTTGGGCACTTTCCGTGGGTGCATCCCGGTTTGCTGGGCGACCTAAACCGACCCGAGGTGCCCGATCACACGGTCACTATCGAAGGCCATGTGTTGCACTACACCATCGTGCGACCCGAGGCAGCGAACTCGGCAGACTTTCCCGTGTTTGCCAATGAAGCGGTTGAACAACCAATGCGCCGCAGCCGCTATGAGGTGCACCTGCCCTACACGATTGTGCTCCGCTTGGGGTGGGGCAAGACCAAGGGCATGGTGTATTTCTTTGTGTCGCAACCGGTCGCTGCAAATCGCTGCATTGGCTTTTGCATTATCGGGCGCAATTACGACTTCGACCAGCCAGACGATGTGCTGCAGAATTTCGAAAACGTCATCTTCAATCAAGATAAACGTATTGTCGAGTCACAGCGACCGGAGCAGGTTCCGTTTGACCTCGCCGCGGAATTGCACTTGAAATTTGACGCGGTGGCGATGGCTTATCGGCGCGCCATGACCGCCAATCGATTTTCGGATTGATGGGCGCGTGATATTCGCACTCGCCCATCAATCGGTGTCCGCCTTAGTCCCAGCGTTCCGTCAAGCGTTCGCGCGCCTCTTCCACGCCGACTTTCCACAAGGCCAGCATATCCTCATCCGGGCGCTGATACAGACCCGCGAAGTTGCCGTCACCAAGGACTGCGCGCATGGCGACCGGCGGCAAGTGACGTGAACGGGCCACATCCACCGGGGTCTTGCTCCCAGTTGGTACGGCCACACCGGCGAGCCGCGTCCAAGGAAAGTTTTCCATCCAGCTGGCATGCGATGCCACGATATCGGTCGCCTGCACCTGCGCCCACGTGCGTGGCGCGTTCCACCAATTGTGGAATTTCACGCGCACACCAGATGATGCGTGATCCGCCACCCACTCTTCGGCAAACGCGCCGGCGGGTGAGTTGCCCCCGTGCCCGTTTACGATTAGGATACGCTTAAATCCCTGCTCAGCCAGGCCGTCCAACACATCACCAATCACCGCAAGATAGGTGCGCTGGCGCAGGCTGATGGTTCCGGGATAGGCGCGAAAATAGGGTGTCAGCCCATAGGGCATCACCGGGAACACCGGGATGCCCAACGGCTCGGCCGCCTCGGTGGCAATGCGCTCGGCGAGAATGCCGTCCACAAACAGGCTGAGATACCCGTGTTGCTCGGTGCTGCCAAGCGGCAGCACACATTGATCGTTGGTGCGCAGATAGGCTTCCACCTGCATCCAGTTCATGTATTTAATATTCATAAATTTGCCATTAGTTCCCTTTCAATAATTCCGGTCAAGCATCCTATTGCTCCGCTGGCTTTACCCAGTTCTGAAACATCGACCATGACACATTCGACACCGTGGTCTTCGTAGTATTTTCGGCTGATGGGGTTGCCACTGGGTGTCATGACCTTACGTGGACCCAGGGTGACCATGTTAAAGGCGAACCCGTCCCGTGCCTCCACCTCGTCGGGTACCCACAGAATTTCATAGCCATGGTCGCGCAATACATCAACCGCCACGTGTGAAATGCGGGTCTGCCAGCATAACGCAAGGTTGTTATCCAAGATACGCAGCATTCCCATCAAATGCATACTGCCATAAGGCAGCTGGATCTGTAGCGCGCGCACCCCCATGGCGTGCAACGTAGCCTCAATTTGGTGAAACCCCTCATCATTGGTACGCAAACCACGTGCAACCAATGCCAGCTTTGGGGTAATCCAGATCAAGTCAGCGCCTTCAAACGTGCCGTGCCCGCCAATCGTCTTCGTTATCGGCATACCCATCCGACCGATTGCTTGTGACGCCCAGCGCTCTTCACCCGCTCGGATGGTGCTGGCCGGTCGGGCGACAATGGCCCCTTCTGGCGCCATTACAAACACATCCGCCATAAACATTTGATTTGGGGTTGCGTTGCCCGGATGCCCCAAATCAAATACGGTCACGCCATGGTCGCGATAGGCCTGAACAAGCGCATCATGTTGGGCTTGTGCCCGACCCACGTCCAAAACATCCAACATTTGAACCTTGTTAAAGTCCGTATGGGATGCCAGAAGTTCATTGCCGGGACGATGCATCAACACACTTTTTAGGCGCGCAAATTCGCTGTCAATGCCACAGCTTGACCATAGCGTGCCAATTTCGGCCGCAGCTGCCAATGTGCGGGGTGACCAGCCTGGTCCGCCATACGCGGCCTTGTTTTGGGGATTGGTTCTGTCTGCCATCAGATTTTATAAGCGTAATTATCTTTCGTTGAAGGGTGTTTGTAAGTGGATTTAGGCGCCCAACGTACTGGCCACATCGGTCATGCGCCTAAACTGAAAATTAAGTGATTGGCAGTATTGCACAAATCGTTCCAGCAGATCCATGCCATGTGCCCGTCCGATGACCTGGGGATGCATAAGCACGGTCAGCACGCCATTTTCCTCGTGTTCGTGCATCCACCGCGCATGGGTTGTCCAAATTTCATACACCTTGCTGGGCGCACTTGTGCCATTGCGATAGGGGCTGAAATTAAAGTTAAAGTGCACCCAGTCGTCAAACTCATATTGGGTGGGCAGTTCCCATAGCTTTGATTCGCGACCTTTGATTAGCGACTGTTGCCGCGAAACCACGTCGCCGATGCGCGGATGATACGGATGAAAGTCATCACCCTTAAAGCTTGAATCATACAGAAAGCCATACTCTTCCAATAACGCAAGCGTGTGCGAGCTTTGCCCGCCGGTGCGGAACCCGGTCGGGCGCACGCCAAAACGGGCCAGCGCCTCAAGACCACGTTCAAGATCGCGCCGTTCCTCATCCAGGGTCAGGCCGATCGGTTCGATGTGGGCGTAGGTGTGGTGCGCCACCTCATGACCGGCATCCACAATCGTGCGGGTAACTTCTGGGAAGGAATCGGCCGTGTGCCCGGGGACAAAAAAGGTTGCGGAAAGTTTATGCTCCTTAAGCAGCTTGAGCACCCGCGGCACCCCAACGCGTGCACCAAACTCGCCACGTTGGAGCATGTTTGGCGAAACATTATCACCATACTCCAGCCAAACGGAAAGCGCATCAAAATCAAACGACAGGCAGACGGTCGATGGTGATGCGCTCATCAGGTGAGGCCCTTTTCCATGAGTAGGTCCAGTTTCTGCTCAAGGTTGCCTACTTTTTCCAGCAACTGGCTCACTTCCAGCTCGGCCTTCAGGTTCACGTTGTAATCCATCTCGCTGCGCAGCCGATCCTTTGTGTCCTGCCGGTTCTGGCTCATCATGATCACCGGGGCTTGGATCGCGGCCAGCATTGATAGAAAAAGGTTTAGCAAAATAAAGGGATATACATCCCAGGCGTTGTTGCCAAGGATCACATTGGCACTGATCCAAATAACGAGAATGGCGCCAAAGGTTCCGATAAACCGCCACGATCCGCCAAAGCGCGCCACCATGTCCGCCACCCGATCTCCCAAGGTTTCCTTTTCTTCCATCATGACGTTTAAGTTCTGCGTCACCCGTCCGCGGATCAATTCTTGCGTGGCGCGCATTTGCCTGCCGCTCATGGTCAGCAAATCCATGGCCGCACCCGGTTTTTTCTGAAAGAGCACGGTCAGATCATTGCGATCAATTTCAATCGCGCATGTTGCCTCAACAGCAACCGCCGTGGTCAGGTGGGGCGCGGCAGCCAGCATGCTGCTCAATCCAAAAATGTCGCCTTGTGAAGCCACATCAACCTGCACTTCATTGCCATCCCCATCCACCATGGTCACGCGCACAACGCCATGTTGCACCACGTACGCGCGTTGGCTTGCGTCACCCATTTTGTAGATCGTTTCCGCTGCGCCAAAGTTGCGCACTTCCACTTGTTGTGACAGGATCAGACGCTCATCGGGGTCGAGCAGCGCAAACAAAGGGACATCGGAGAAAATTTCTGGATCGGTTGCCATGCTCCGAGTGTACCTGTGAAACAATGTTGCACGTGCCCGATTTTGACTACATCATTGCAGGCGCCGGCGCCGCCGGGGTTCACCTGCTGGATCAGTTGATCCGCGCAAATCTACAACACAAACGGGTGCTGATCGTGGATCACGCCGCGCTTGGCGCCGTGGATCGCACGTGGTGCTTTTGGGAGGATCACACCAACGATCTGGAATCCCTGGTGTATCGCACCTGGTCCAATGCGGATGTCATGAACGACTCCCGTGCGCTCCGGCTAAGCCTTGCGCCATTTAGCTACAAAATGATCCGGGGCGGAGATTTCTTTGCGTATGCGCGCGACCTAATCGCAAAAGAACCAAACGTAGTATTTCGCACGGGTATTGCGTCTGATGCTCGAACCGAGGACCACTCAGCCAAGGTGCTCATCGACGGCCAACCAGTCTCGGCGGAGTATGTGTTCAGCAGTCTCCCCAGCGAGCCCGTTGGCGGTGGCGTTTCTCTGGTGCAGCACTTCTATGGGGCGGATATTACGACCGTCCAGCGATGGTTTGACCCGACATGCGCGACCCTGATGGATTTTCGCCTGCCACAGCACGACGAGACACGGTTTTGCTATGTGCTGCCATACAGCCCAACGTCGGCCTTGGTTGAGTTCACCGTGTTCTCTCCGCGCGTTTTGCCACATGCCGCATATTTGCCCGAATGGCACGATTATGTCTCCCGCATACTACGGCTTGATTCGCGTGATTACACCGTTGATCGTGAGGAGTGGGGCGCAATCCCAATGACCGACGCGCGCTTCCCAACTGGAGCCGGCGCTCGGGTGGTGAATTTAGGCACCGCTGGTGGTTTGACCAAGCCCAGCACTGGCTACACATTCCTACGCACGCAGGATCACGCGCGCAGAATCGCACGTGCGCTGGCACACGGGCGCAGTCCGCTCCACCAGCACGCGACCGGCCCCGGCCGGCACCGCTTGTTTGATGCTGTTTTCCTGAACGTGCTTGGTCACCACCGGCAGGATGGCGCAGCTATTTTTACCGGGCTCTTCGCCCGCAACCCCACCCACCGCGTATTCCGTTTTCTGGATGAACGCACGAGCTTGACGGATGATATTCGACTGATGGCGGGTGTGTCCCGTCAAGCTTTCCTAGCCGCGGTTTGGGATGTGGCCCGGCACACGATTGCCGCACCGCTTGGATCAGGCCGCAAAACCGGTTAAAGGCGTACCAAACGATAGATCGACGGATGCAATCCGCGTTGCGAGATTACGCGGGTATCGACCTGGCGCCATACCCCGGTGCTTTCGGCAATTGAACGGGCCATCAGCCGGGCTTCATTAGTGATGACCACAAATCGTGCGCCGCGTCGCGCGCATCGTGCGGCCTCACGCAAAACTGCGGGATACAACATCGTGTTGCGCGCATGGCTGCCGATTAAGTTGCCAAAGGGCAGGTCAGCCACCAGCGCGTCGGCGTACGCGTCCGGCAGGCCCAACCTGGCTGCATCGCCTTGAGCAAAGGTGCTGCTGCCGGGTATAAGACCGGCGCTACGCGCAGCTGCCATGTTTGCAGTCGCGCAAGCGAGCGCACCATGGCTATCATCGAACCCGACCATGCGCCAGTGCGCTGTCAGCAAGCCGCCTGCCTCGATGAGTAACGTGCCACTTCCACAGCACGGGTTTACGAGTGTTGCCTGTCCCCGCCCGCCCACTTCGGGTAGCGCAAGCTGGACCATGGCCCGTGCAATGATCGCGTTCAGTGCACCTTCGTAATTGCAGACACGCCACGCGCGTGTGGCAAGAGGTCGCGATGTGAGACGAATAAGCGCCTCCCAGACATGGTCGGATGCACGTCTCAGACGCACCAACAGATCACCGTCATCATCGTGACGACGCAACCCGGTATGGCGTGATAGCTCCTCGCCCAGTCGATTCATCACCGCGCTGTCTGATCCGGCTGCGGCCAGGCGAAAAGTTTGAAACGTGCCGCCACCGGTTTCGGTCAAAGTTCGCTTGATTACGGCAATGAGCTGGCGCAAGTGTTGATCACCAAGCAATGCCTTTGGTCGTGGCACCTCAAATCGTTCGACCAGATAGACTGCTTGCGATGAGCGTAACGTCGCAAGCCGTTCCATGCCACCTCCGTACCTGAACCGCACTGCTCCCGGGCCTGGGGCAAGATTTTGCGTTCCGGGGAACGCATGGAGCTCGCGTTCCGCGAAGTCTTCCAACCCATGCACCGCTTCGGCCTCAAACAATCGTGCATCTGCGCTTGTAGTCTTCACGGAAAAGCGCGGCAACTGCAAAAGCTCAGTCCGTTGCTGGCCGCGCGCAACCGGCGGTTGCCGAGCGCGAATGTCAGTCGACGCGCGCTTCAAAGAGCTCGATAGGATTGCCGCTTGGGTCGTCGGCCAGAATCTGCTTGCCGCCCGGACCATCGAGCACCTCGTTTCGGAATGTCATTCCCGCGGCGCGCATGTCGTGCACCAACTGATCCAGATTCTTTACCGCAACCACGAAGCGATTCCAGCCACCAGGCACCGGGACGCGACCATCCGGCATGGGTTTCGCAGCAGAGGTTTCCGGACCACTAATCCAAAGTTTTAGATCGTCCTTGGCGAGCATCAAAAACGCCGGGCCCCAGCGCTCGTGTACCACAAATCCCAAATAGTGCGTGTAGAACCGTTCACTTGCAGCGACATCGTGAACCAGGTAGCGAATCGTTGCCATGTCAGGTATTTTAGCGCCGTGAATCTGCTTTGCTGTCAGGTGACGTACCCGCCAAGCAACCGCCACGGGTGTCGAATCCTCCGTGATAGGTTACATTAGTCACTTAGCTTGCGCTAAAACACGTATGACTTGGCAGCATCACCAGGTCAATTGGGACAATTAGGGCGTTTAAGTGCGATTATCGCAAGAAGATGCCAGTCTGAGGCTTTTGCCCCGAGTCGGTGTGCAGGTCGCGTGCTCGACGGAACAACGCTAGCGGATTAGTAAAACATTTCGTTCCGCGCTCAACGTGCTCCATGTGATGTCCGGCTCCCAACGTCTGCAGCTTTTGTTGGCGGCGTCGCGCAACGAAGGGTGACCCGGCGATCCCGCGCTAACGGGCTCGTTTGACTCACTGTCTAAAGCCATCCTGCGGCACATTGCTCCAATTCGAGGGACTCAATCAAGTGCCATTTGATAGCCGCCAGCAGTGCGCCGGCTGGCCTCAAGACCGCTCAACCAGTGGCCTGTCCACCCACGGCGGGTTTGTCTTCAAAATCTCGGCGTATACCGGGCAGCTATCCCGATGTGCGCCAGGCAAATATCCGGTGCTCATCAACAGCTCGTTTACGATCTCACCACCCACAAATACAAAGCGCTTCTTAAACACTTTGACCCAGCCGTCCTTGGTTAGCGGATGCTGTGCATTCAACCAACCCTTGAATGACCCATGTGTTGCACGAATGGCCTGAAACTGTTGTGCATTGTGTATCGCCGCGTTGATCTTCAGATTATTGCGAATGATCCCGGCGTCAGCAAGCAAGCGCTTACGAGCTGCCTCACCATAGCCCGCCACCTTGTCCACGTCAAATTGATCGTAGGCGAGCTTAAATCCTTCGCGCTTTTTTAGGATGGTGCCCCAGCTCAGCCCAGCTTGATTGATTTCGAGAATAAATCGCTCAAAGAATTCGCTATCGGTAATCAGCGGGAATCCGTACTCTTGATCGTGATAGGGCGCATGCAGCGGATCACCTGGGGCAAAATAGCAATATGAGGACACAGCTTGATTTTAGCGCCTGGAACGCGAAAAAAAGGCGCTGACATACATTTGGTTACAATCCGCGACAGGAATCACGCACCATGAAATACACAACCGATCAATACAAGGGCATGCTCGCAGAGACGATCAGCGTCCCGGGCCACAACGGTGATTTGATCACCGCCTACTCAGCCCGGCCACTTGGGCCCGGGCCGTTCCCAGGCGTGGTGCTCGTTCATCACATGCCTGGCTGGGACGATTGGTATTTTGAGGCTACCCGCACCTTTGCCGAGCACGGCTACGCGGCCATCGCGCCGAATCTTTACCACCGCGATGGTCACGGTGTGCCCGAGGACGTGGCAGTCAAGGTACGCGCCTCGGGTGGTGTTTCTGATGATCAGGTTGTGGGTGATGTTGCTGGCGCGGCGCGCTGGCTTCGTGCTTCATCCAACTGCACTGGAAAGGTCGGCGTATTTGGCACCTGCTCCGGTGGTCGCCACGCGGTCCTCAGCGCGTGTCGTTCCAGGGGCTTTGATGCCCTGATCGATTGTTGGGGCGGTCGGGTGGTGATGGGTCCCGCCGACCTGTCCCCGAAGCAGCCGGTTGCGCCCATAGATTACATCGCTGACTTGAACTGCCCAATCCTCGGCATCTTCGGTGAGGAGGACAAAAGCCCGACTCCCGAACACGTGGCGCAGCTTGAAGCCGCGCTCTCGCAGCATGCGAAGCCCCACGAGTTTCATATGTACCCGAAGGCCGGACACGGCTTTTTCTATCATAATCGGCCTGCATATCGGCAGGAACAGGCGACCGACGGATGGGCCAGGGTGTTTGACTTTCTAGCGCGTACGCTTGGGTCAACGGTCACGGCTTGATCTTGCAGCGCACGCAATCAAACCTCCCTTAAATTATGTGCACGATGATCGCAACCCAGGTCGCCATTGCTGGTAGCGGCAAGGCATCCAACGGCTGGTTCCCGCTTGGTCAGGCCTACGTCTCCTATGACCATCCCTTTGATGCCGCGCTGGAACACTCGTTAAATATCGACTTTGTTAATCCGGCCCTGGGCAGCGGCGCGCGCGTTGCGGTGGAACTGGATGTGGCGTCAGCTCGGGCGCTCGTTGCGAAAATTCTGAGCGTTCTTGATCAAGCGGAAGCCGGTGGCTATCTTGGTGATGATGTCACCACTGCGCGAAGTCCCGGATCGGAGTGAATTTTCATACTTGCATCTTGCATAACGCAGGTGTACCGAGCGTTACTCAGGAGAAAAACCGCCATAGTTATTACCCGAATCAGCCCACAACTGACGGCGGCGGATGATGCCGTACTTCTGCAGCTTGGAGTTTCGCCTGCGGGTGCAATTGCGATGTTATTTTCCCACCTTGCTGATCAGCGCACTTAGCCGGGCGGGCTTATGCGTGGCCCAAAGCGCGAACCTGCAGTAACGGCAGCGGGTGCTGACCTGGTGCAGTAATTCCCGGATGATGTGTGGATCGACAGAACCAACATGGACGACAGCTCATTAGCTGCCTTTTCTACCAGCCCCCGGCTAACCATATGGGCAGTTACGCAACGGCCAACATCTCGCTACAGTAACAGCCAATTATGGAAACAAATTTACTCGGTTCTCTTTCAAATCAGCTGGCCGACGCCGTCGAGCGCATCGGTGCCAGCCTCGTAACAGTCAATGGACGTGAGCGCCAAAGCGCCACTGGCGTTGTGTTTGCGCCTGGTATGGTGCTCACCGCCGACCACGTCCTCGAACGCGATGATAACTTGACTGTTGCCGGCGCGGATGGCGTGGCGCATCCGGCGGTGTTGGTTGGTCGTGATTCCTCCACTGACCTCGCCGTCCTCAAGGTGGCGGATCTGACGCTGGCGGCGGCGACCGTGGCCGCACCCGCGCGGGTCGGTCAGCTCGCGGTGGCGGTCGGTCGACCTTCTGCAGAGGGTCTGATGGCCAGCTTGGGTGTGGTCAGCGCGGTGGGCGGCCCGTTAAAGGTCGGTCGTGGTGCGCAATTGGAGAAATACATCCGAACAGATGCCACCCCTTATCCCGGATTCTCGGGTGGCCCACTAACAGATGCAACTGGCGCGCTCTTGGGCATCATCACCACCGGGCTCACCCGTGGCGAGCCGATCGCCATTCCCGTCGAGTTGGCCATTGGCGTAGCTAGTGCACTTCAGCAACAGGGCTCAGTAAAGCGTGGTTTTCTGGGCGTGGTCAGCCAGCAGGTAAAGCTGCCCGCAAACTTGCGGACCGCCGAGAAGGAGCGTGGGCTGCTCATCGTCAAGGTTGAGGATAACAGCCCGGCCGAGCAGGGCGGACTTCTCGTCGGTGACACCGTCACCGCGCTGGATGGCCATTCCGTGGCCGATGCTGATGATCTGTTGGGACTGCTCGTGGGCGACCGCGTGGGTCGCGCCGTGACGATCAATATCATTCGCGGTGGCGTGGCCACAACCACTCAGGTCACCGTCGGTCAGCGAAACTAACATTAGTCAGCATTAATTGCACGGACGACACTTGGAAAAGCCGGGGTGTCGTCCGTTTACTGCATGTCAAACTTTATTTCTGCACTTGCAGCATCGTCTGCGGTGGAAGACACGGTCAATAGACTCCGACCAGCGGTCACGCAAGTGACAACGAGTGGATCGGGCGTGGGCACCGGCATCATCCTGACCCACACCGGCCAAGTGTTGACCAACGCGCACGTGGTGGCCGATGGTCGCGGCATACGACGCAACGTAGCGGTGGTGCTGTCTGACCAGCGGACCTTTCCAGCGCGCGTGGTGCGAATTCAACCCGATTACGATCTGGCCTTGTTGCAAATCGACGCAAATGACCTGCCCGTGGCAACTCTGGGTGACTCGCGCAGACTGCGCGTTGGCGAGCTCGTCTTTGCCATTGGCAACCCATGGGGCCGGATAAATGTGGTCACCAGCGGTATTGTGAGCGGAGTCGGCGTTCGTCTGGCACCCGAAACTTTGGCGTCATCTCAGGACAAGCGCATCATGATCCCGTATATCCGCAGCGATGTGCGTCTGGCCCCCGGCAATAGCGGTGGCCCATTGCTAAATGCATGCGGGCAGGTCGTTGGAATCAATGCCATGATTTGGGGTGGCGACCTGAGTATCGCCATCCCCAGCGCAACCGCCAGCGCGTGGCTGACCGAGCCGGAAGCGCGACCGGCAGGCACCCCTGTCTCCGATAAACTGTTTGCATGGTAATTGCGCATATCATCGCCCCGACGCCCGCGCTGCGCACGGGTTTGGCCGCACTGCTTCAGCCGGCGCAGAGCGGGGTGGAGCTTGGCGAGAGCGTGGGCTTTCTGACCGAATGGCACGCCCGATTGGGCATCAGCGGTGATACGGATGTGCTGGTGTTTGGCGACCGCAGCGAACTTTTGGCTCTGGAGCGCGCTCCGGGCTCGCTTGCGCATTGCGCCGTGATTATGCTCACCGATGAGCCCGGGGACCTCAGCCGGCTTGGCGCGATTTCGTCACACGGATGGGCGGCGCTTTCTTCCGCTGCGTCTGCGCATGAGTTGCAGAGCGCCGTTTCGGCGGTTGCCAAGGGCCTCGTGGTTTTGGATGCAACACATGCCAGGCGCGCGCTCGCTTCAAGCGCCACGGACGAGCTGTCACCAATTTCACCGGACGTCACACTCACTCCGCGTGAACAAGAGGTGCTTGAGTTGATCAGCCGCGGTTTGCCAAACAAAAGCATCGCAGCGCGGCTTGATCTTTCTGAAAGCACCATCAAGTTTCACCTTGCTGGTGCATTTACCAAGTTGGGCGCCAGCAGCCGGGCCGAAGCAGTCAGTCTGGCTGCCCGACAGGGCTTGATCACGTTGTAAGCGACATCTTCCGTCCGACTTGGTCCCGCGGCCGTTTAAACTGGCGATCATGCAAGCCTTTAAAACACACGTGCGAACAACAATCCTGCACCAGCCACCATGGCTAACGGTAGAGCAACGTGAAATCGAGTTTCCGGATGGCCATCGCGTTGGCGCCTGGCCGTTTGTAATCACCCCGCACTATGTAAACCTGATGGCGCAAACGACGGAGGGCGTGTTCGTGTGCTTTCGGCAGGTAAAGTATGCCTATGACGGCCTTTCTCTCGCCGTAGTTGGCGGTTATGTTGAGCCTGGCGAGGATCCGCTGGCGGCAGCCAAGCGTGAACTGTTTGAGGAAACCGGCTACGCCGCGGATGAATGGGTGTCGTTTGGCAGCCACGTTCCCGATGCCAACCGTGGCTGTGGATTGGCCCATTTGTTTCTGGCTCGTGGGGCGCGCCTGGTTGGTGCCCCAACCGAGATTGACCGCGAACAACCCGAGATGATCCTGCTCACCCGCGACGAGGTGGAGCAGGCGCTATTTCAAAATCAATTCAAGGTGCTGGCCTGGACGGCCGCGGTCGCTTTAACGCTCGCCTACTTAAATTCTGAGCATGCCGGAACCACCGCGCGCAAGAGTGCTTAAGGTTTTGTGATTTGGGCCTTAACGCTTATGACATATCATTGCGATCAACAATGAAATCAATGCTTGTAATCCTTGCTCATCCCGATGATGAGAGTTTTGGCCCCGGTGGCACGCTCGCAAAATATGCGCGCGCCGGTGTAGCGGTTCACTATCTGTGTGGCACCCGCGGTGAAAGCGGCACGGTCGATGCCGCCAAGCTCAATGGTTTCAAAGACACTGCCGAGCTGCGCACCGCCGAACTAATGTGTGCTGCGTCCGAGCTAAAGCTGGCCAGTGTGGACTTTACCGGCTATCGCGATAGCGGCATGGTGGGAACCGCCGACAACACAAACGTGGATTCGCTGCACAGCGCTCCGCTGGACGATGTGGCCGCGCGCATCCTGGAGCGAATCAACAAGCTAAAACCCGACGTGATTATTACCCATGATCAGTACGGCGGCTATGGTCATCCGGATCACATTAAGCTGCACCACGCAACCTTGCGCGCCTACGAGATCAAATACGGGCTCAAGATCGACTTGTCGAATTGGAATGCCGATACCAAAACACCGGGCGTGGTCGTAAGCAACGTCGCGCGCAATGAAACATATCGTGGCAATCATGATGTTGCACCCGTGCTGGTCTTCACTACGTTTCCAAAAGGGCTTATGCGCTGGGCGGCCCGGTTGTTGCCGCTATTTGGGCAAAATCCGCGAAAATTTGGCCGCAACAAAGACATCAATATCCTGCAAATTGCCGAATGGGATTTGCCAACCACCACCATTATTGACACCCGGGAGACCACGGAAGTCAAGGAACGCGCATCAAGTTGCCACGCCAGTCAACAGATTCCGGCGCGAGGTGGAAATCCAATCGTGCGCCTGTTTTTCCGCCGTGCTGCCGGCAAGGAATTCTTTTCACAAGTCTATCCGGCTGTTCAAGCTGGCAGCCGTCTTAAGGCGGATTTCTAGATAAAAAAAACCAACCCCCCGCGACGCGGGGGGTTGGTTCGTCACATTTAGGCCGAAATCGTTAAATGAGGTCGATCAGGTTTCTGCGCTTGGCCACATACTCCTCGGTTGAGACCAGACCTTCCTTATAAAGCGCGTTAAGCTTGTTGATGCGTTCCGCCACCGAGGGAACGCCACTCACAATGCTATATTGTGCGCTCGTCAGCGAGGTTGCGGCCTGTTGCTTCGCATGCAGCATCACGCCCTTAAATGCGAGCGGGTTGCTAACGTGGTTGATGCGTTGCACACCTGCGCCGCCAGCCGTTGCAATATTCAACGTGCCGTAGCCAAGCAGCTTGCCAACCATGCCCTGTTGCAAATGCACTTCGTTGACTGAGTCCAACTGCGCAGCCTGCGGCTTACCGCGCAACAGCCCCTTAAGCTGGATCACCCGTTTATTTGTTACGACACTGCCCGCGCCGAAGTGGGCCAACACACCCCCCACCAAGCCGACCGTGGACACGCCGACCACAACAATGCCGACCGCCCATGGTATCCATCCAGGAATGAGCGAAAATACGGGTTGCAAGACGGGCTGCGCCGTGGCATGCACCAGGCCAATCGCGGGAAGAGATTGCAACAAGGTACCCAGCGTTCCCGTGCCGGCCAGCGCTTCCAAAATGGCGCCGACCAGCCCAACCGCAAAGACGTTGCGGATAAATTTGATTAACTCTGATATCAGCGCTGTCCAGTGCTGCGCGCGCTGCACAAGAATCTGCTCGTCGTCCTTGATGATCTTACTGAGATTGGCCATACACAGATTCTAATTAGATTTCTAATAATGTCAAGGGGCAATAATCTAATTAAAAGGACCCGCTGGACAGTTTGTCCAGCGGGTCCTTGTGCCACTTGCGCAAAAAGGCGGGCTACGCAGCTACATTCAAGTACAGTTGCTCGCGCAAGCTCATCACGGTGCGCCGCAAATGATCTTCTGATTCAAGCCGTTCCTTGACCCGTTCCACACCATGCATCACCGTGGTGTGATCCCGACCGCCCAATAAACCGCCAATTTCGGGCAGGCTGGCATCGGTCTCTTGACGAATCAAATACATCGCCACTTGGCGAGGTTGAACAAGCTCCTTGTTGCGCCCGGCGCTCACAATCTCCGGCACCGAGATGTTATAAAACTTGGCCACAGTTTCGATGACCTGAGATGGCGTTAAGTTTGCGCGCTTACCCATCAAATCGGCAAGCGTGTCGCGGGCCAGCTGTACGCTGATCATGCGTTCGCCAAGCTCGGCGGTCGCCACCAGACGGGTTAGCGCGCCTTCTAATTCACGCACGTTGCTTTGCACCTGTTTGGCAATAAATTCAATCACCTCCTGCGGAATTGGAACGGTGCGACCAGAGGCAACCGATGCCTTCTGTTGCAAAATCGCCACTCTGGTTTCGTAGTCCGGTGGCGCGATATCGGCCATAAGACCCCATTCAAAGCGCGAGCGCAGACGATCTTCCAAGGTGACCATGCTCTTGGGAGACCGGTCGCTTGTAACCACAATTTGCTTGTTGGCGCTGTGCAGTGCATTGAACGTGTGGAAAAACTCCTCCTGGGTGCTCTCCTTGCCGGCAATAAACTGCACGTCGTCCATCAGTAGCATGTCAACCGTTCGGTAGCGATTGCGAAATGCATCGGTCGTTTGCGACCGGATTGAGCTGATGAGCTCATTTGTAAAGGTTTCGCTGGTGACATAGCATGCGCGCAATCCCCGCACCCGTGCGACGTGCCCGATGGCGTGGAGCAGATGCGTTTTCCCAAGACCGCTGCCGCCATATAAAAATAGCGGGTTATAGCGGTCCGCCGGGCTCTCCGCCACCGCGCTGGCTGCGGCGTGGGCCATGCGGTTGCCCGAGCCCACAACGAAGCTGTCAAACGTGTAGCGCGCAACCAGACCATCTTCTGAGACCGTGGAATTCGGCGACGCCGACGTCGAGGCAGAGACCGAAACGACCCGATCCGGTTCATATAAAACACGCGTCGCGGGCTCGCTCCGGGGTGGCACGTTGGTTATGTTTGTGTAAGCCAGACCGCCATTATTGCTCACAAGCACCACGCTGACGTCCGCAACCCGACCCAGGCGCTCGCCGAGGTTCTTTTTTAGCTGTTGCACCATGCGTGATTCCATCCACTCTTTCACGTAGCCGTTTTGCACGCCCACGACAAACAGCCCGTCTTCATAGCTCACCAATCGCGCGCTTTTTAGCCAGGTCACATAACTTGCGCGACCAATGCTTAGCTCAAGCTCACCAACGGTAGATTGCCATGCCTCTTCTGGTCTCACTATTTGTGCCTCAATTCAATAATCTCTGAATCGGAGTGTCGCTGGCCCAAGGCTCAAAGTTACGTGAACCTACAGCGCGCGACTTCCCCTGGGAATCAGCGTTGCGGCTGGTTTCCCGGATTCAAGGGACGCACATTCTACGTACTTCGCGCTCCAATTGCTATGCATGGATGGCTTCCAACCTTAAATTAATCCGAGTGTTTAAGGTGTTATTGTGATCCACAAGCTGCTCGTTTTTCGTATTGATTCATCCACAGCCTGTGCATGACTTTGCCACAGCCTTATCCACGCACAATTGCGTTTCGACCACGTTTATGCACATGGCGTCCACAACCAACACTATTGTGCAAAGGTTTATTCACGTGCAACGGATGTAACCGCGTCATCCATTTGCAAACCAGCTGGTTCCCGGCCACTGATATTGTCGCGCCACATCCTCATCCAACTCGACCCCGATTCCCGGCCGGTCGTCCAAAGCGATCATCCCATTTTGAATGATATCGGTCTTTTCTCGGATGATCGTTGTCCAATAGTCCCGGTGTAACCAATGATATTCCAGCACGACAAAATTGGGCACACTGCCACACACATGCGCGCTTGCCAATGTGCCGATCGGGGATGATACGTTGTGCGGGGCGAAGCCGATGTAGTACAACTCAGCCAAGTTCGCGCTCTTGCGCCCTTCGCCAAGGCCACCGCACTTGGGCAGATCAGGCATGATGATGTCAACTGCCTGCTTCTCAATCAACTCGCGCAACCCATGCCGCAAATACAAGTTTTCACCCGCGCAGATTGGATTCTTGCTATGCCGCTTTACCTCGCGCATGGCCTCTATATTCTCTGGTGGCACCGGCTCCTCGATCCACATCAGATGATAGGGTGCCAGATCGTGCACCACCCGAATCGCACTGGGCACATCCAATCGGGTGTGAATGTCGACCGCCACGGCCACCCCCTTTCCCGCGGCCCGTGTGACCATGTCAACCAGCTCGATCATGCGTTCGTGCTCGATCTGCCCGGCGGTGTGATTAAAGCGATCCTTAACCACGTGAAAGGTCTGCGTGCCCCGCGTCGTGCTGTATGCACCAATGTCGATATCCACTTTGAGCGCGGTAAACCCACGCACCAACACCTCATCGATCACCCGCTTGATCGCATCAAAATCCATTCCCGGATCAATTTCGCAATCGGCATAAACCCAAATCTTATCGCGGAATTTTCCTCCCATCAATTCATAAACCGGCACCTTGAGCGCCTTACCTTTGAGGTCCCACAACGCAATCTCGATCCCGGTAAGCGCGGTGATCAGCGCCCCACCCGTCCCACCATCGAAGACGTGGCCTCGCCGCATTTCTTCAAATATCGCGTCGATGGCAAACGGGTCGCGCCCAACCAGCTTGACTGCCAACGATTGGATGATCGCGATGGCCTGCGTGCCGCCATGCACACACTCGCCCAGTCCGGTGACGCCTGCGTCAGTCTGCACCTTCACCCATAGGTGCATGCCATGGCCCACCGTGGCCGCGGTTGTAACCGAGGTAATTTTCATGATTGATGGATTATGACGCCGTCTTTCATCACCAGCGCGATGTTGCTTGACAGTTCCAGAGATCGAATGTTCTTAATCGGGTCGTTCTTGGCGATGATCAGGTCGGCCAATTTGCCAGGCTCCAATGTGCCAATGCGATTCTGCCACCCGAGACACGCGGCAGCAGTCTTCGTCGTGGCCACGATGGCCTCCATTGGGGTCATACCGATCGAAACCATAAGCCCCAACTCGCGCAGATTTGTGCCGTGCGGCATGACACCTGCATCCGTCCCCATCGCAACCTTTACCCCGGCCGCATGCGCACGGGCGATGCTCTCGCTATGCGCTTCCATCGTTTCGCGCGCCTTGCGAATGGCATAGTCCGGCATCCCCCCGGCTTCGCCTTGCTCGATAACACTCAGAGGCGCCAGCAACGTGGGTACTAGGAATGTGCCATGCGCCAGCATCAGGTCAATGGCTTCATCATCCAGATGTATGCCATGCTCAATGCTGTGGATTCCGGCGCGCACGCTGGCTTTGATCCCCTCGCAACCCTGTGCATGAGCCATTACCTTTATGCCGCCGCGATAATGCGCCTCGCGCACGATAACGTCCAGCTCCTCGGGAGAGAATTGAATAAAGTCCGGGTGATCGGTGGGGCTGAGCACGCCACCCGTCGAACAGATTTTTACCACCTCCGCCCCGGCGCGCAACACCTCCCGTACCGCTTTGCGCGCACCTTCCACGCCGTCGGCGATGTTATTGGGCATGCCCGGATACGGCGCGAGCAATTGAAACTCGCGACCGCTCCGCATCCAACCATCCCCGTGCCCTCCTGTGATGCTTAGCGCGGTAATGCTGAGTTGCATGCGCGGTCCAACCGTCAGCCCATTTTCCACGGCCGCCTTCACGCCGGCATCCGTGCCACCTGCGTCGCGCACAGTGGTGATTCCAGCCTCGATGGTGCGGCGCATTCGGTGCACGGCTTCAAAGAAGCGCAGCGAAAATGGCGCCTGCATGTCGCGTGCAATGTTGACGCCTTCAATCATTAAATGTACATGGGTGTCGATGAGACCGGGCAGAATCCAACCACCGTGGGCGTCAATGGTTCGCGCCGGCGGGGCCGCCTCGCCACGCGCGATTCGCTGCACCACGGTGTCCGCCGCGCCCACAAACAAAATGCGGTTTCCCTCGATTAATACGTTGGCATTCGAGACGGGGACTCCGCCATTGCCATCGATCAATGTGCCATTTGTTACAAGTATCGTTGCCATATGGATATTGTGTACCATGATTGAGCTATTTTCGATCGGCGGTGGCCAGTAGTGCGGGTGGTAGCCCTTTGAAGCTTGTAATACACAATAAAATCAGGAACCTATGAGTTACAATTTTTCAAACAAGGTGGCCCTGGTGACAGGCAGCGGTCGCGGTATTGGTGCGACCACGGCAATCTACCTTGCCAGCTTGGGCGCGGATGTGGTCATCAATTTCTTTCGCAACCGTGCACCCGCAGAAGAGACCGCGCACGCCGTTGAAGCTCTTGGCCGCAAGGCGCACCTGGTAAAAGCTGATGTGGGCAATCCTGACGACGTTGCACGGCTGATAGACGAGACAACCCGGGTATTTGGCGGGCTCGACATTCTGGTAAACAACGCAGCCAGCGGTTACATCCGCCCAGTATTGGAACAAAAGGTCAAGGGCTGGGATTGGACCATGAACATCAATGCGCGCGCGGCCTTGTTCTTGAGCCAGCAGGCCGCTCCTATCATGAACGCCCGGGGTGGCGGGTCCATCGTCAACGTGAGCTCGCTGGGCAGTGTGCGCACCCTGCCAAATTATGTGGTGATTGGCGCGAGCAAAGCTGCGCTTGAGACCGTGACCAAATATTGCGCCGTGGAGTTCTCGCCAATGAACATTGTGGTCAATGCAGTATCACCCGGCGTGATCGAAACTGATGCCCTGGATCATTTTGAAAACGGTCGTCAGATGCTCGACGAATCTCGCAAGCGCACCCCGGCCGGACGCAATGTCACCGCTGAGGACGTTGCACATGCGATCGCATTTCTATGCAGCCCCCACGCCAGCATGATCCGGGGACAGACGATTGTGATCGATGGCGGCTGGCTGGTCGCGACGCTTTAAGCCCCACGTCGTCATCCAATCAGCTCGTCGCATGCATGGCTGACCCCGCACTGGGCGCATCGCCAGGTTTCTTGGTGATTTCGGTGGGCATCACCCGCTTCAAGCGCCCGGCGCATGAGCGCCAGCGCGTTCTGAAGCTCGGCGCGCGCGCCGGCAGTATTGCGAATCTCAAACTGTCGGTCGGAATATGTGATGATCGCCCACGGTGAAGACGTTCCCAGTTGATCCTCCACCAACAGGCAATACGCAAGCGCCTGCAGCACATGACCTTCCCGGGGCTGGCCATCGCGTGGCGCCGCGCCACTCTTCACCTCTACCGGAATAATGCGACCGCGCTCTTGAATTAGATAGTCTGGTTTGCCAACCAATCCATACCTGTGGCTGACCAGGCTGCGTTCATTGCGGCTCCATGCGCCGGTATCCGAGTAAATGACGCGTCCAATGGGTAGACCACTTGCGGCGCGTAATCTCACCGCAAGTATCAGAACCGCCAGTGCAACCAGGATCAGAACAACCACGACCTGCATGCCTGGATTTTAGTTTGCGAAAAACTGGCATAATCCACCCGTCGCCTGCTGTTCCAGAGGTGACCGAAGACCTAACAAAACATCATGAAACTTCACGAATACCAATCCAAACAGTTGTTCAAACGATATGGCATCCCCACCTTTGACGGAGAAGTGGTGAACACGCCCGAAGATGCGGTGGCCGCCGCCCAGAAGCTCGGGCTCCCGGTCATGGTCAAGGCCCAGGTGCTCGTCGGCGGACGGGGCAAGGCCGGCGGCGTCAAATTCTGTGACAGCATCGACAAGGTGCGCGAGAAGGCGACCGATATCCTCAAGTTGACAATTAAGGGTCTGCCGGTGCGCAAGGTGTTGATCACTCCAGCCGCGGATATTGTGCAGGAAATATATTGCGGCATCATCGTCGATCGCAACCTCCGTCGCGCGGTCATGATGACCAGCGCAGCAGGTGGCATGGACATCGAAGAGGTGGCCGCCACACATCCGGAAAAAATTGTGCGCGTCCCTGTCGATCCGTTTGTGGGCATGCCGGCTTATCTCGCCCGGGATGTAGCGCAGCATATCGGGCTGCCCCGCGAGTTCTGGGGTCAGTTTGTAACCATTGCCACTGGTCTGGCCAAGAGTTTTGTGGAGCTGGATGCCAGCATCGCCGAAATCAATCCGCTCGCGATCATTAAGGATAAGGATGGCGTGCAAAAGCTCATGGCACTGGATGGCAAGTTCGCCATAGATGATAACGCCATGTTCCGCCATGCCGACTTGGAGGCGTGGCGCGACCCGGACGAGGACAGCGAGGCCGAGAAGCAAGCCCGGCTGGCCGAGCTCAATTTCGTTTCGCTGGATGGCAACATTGGCTGCCTGGTAAACGGCGCCGGTCTGGCCATGGCCACGCTTGACATCATCCAGCACTTTGGTGGCAAACCCGCCAACTTCCTGGACGTGGCGGGTGGCGCCCGTGCCGATAAAGTCGCGGCAGCGTTGCGCATAATTTTGTCCGACAAGAACGTCAAGGTCGTAATGTTCAACATCTTTGGCGGCATCACCCGCTGCGATGAAGTAGCCAAGGGCATTGTGGCGGCCATGACCGAGCTGCAGACCAAAGTGCCGTTTGTGGTGCGCCTGAGTGGTACTAACAAGGAGGCGGGCGACGCGATCCTGGCAAGCGCCAATATCAGCCCAGCCGCCAACGCGGCCGAAGCCGCACAGAAGGCCGTCGCGCTGGCAAACGCCTAACTTGGTCCGAGGTCGGATCCTGTTGTGAATCGGGATCCGACCCCGCCTGTTTGAATGTCAAACGTATTTGTTTCCCACCATCCGCTGCTCCAGCACAAGCTTGCCATCCTTCGTGACAAGACCACCGAGACTAAAAAGTTTCGCGAACTGATCAAGGAGATCGGCATGATGTTGATCCCGGAGGTCACCAGTGACTTGGAAACGACAGACGTACTGGTGGAAACGCCTATGGGCGCCGCGCAATGCAAGACCTTGCGGGATCGCATTGGGTTGATACCCATTCTGCGTGCCGGCCTGGGCATGGTCGACGGCGCGCTCGAAATGCTCCCCAAGTGCGAGGTCTGGCACATCGGTCTGTATCGTGACGAGAAGACCCTGCGCCCGGTGGAGTATTACAACAAGCTGCCATCCCAGGCGACCGTTCAGGTGTGCCTTGTGCTTGACCCGATGCTCGCCACTGGGGGCAGCGCCAGCGCCACCATTGATATCCTCAAACGCTGGGGGGCGCAGCACATCAAGTTTGTCGGCATCATCGGTGCGCCCGAGGGTGTCAAGCGGTTGCAGACCGACCACCCGGATGTGCAAATCTACCTCGCCGCGCTGGACGAGAAGCTCAACGATATCGGCTACATCGTGCCCGGTCTTGGTGACGCTGGTGACCGTCAGTTTGGAACGGCTTAGAGCGAAACATTTCGCCCAAAGCCGGGCGGTGCCAAAACCACGCCATCTCGGAAGGCCACCACCCCGCGCAAGACCACCCTCGCCACCTGGCCCTTAAAACGCGCGCCCTCCCATGGAGACCACTTCGCACGTGTATGAGTGTCGGCGGGGCGCAGTGTCCACTCCGCGTCTTCGTTAACCTCCACCCAGGTATCCTCCTGCACCGGCAGGCCAAACATCCGGCGTGGGTTTGTGTGACAGCGCGCAATCAGTCCATCCAAATCAATTACACCGTCGCGCACGAGTTCAAGATACAGCGGGAGCGCCGTCTCCAGACCGGGATAGCCCGGGGGTGGGTTGGGCCCATCCTTCTCGCCAAGCAGATGTGGCGCGTGATCCGACGCAAAGCAATCAATCACGTGAATGTGCTCGCGTAGTGCGGCGACATCACCAGGTGACGCAAGCACCGGTCGCACATCTGCCCGCGCCGTGCCAATCCTTGGAATATCCTCGGTGCTGAGCATCATGTGATGCGGACAAGCTTCGCAGGTCACCTGCATCCCCTTATCCTTGGCACGCGCAATGAGCAGAATCTCTTCCTTTCGGCTCACATGACAGATGTGAATGCTGCGCCCGGCAAGATGCGCCGCCAGGATCGCGAGCCCGCATGTATGTTGCTCGGCGTGAGCCAGCAATGGCTTGTCCGCCGGCCACGCCGCGGCGTGGGCGATGATCGCATCCATCGCATCCATTTTGAGCGTACCAAAAGTGCCGTTCAAATACATCTTCAATCCGGACACCTGGCCGGCCAGCGTGCGTGCGGTGGCGATGTTATTCGGCGTCGCACCCAGGTAAATCCCAACGTCGCACCTGGCCTTGGCATTAAGCGCGCGCTGCGCAATGATCAGCGATGCGGCGTCCACGATCGGCGGGGTGGTATTTGGCATCCCGCAAACGATCGTAAATCCGCCAGCCAGCGCCGCCGCCGTGCCGCTGTCAAAATCTTCCTTATGGGTCCCACCGGGTTCGCGGAGGTGCGTGTGAGGATCGATCAGACCGGGTAGTTTTAGCATGTGGAGTTGGTTTCGCCGGGCAATTCAAATTTTTTTCTGGCTGTTGTAATAGAGCACAGCTCCAGGGCTTGTGCCCGGCTGCCTATCGCTCCGATCATCTGGCCCAACTGAATTTTGGCGAGCAAGCGACCCATCCCCGGCCCGGGTGTGTGGCCCAACTCGATCAGGTCTGCGCCAGTTACAAATGGTGCGGGCGCGACGTTCGGCGCGTAATGCCCGAAATACGTGTCGATTAGCTCCGGCGCAGGGCTGTCACTAACATCCAGTTGGTTATGCGCAACGGCCCAGCCGCCGATGGCCACATCAACCGCACAGTCCTTGGCGTCGCGCATAAACTCGTAAACCTGGACCTTATGGAATTCCGGGTTCGGCGTGGGCTGTATGGCATTCAGTCGATCGGGCACCATATTTACAACCGTGCCGACCAGTCCTATCTCCGCGCTGGTCAGCCTCAGCGCGCGGGCGCGATGCTCGGCAACCTTGATGTCCCGGCACGGAACGTGAAGCAGCCCAAAATTCAATGCCTCGCGTCGGGTGCGCCCTTCCGCGGTTGGTGTTGCCAGGTGAGCTTTCAACGCCTCAAGGTGCTGCCCATTCAACCCCGGGAGTGCCAACCGGTCACTATCGAGCGCGACATCGTGCACATACGGAGCGGCCTCCGGGATGATTTGCCCAAGCAGTCCAAGCCCGTGCAGCCTGCGCATGGCCGGTCGTGGGTTGGGTGATGCCAGCAACTTAAAGAACTCATCCCGCACCCGCTCCGGGCTGGTGCGGTTGTAGTCGATGGTGACCGTCCGCGCCGCCTCCAGCGTGTCTTTTACAAACATGGCGTTGAGCGTGGACACCATTCGAACACCACGCAGCGCGCGGATCGGGTCATCGCTGATGCTGGTTGGAGCACACATTCGAATCACTCCCAATTTAAGGTCGCGCGCACCGTGTAGTGGGTCATACAGAACCGATTCAGGCACCGGTGGCACCAGATGCCCGGTTACCTGACCGCGCATCAAAATGCCAATGGCATTAACCGTAAAGTCACGTGCGTGCAGGTCGTCATCAAAGGACGCCCCTCTGACCGCGGCGAAATCGAGGTTCAACCCATCCACGATCACCCGGCAGGTGCCCCGCTCGGCATCCATGATATAGAACGCCGATTTTAGACGGTTGGCACACGCGCGCGCCAGCTTCTCCGTAGTGGCGGGGTTGCCCAATACCGCAAAGTCATAGTCGTGGATCGGCTTGCCCTGCAACAGATCGCGCACGGCGCCACCCACCAGCATCAGCGGGATTTGCCGGCCCTGGGCAATGACGGAAATCACCCCCAGTAACTCCGTATTCATCGCGCTCCAAAAATTGCCCGGCCGACGCGCACCAGCGTGGCGCCCTCTGCAATTGCTGCGTCCATGTCATCACTCATCCCCATGCTGAGGTGACGCCAATTAATCCCGGGTATTCGCCCTATCATCGCTTCGCGAAGCGCGGCCAGGCTGCCAAACACTGGTCGCGCCGCCTCGGCAGATGCCACTATTGGCGCAATCGTCATAAGACCTTGGATTTCGATTCCGGCCAGGCCAATCATGCTTCGTATGTCCGTTTCAAATGCGTCCAGCTTCCTCGCCTCACGCTCCCACCCGGCCAGATCGAAACCCTCCTTGCTGGCTTCGCCACTGACGTTGCACTGCAACAGAATGGCTTGTGTTTTGCCTGGTTGCAACGCAGTTGACAGTTTCTGCGCGAGCTTGAACGAATCCACCGAGTGGATGAGTGCGAAGCGCCCAGCGGCATCACGGGCCTTGCGGCTTTGCACATGACCGATAAGATGCCAGGCGACGTCAGCGCGCGCCACCGCATCCTGTTTGGGCAGCGCCTCCTCCACCCGGTTTTCGCCAAATTCCAGCTGGCCCGCCGCAATGGCGGCCGTGACATCCGGGGCCGGAAAAGTCTTCGATACCGCGACCAACGTCACCCCTCCGGCACTGCGGTTTGCACGGACTTCCGCGTGCGCAATCCGCTCCCGCACACGCGCCAGGGCCTCGGCTATGGTTGCCATTCCATTATTTTAGGCGGTAATGTTTGCATGGGCCAGGCTCGCGTCGCTGTTCAATTTCTTTGCCCTAGCGCGGCATTGCCTCACATTGGGATCGGCGCTCTACTCTTTACTCCATTCGCCAGCACGACGCTCTGATTCGCACTCCCCTACGGGACGGTATGGGCTGGTGCGCCTAAATCTCTTGCTCCCACATCACGGCCCAACACATAATCACCCCGCGCCCAATGCCGACCTGACCTGCGCCAGCTTGGCGGCATTTTCCGCCAGCTTCGCGCGCTCCTTGTCAATCACCGCGGCGGGTGCGCGCTTGCCAAAGTCACTCGTGAGCAACGCCTCCCCGCGCGTAATAGCCGCCTCCAACGCCGCGACCTCGGTCGCGAGCCGCGCTTGCTCCGCGGCTCTGTCCACCACCTCACCGCGTGCGATCTGCACGTTGACCGTACCACGCGTGTACGCAATCGGCTCGCCCGCCAACGACCCCGAGGCACCCAAGCCCAGCGCGCGCGCCGTGGCCGGATCGATGTTCGCCAGAAACGAAATCGTGGGCAGTTGGGCTATCAATACAGCCAACTGGTCCGGGCTCCTGGGTCGGAATTCGACTCCTTGAATTTTCTTCGATGGCGCCACGTTCAGGTCTGATCGAATCTCGCGCACCGTGCGTACCGCGTCCTGCACAGTAAGCATGGCGGTTTTTGGATTGATTCCAGCCAGTTCGGCCTCCTCTTCCTGAGTCGGGAATTCAGCCAGCATCAATGACGGTGAGGCAAACCGCTCCGGGCAAACATGCGCCAGTCCAGTTTTAAGTGCCTGCCAAAGCTCCTCCGTTACATAGGGCATAAGCGGATGCAACAGACGTAGTGCGCTCTCAAGCGTGCGCACCAGCACTCCGGGGTTCAAATGCAGCTTGCTTAGCTCGAGATACCAGTCGCAATAGTCGCTCCAAATGAAGTCACAGATTTGCCGCCCGGCCTCACCATATTGAAACGCATCCATCAGGCGCCGCGATTCCCCGATCACCTCATTTAGCCGAGCCGGAATCCACCGATCCGCCAACGCTTCCGTGGCCGGGTCTGCACTCGTAAGGGGTGCAATGGCTTCGGCCCCGACTTTTGCAAGCACAAACCGTGCTGCGTTCCAAAGTTTGTTCGCAAAGTTGCGCGCGCCTTCGATGCGACCACTGCGCCACTTGCCGCCCTCCTTGCGTGCGTCCATCTTGATGTCATTTCCCGGTGCGCCCGCAGTGATCAGAAAGAATCGTACCGCGTCGGTGCCATAGGATTCGATCAACTCCAGCGGATCAATGATATTGTCCGGTCGGCTCTTGCTCATTTTCTTGCCATCCGCCGTTCGGATCAACCCATGCAGATACACCGTGTGGAACGGCAGCGCGCCCGTCAGCTCCTGGCCCAGCATCACCATGCGCGCCACCCAGAAGAAAATAATGTCATAACCAGTCTCCAGATGCGTAGTCGGATACCAGTTCTTAAAGTCGGCGTGGCCGGTGTCAGGCCAGCCCAGCGTGGAGAACGGCCATAAGCCGCTGCTAAACCACGTGTCCAGCACGTCCGGGTCCTGGCGGAGCTGCACATCCGGGCCCCAGTCCTGAATAGCCCGTACATGGGCCGCGGCACCCGTCACCTCACAATACATTATGGGTTTCTCCCCGTTTGCATCCGTATTGGCCGGTTCCACCACATACCAAACCGGAATCTGATGTCCCCACCACAGCTGCCGGCTCACGCACCAGTCGCGGATGTTATCCATCCACTGAAACCAGGTTCGCTCAAATCGCTCGGGCACGATCTTAAGATCACCTTTGCGCACCGCGTCTGCGGCCGCCGCTCCCATCGTCTTCATGTTGCAGAACCACTGCAGGCTTATGCGCGGCTCAATCACCGCGCCACTTCGCTGCCCGCGTGACAGCCGTACCCGATAGTCCTCCACCTTGACAAGCAACCCCTCGTGTTCCAGATCCGCCACAATCTTCTTGCGGCAAGCAAAGCGATCCAGCCCGGAATAGGAACCGGCCTCCTGGTTCATCCGCGCGTGCTGGTCCATTACCTCGATCATGGGCAAATGGTGTCGCTTGCCCACCTCATAGTCCGTAAAGTCGTGGGCGGGCGTGACCTTTACCGCGCCCGTGCCAAAGGCAATGTCGACCGCTTGGTCGCCGATTACAGGCACCTCGCGATCCACTGCCGGGATCACCGCAGTGCATCCAATCAGGGGTGTATATCGATCATCCCCTGGATTCACCATCACCGCGCAGTCACCCAAAATGGTCTCGGGGCGCGTTGTGGCCACCGTGATAAATTCCGTGGCGCCCTCGGCCCACTTGCCACTCCCCCAGGCGTTTGTCGGCCCGTCCCAACGGTTGGTCTGCAATGGATAGCGCACGGTCCACAAGTGCCCGGGTTCGCCCTCCTCATCGGTCTCGGCTTCAAGGTCGCTCACGCCAGTCAGCTGCACCGGGTCCCAATTCACCATCCGGGTGTCGCGATAGATCAGCCCGCGGTCATACAGCATCTTAAAGGCCGTTGCCACCGCCGTGCTGCGCGCCTCGTCCATCGTAAACGCCTCGCGTGACCAGTCCGCGCTGATCCCCATGGCCTTGCTCTGCCCCACAATGATCTCGTGCGAGTGCTCCTTCCAATCCCACACTTCTTCAATAAAGTCGCTGCGGCTCATATCGCTGCGCTTGCGCCCCTGCTTGGCCAAATTCTTCTCCACCACGCTTTGGGTGGCGATCCCGGCATGATCCGTGCCCGGCACGTAGAGCGTACGCGCACCCTTCATTCTGTGATAGCGCGTCATCAAGTCCTCTATGGCCAGCGTCAAGGCATGCCCCATGTGCAGCGTGCCAGTCACGTTAGGCGGCGGGATGGTGATAACAAACGGTTTTTCGTCTGGGTTCACGTACAGCTGCGCCTCGGGCTTGTAATAACCGTTGGTTTCCCACCAGGCCTGCAGGCGGTTCTCAACGGATTTCGGATCATATGCTTTGGATAATTCCATGATGTATTCGAATAAAAAAGCGCACTTGACGTCCGATCATCGGACGCAAAGCGCGCTTTGCGTGGTACCACCGAAATTCGTCCGACCACTTCCGGCCGGACGCACTCAAAATCACACGTTTTCGGGCGTGAATCGCATTACTCAGAAGCGACCTTCGACCGCCTGCCATCCCTCGCGCGCTCTCAATCTGCGACGCACGATCCCTGTTGGTGCTGGCAATCTACTCTTCTTCGTCACCGTAACGAATTAAATTGTTGACCGCGATTATACGCGCTGGCATGACTGCGAACTGCATCTCGCGAGCGACGTCTGAGCGTCGCTCGCCCCAATATGGCGATGTCCGCGCAAAGGATCACTAAGGATTTCCGAAATCCTCCTCGCAGAGATCGCCGGGTATTTCGGATCCGCGAACTCATGTCGCCAACGCCTCCAAGCGCGCCACAATCCCCTCCAGCACCCCAAAGGCGCGATCCATCGGCTCGACTGAGGTCATGTCAATCCCCGCCACCTTTAGCGCATCGAGCGGATACTTGCTGCCACCCAGTTTTAGAAACTCCAAATATGGTCCGGCCTTTTCGGGATCCTGAGCTATGGCATCCGCAAGTACATTCGCCGCCGCGATACCACTGGCATATTGATACACATAGAAATTGGCATACAGGTGGTTGAACTGCGACCATGTGATGCCTTCTCGTGCGTCGTTCATTTTCATCGCCGGGCCATAACCCGCGCGCAACAAACCGGCCAGATATGCACCCATGCCATCCGCCGTCAGCGCCTTGCCCTGTTCCACCTGAGTGTGCGTATATTCTTCAAACTGCGACAGGATCGGCATCAGGAACAGATACCGGTGGAAATTCCCCATCGCCTCTTCAATCAATGCAATTTGAAAATTGCGATCCGGGTTTTGCGAAAGCAAATGCGCGCGCACCATGGCCTGGTTAAAGTTGCTGGCAACCTCGGCCGCAAACAGTGTATAGCGCGACTGCAGATACACCTGATGTTTGTTGCTCAGCGTGCTGTGCATGCTGTGCCCCACCTCGTGCGCGAGCGTGCTCATGCTCTGCAGGCCGGATTTCTCGCTGTAGCTCATCAGGATGTAGCTCTTGCCGCCATATACCGCGCTGGAGTAAGCCCCCTGGCGCTTGCCCTGGTTCACTGCGCGGTCGACCCAGCGTTCGCTTGTCAGCCCCGCCTTCATCTTGCTCACGTATGCGCCGCCCAGCGGCGCCATGCCCTCAACGATCATCTGCACGGCCTGTTCATACGCCACGTGCACCTGTGGCGCAATGGGCGCGAATATGTCGCAGGGTTCGAGTTTGTCCAACTTGAGCAATTTGCGCCTCGCCTCCCAATACCGGTGCCAGATCGGCAGATGTCGGTTACACGCGTCGATGACGTTGCGATATACCGCCATTGGGATGGCGTTCTCATGCAGGCTCATACGTAGTGAACTGCCATGTTTGCGGGCGCGCACAGCCAACACCGTGGCCTTCACCTTGCCACTCATGTTTGACGCCATCGTGTTGCGCACGCCCAGAAAGCCATCCGCATAGTTGTCATACGCGCTTGCGCGCAATTCGCGATGATCGCTGCCAAGCAGCTCCCGGATGTTGCTCTGACCGATCGGATGCGCACCATCGGTCCCGTGTGCATCGGCAAAGCGGATGTCGGTGTTTGCCAGCACGGCGTAGGTGGTTCCGTAGGTGCCCAAGACGTCGCTGGCCTGAGCCAGCAACTCCTCCACCTCGGCACTGCGCACGTGCGCGCGGCTGCGGCTCAGGTTGTCAAAATACTGCGACCACGCGCGCAGCCGCGGCTCCTCCGCCATCATGGCGTCCACATGACCCGGAGTCAACGCCAAAAACTCGGGAAACGCAAATGAGATGGCAGCCTGCACCCGTCCAGATAGACCCCGCGCACGCGCCGCCAGCGCCGAGTTGGCTTGGTGTGCGATGTCCTGATCGCTCAATAGCCCGGCATAGCTCGCAAGCCGCTGGCGCCGCTGCAACCAGTGCTCCAAGTGTTCCATCCATTCGAGCAACGCGGCCTCGTTTCCCAGGGTGCCCCGATATTTCTCAAACGTTGGAATGGCGACCTCAATCGCCCGATATTCGGCTTCCCATTCGTCCATGCTGGAAAACAGCGCGCTTATCTCCCAGGTTTGCTCGTCCGGTATTTCGCTCCGTCGTGGTAGGGCACTCATCCAAATATTGTAATCATGTGCGATGTTTGCGACAATACGCTCCATGAGCCCCGAACCCTTGAAGAGTCTCCTTCAACCCGCCCCGAAGACGCTCCCTAATGGAAACCCGTTGCTCCTGCTACTACACGGTTATGGCAGCAACGAGCATGATCTATTTGGACTTGCGAATTATCTGGATGATCGCCTGACGATTGTGGCCGCCCGTGGGCCGCTGTCCATTGCTGGTGGCGGGCGCGCCTGGTACTCGCTTGAATTTACCGAGCGCGGAATGCGCCAGAATCTCGTCGAGGCCGATAGCAGTATCCGCATGGTGCGCGACCTTATCGCCGATCTGCGTGCGCAACACGCACCCACCAGGGTGTTTATTGGCGGGTTCAGTCAGGGCGCAATCATGAGTACATCCATCACGCTGTCCGACCCGAGCGGGATCGCTGGCGCGGTGCTGATGAGTGGTGCCATTCTGTCAAACGCCTCGGCGCGTCCCGGCGCGGTGCTGCCTCCATTTATCCAAACCCACGGCACCAATGATGGCGTCATCCCGCTTGCGCGCGCTCATGAGCTGCGAGATCAACTTGTTAAGGCGGGCGCAACGCTTGAATATCACGAATATCCTATGGCCCATGAAATCAACGCCGAGTGCCTTGAAGACGTCAACACCTGGCTGACCGCCCACATCCAGGCCACGCTCACTTAGAATCCAGTTATGGCTCCGCGCGTTGCACTATTCGTCACCTGCATCGTTGATCAAATCTTCCCCGACACGGGCGAAGCCATGGTCGAGCTCCTCGCTGCGCAGGGCGTGCGGGTCGACTTCCCAATGGCGCAGACGTGCTGCGGTCAGCCCGGTTTTAACAGCGGCTATCAGGATGAAAGCCGCGCCGTGGCGCGCCACTTCTTAAAGGTCTTTGCGGCATACGACGCCATCGTCACGCCGTCTGGCTCCTGCGCGGCCATGGTGCGCCACTTCTACCCGGAATTGTTCAAGGATCAACCGGAGTTGGCTTTGGCTCAGACGGTTGCCGCCAAGACCTGGGAATTCACCCAATATCTGGTGGACGTGCTTCACGTCACCCGACTTGGTACGTCGCTGCCAAAACCTGCGACGGCCGCAGTCCACGATGCCTGTCATGGCTTGCGGGGTCTTGGCCTGGGCGCCCAATCCCGTGCGCTGCTTGGTCAGGTCGGTAATTTGACGCTGACTCCGCTGGCCGGCAACGACCAGTGCTGTGGGTTTGGCGGTCTGTTTGCCGTGAAAATGAGCGAGATCAGCGGCGCCATGCTCAAGGACAAACTGCTCAACATCGAAGCCGCCGGTGTGGATTTCATTATCACCGGCGATGCCAGCTGCTTGATGCACATGAACGGCGGTCTTTCGCGCCAGGGATCGGCCCGGCGGGTGGTCCATATTGCCGAGGTGTTGGCCGGCCGGGTGTGAGCATGCCATGGAAGTAACCAGCGCACAGTTCTACCCCAACGCGGTCATTGCCATACATGACATCCAACTGCAAACCGCGCTGGATCGTGGCACCACCCGCGCATCCGCGGGGCGTGTGAACATGATGGGCGAAACCACCGATGCGCTCGCCCTGCGCGCCCAGGCCCGCGCGGCGCGTGAACGCGCTCTTAACAACCTCCCCGAATTGCTGGAACAGCTGGAGGCAAACGTCACCCGCCTCGGCGGCGTGGTCTTGTGGGCGCGCACCGGCGCCGAGGCCAACCACCTAATTGCGGAACTTTGCGAGTCCAACCAGGTCAAGCGCATCACCAAGGGCAAGAGCATGGTCACCGAGGAGACCGGGCTAAACGAGGCATTGCAAGCGCGTGGCATCGAGATAAATGAGAGTGACCTGGGCGAATATATTCTGCAACTACGCGGTGATCATCCCAGCCACATCGTCACCCCGATGATCCACATGACCAGCGAGCAGACCGCCCAAACGCTTCATGCAAAGCTCGGCATGCCCATGACCGACAGCCCCGAGGAGATGACCCGCTTCGTGCGCGGCGTCATGCGCGAGAAATATCTTGAGGCCGACCTGGGCATCTCCGGCGTGAACTTTGCCATAGCGGAGTCCGGCACCATCATCACCGTCGAGAACGAGGGCAACAACCGCCTTAGCTGCAACACCCCCCGAATTCATGTGGCCGTCATGGGGATCGAAAAGGTCCTGGCCACTTGGGAAGACTGGGTCACCCTGGCCCAGCTCCTCCCGCGCAGCGCCACCGGTCAGCGCATGAATGTCTACACAAATTTGTTCACCGGCCCAAAGCGACCCGCCGAGCAGGATGGCCCGGAGAAGTTCTACCTGGTGATCCTGGACAATGGGCGCAGCAAAATCCTGGCTGGCGAATATGCCGAGTCATTGGCGTGCATCCGCTGCGGCGCTTGTTTAAATGCCTGCCCGGTTTATCAAAACGTCGGCGGGCATGCCTACGGTTGGGTGTATCCCGGGCCTATCGGCAGCATCGTGTCGCCCCTGCTGCTGGGCGTGACCGCCGCGCCCATGTTGCCCCACGCGAGCACGCTGTGTGGTGCTTGCCAGCAGGCCTGCCCGGTCGACATTGCGATACCGGAGATGCTCCTAAAACTCCGCCGCGATCTCGTCCAGCAGGGCGACGGCGGGTGGGGTTGGAAGCTGTCGATGCGTCTGTGGCAACTCGGCATGCAATCCCCCGCGCTCTATCGGTTCGGTGGCGCTCTCGCGTCTTTGGCCACCCGCGCCCTGGCCGGTCGCTCGGGCAAAATCACGTGGTTGCCAGGCATCCTCGGCGGCTGGACCCGCAACCGTGACTTCGCGCCCTTCGCCGCCCGGAGCTTCCGCGCCCGCTACGCAAAAAAAGCCGCCGGCCGGGTGGTGGCATTAGAGAGTAGTACGGAGCACAAGACAGGAGACATACGCTAGATACAGTTCGGTTGCGTTGGTTTGATCTGGGCATGATGTTGGGGCGATACCGGTCACCTTTTAGCGTTTGCCGGTTGCGAACGCGCGTGAATGTAAAGCTACCTATGGATTGCCCGTGATACTGATAAATCCATAGGTTGCCAGAATTTTCTGCCCCTCACTCGCCAGAACGTAAGCCATGAATTTTGCGGCGGCATCCGCATTTTTGGAGTCGTTTATGACTGCAATTGGAAACGTGGCTATGGTGTTTAGTTGGTCGGGGATGTCAATCGGCACCACCTTTGCCGCGCCCTCCCCCACCAAATCGGTTGTGTAGACAACCCCGGCATCCGCTTCGCCCAGCGAAACCTTCGCGAGCACCGCCTTGACGTCCTGCTCAAACGAAACAACATTGGCCAGCACAGTTTGACTGTAGGCCGCGCCATATTCGGGAAGAATTGATGCCTTGCGCAAGTAGTCCAGGGCATAGCCCCCAACCGGCACGGCCTTGTCGGCAAGCACAATCTTTAGCCCGGGTTTGCCAAGATCAGCGAGCGTAACCACGCGCGCCGTATCGTCCTTTGGAACAATCACCACCAGCCGGTTGCGCACAAATGCCCGGGCGGTATCGGTAACCACCCGCCCGGTTTTGACCGCGGCGGTCATTTGCGCTTCGTTTGCCGAGGCAAACACATCCGCCGGAGCACCCTGTCCAATTTGTTGCACCAATTGCGGTGAACCCGCAAAGTTGTATACGACCTTGACGCCCGGGTTGGCGGCCTCAAACGCCGGTGCAAGTGCCTTAAACGCATCGGTCAGCGATGCCGCGGCAAACACGGTCACGGTTGTAGCGCTTGCCGCGGGCGCGTTGGCCGGCGCAATTGGCGCGATCGGCGAGCAAGCCGCGAACGCGCCGACGGCAACGACGAGCGAAACAATGCGGAGAAACTTTTGCTTCATGATCTTAAAAAAGTATTTTCGACAAGCAGCAGTGATCAATTGATCGCCAGAGCGAATGTCGGAAAACTGCGTGACGCTGCGGTCTGGCTCGTCGGATAAAACCGGAGCGATTCCTGACAGTCGTCCAGCCATTCCGTCAGCGATGCAAGCTGGCGCACCCGCAAGGCAACGGCAAGGCGGTTAAATACGTTGTCCTCGTCGGTCTCGACCAGTGTTTTTTTTGACAGCTCATACACAACCAGCATCGCTTCCTGCTGATCCGTTATCGCCGGCCGGAGGAACTCGGGATGAAGAAGCGACAGAAAATAGAGCCGGGTGGTAAATTCCACGCGAAGTGCGCGCGGGCTGATGACCGTCGGCGCCATCATCCAGGCATCCAGGCGGGCCCGCCCCTGATCCGTTAGCCGGAACTCGTTGCGATTTGGCCGGTTCGCCTGCTGCACGCTTGAACCCGCCAACAGTCCGTCCCGCTCCAGCCGCGCAAGAATGGCATAGGCTTGGCTTTGACTGATGTGCCATATCGAGCCAAGCTCATTAATTAGCCGCCGATGAAGCTCAAAGCCATGCGCCGGGCGATGCGCCACAAGCCCAAGCAGTGGGTAATTGGGCGAAAGCTCCCCAACGTAATGGCCAGATCGTGGCATGCCACCAGTATACTCACTCAGTGAGTAATAGAGGTGGGTAAGAAAATTGCCAACTGCAACCATCACAATTGGTCCGCGCGGCATCGCAATGTGGTCTGTGCATTGTCGAACTGATTCGTCAGGGCGGCACGACCTCATGCCCACTTACCATGCATATACGATACGTCAGCCCGCGTGTGCCTTTTCCAAGTCAGAAATAATGATCTTGTTCATCTGCATCATCGCCTGAACCACCTTCGGATCACCCATCAATCGGCCAAGCGCGGTCGGAATAATTTGCCAGCTCAGCCCAAACTTGTCCTTTAGCCAGCCGCACCGACCGGGCGCTCCGCCATCGGCGCACAAGGCATCCCAGATCCGGTCGACCTCGGCCTGATCATCCACGCTTACAAACAGCGAAATTGCCTCGGTAAACGCATACGTTGGCCCGCCGTTGAGGGCATTAAACTTTTGCCCCTCAATCTCAAACTCGGCGCCAAACACCCGACCGTCCATGCGGTTGATGTTGTGCGTCCTAAAATTCTTGAAAATCGAGGAATACAACGCAATGGCTTGTTCCAGGTCGTTGTTAAACCACAGAAAGGGCGTTACTGAGTGAACCATTTGATATCCTTAGGAAGCATGCTGGAAAGCCAATTGGTCAAACAACTGGTTGCGCAGTCCAGCCTAGTATCCGCTGCGACGATTTTACCAAGTGTGGCGGGACGCCGCCAAATCAATGGAATACAATTGAGCACGATCCACCAACGGAACCATGAAATCAAAGACCCAAACCTCATCCAAAGCAGAGCTTCCTAAACTTTCTGCGCCCGCGCTCCGCGCCCTGGCATCCGTGGGCATTGGAAGCCTAAGCGACCTGACCACACATAGCGAGGTGGAATTAAGCGCGCTGCATGGGATGGGAGCAACCGGTATCGCCCAGTTACGCTCAGCACTGCAAGCCAGTGGCCTGTCATTTGCCACGAGCGCACCTGTTGAACAGGAAAAGGCAAAACCAGCGGCTGCACCGCCACCAACTTCTGGCGCGGTATCGTTTAGAACCAAGCTCAGCGGCAGCAGTGACGGCCCCACGGGCATCGTCGTCCCTAAATCGGTTATGGCTGCGCTTGGGCCGAGCAAAAAGCCCGCCGTTGTCGTCTCCGTGTCGGGCTACGAATACCGCAGCACAGTCGGGGTCATGAGTGGCACATCCATGATCCCGTTTAGCTCGGCCCATCGCGCGGCCTCCGGCGTCAGCGCGGGCGACTCAATTGCAGTCACCCTGATGTTGGATGTCGCACCCCGCACAGTGGAGATTCCGGCAGAGCTGGCTGCGGCCTTGGCAGCCGCAAAAGGAGCACAAGCTGCGTTCGACACATCCGCTCCTTCGCGCAAAAAAGAAATGGTTCGCCAGGTGGTGGATACAAAATCTGCGGATACACGCGCTCGTCGCATCGCAAAGATTATCGAACAGTTGAGAGGTTAAGGTCCGAAAACACTTCCGTTCCGATCCTGGAAACCGCAGTTGGGGCGGATCAATACAATCAGGCTGAATTCATGCAGCGAAGTAGTCGAATGTGCGTCGGGTGCATTTGTCCTACTCTAGGCACGATCACACTCGCCGGCCCATCACCACGCGATTATTGGCCGGTCACGGCCACTTTGGCTTCGAGGGGTGTGCTCCTCTGTTGCAAGAAATCCTGAAACAAACCCTTGGTTGCTGACAACGATTTGAAGTCGCCCTCTTGGACGATTTGGCCGGCATCAAACACCAGTATTCTGTCCGCATTCTTGAGGGTGGTGAGCCGGTGGGCTATCGTAATGACTGTTTTCTGGCGAAAAATCCTTTCGATATTCTGCTGGATGATCGCTTCGTTCGTATTATCCAGGGCTGAGGTCGCTTCGTCGAACACGATCAACTGCGGTGTTTGCAGCATGACGCGCGCCATCGCCAGTCTCTGTCGCTGACCGCCGCTCAAGTTATTGCCATTTTCAGAAATGAGGCTGTTGAATCCGCCCAGGCTGTCTTGGATTTCATCCAATATGCAGGCATTCCTGGCCGCCTCGAACAGAGCCGTGTCGCTCACGGTTTGCTGGCATCCATAAAGAATGTTGTCCTTGATGGTGCCCGAAAAGATAAGAGGAAACTTGTTTGACGATCAGATACAACCCAGTTGGAATGACGAGCACCATGACAGACGCCAGTAGTGGTTGCTGGAGAAAAGCGATTCCAATAGCGGCCAATGCGGCAAAGAATACGGGCAGAAAATCAAGAAATGTGAGTTTAGTGATGCTTACGAGGCCTGCGATAGATATGCAGACGCCATCGTGGCAGGTGCCATCCGTATCCGGCCTGCGTGGATCATGTCGGAGGTGGCACTCCATCGTCAAGAATAGTGCCGCATCAACCTCGGTACTGGTATGGTTCACCGTTGCATCCTACGCACTGCTTACGCCGCCCGCACTGCCGGGTTGTCCGGGCAACGCGCGCGCTGATGTCAATCATGTCCGGCACTGTCTAACATCCCGAATGTATTACAGGGTGACACGCCTCTCAGCGTCTAAAGATCACTCCACAACACCCACGCACATCCCATCGCCAATAGGCACCAGCAGCGAGGTCAGCCGCGGGTGCCGGGCGATGCGTTCATTAAGTGCACGCATGGTCGTCACATTGTTCCGCTCATTCGCTTCAGCCGCGTTCCACACCTTGCCGCCCGCGCTCATGTTGTCAGCCACGATGACTCCACCCGTGCGCAGCAGCGGCATCACCCCCTCAAAATAATCCACATAACCGAGCTTGTCGGCATCAACAAACGCAAAGTCAAATGGCGCATGCACCTTGAGCGCCGGCAGCGTCTGCGCGGCATCGCCCTCGACTACCGTTACCTTTTCCGCAAGCCCGGCGCGCATCACATTCTCACGAATCAGCTTCACGTGCAACGGATTGATCTCGAGCGCATGCAATGTGCCGTCGACAGGCAGGGCGCGTGCCATCCAGATGGCACTGTACCCAAACAACGACCCTATCTCAAGCACGCGCTTTGCACGGCACGCCCGCATTAATAACTGCAGAAAGCGGCCTTGCGTCGCGTCGATGTGAATCATTGGCACGCCCTGGCGCGCGGCATCAGCGGGCATGGATTGTAGGAGCGCGTCCTCGGGTGCAAATGTCTGTGCGATGTATTCGTGGAGTTGCTCGGTTATCGGTGTGCCTCTCATCATGATGTTGAATACATTGTAGCGATGTCAGGTTCCATTGCAACTCAGTCAGTCGGACTCTGTCCAGTTGACAATATCTTCCGGCCGTGATGTAGTCAGGAATGACTAGTCAATTATGACTAATCACACATATCGCATGGAAAAGCAACTTCTGCTCCTTGGCCTGATCAGGCAGCGATCCCGACATGGTTACGAAATGGTGGACTACATTGAGACCGCTTTGGCCTCGTGTGTGGATCTCAAGAAACCCACGGCCTATTTCCTTCTGGACAAGATGACTGCGACCGGTTGGCTCACCCAGACCGACCAGCGCGAAGGAAACCGGCCATCCAAGCGTGTCTATGAACTGACGCCGCAGGGTGAAGACGAGTTTCAACGTCTGCTTCAAGAGAACCTCGCCACCTTCAACGACGCAACCTTTCCTGGTGATATCGGCGTCATTTTTGCAGACGCCCTGCCTCGCGCGGAAGCCTTGGAGCTGCTGGCCCGGCGACGCGCCGCATTGATCGCTCGACAGACAGAAGTGCAAGCTGCGCCGCCTCACCCTGGCGTTTTGCAGTGGACGGTTGAACACGTGCGGTGTCATCTGACAGCCGATCTGGGCTGGCTCGACAATGTGATAAATGATCTATCAAAGAGAGGAGAGTAGACAATGACTGAAACAACGGACAAATTGGATTTCAAACGCATTCTGCCGGTCTTTGTAATTGTTCTGGTGGATCTTCTTGGGCTGACCATCATCATCCCGTTGATGCCACTCTATGCAGCGTCCTATGGTGCGGATGCGCTCATGATCGGCTTGCTGAGCGGCGCGTATCCGGTTATGCAGTTTGTGGCCGCTCCGGTGCTTGGCCGATTATCTGATCGCTTTGGCCGCAAGCCGATTTTGCTGGTCAGCCAGCTCGGCACGTTTGCCGGATTCCTGCTGATGGGCTTGGCCAACGCTCTGCCAATGCTGTTTATCGCCCGCATCATCGATGGCATTTCGGGAGCAAATATCTCAACCGCCCAAGCTGTGCTCACGGACAACACCTCTGAAAAGAACCGCACCCAAGCGCTTGGACTGATCGGCGCTGCCTTTGGATTGGGTTTTACGATTGGCCCGGTGCTTGCCTATATTTCCCTGGCGCTGAGCAGGAACAACTATCACGTGACGGCGTTGGTCGCGGCCGGATGCTCGCTGATCTCAATTCTTCTCACCACATTCTGGCTGAAAGAATCGCTGCCACCCGCCCGCCGCGGCACGCAACATGGCCCAGTTCTGGATTTTGGCGCGACTATTCGCGCGATTAAACGGCCTGAAATTGGTTTCCTGTTGGTGCTCATATTTGCCCAGCAATTTGTGTTTGGAGGCTTGGAATACCTGTTGCCTTTGTTTACCCTCAGCCGTCTTGGCATGAGCGCGGGCAGCAACGCCATTTTGTTTATCTTCATCGGTGTGCTCACGGTAATCATTCTGGGTGGCTTGATTCGGCGGTGGAGCGCCCAGCACGGCGACCGCTGGCTCATCATGCTGGGCTTGGGCGCGTTGGCTGTCGGAATGATTCTGACCGCGACCACGCCGCGCCAGCCTGCACCCGGGTATTCGCAAGACGCGCTGCGCCTGGAGTTGAATAATGGGAATGCGGTTACGGCGTTGGATCAACAAAAACTCAAGATTGAGTTACCTGCCGACAACAACAACGGCTGGCTGGGCTGGGGGTGGATCTTTGTAGCGATGGTGCCCGTCGCGATTGGAGGTTCCGTGCTTTCGCCGACCATTAATAGCGTCATTACAAAGCGCGTGCCAGTGGCTGAGACCGGCGCGATACTCGGCATTGCCGCGTCCATGAGCAGCCTGGCAAATGCGGTCACACCCATTGTGGGCGGTGCCATGTTTCAATTCCTGGGCACCACAATGCCCTTCCTTGCAACGGGGTTGTTCACCATTCTATTGTTGGCTTTGGCGATGCCGCGTATTCGCAACTCCGCGTCGCCGACCGCCGCGGTTACTTGAGCGTCAATCCAGCGCGAATTGTGTTGCGGCTTCGCTCAATTGCCGGAGCCGGCGCGCCTTGTCCAGATCATACGATCCCGTGCTTGACTGAATTGCACGACCACCGGCAAAAAATCTGCCGCCCGCATTGGCAAAGCAGGGTTCAAGCGCCAAATCGGCAGTCTCACGCCCGGCCGCTGCGGCCGTGCGCGCCGCTTTCGCATCCGAAAACATCGAATTCCGGGGCACCCGGGACCGCAGGCCGGCGGCGATTGCGCCAAGTTGTCGACCCTCACCAAACCCCGGAAAAATCCCAGTGTGTATAATGATTTCATCTTCAATCTAAGGACGTCCCACTAGTGAGTAGCAACAATACAGAGAGTGCCCCTGCCAACGATGCCGAAAATTTTGCCAAAATGTTCGGCGAGAGTGGCATAGGGCTGGCCGATCCGCCGAAGCGCAATGATCTTGTGACCGGCCGGATCACCGCGCTCAGTGATCGCGAAATCCTCGTCGATCTTGGCGCAAAATCAGAAGGCATTGTAATGGGCAAGGAGATCGAAGCTCTGCCCAAGGACTATCGCGTGACCCTCGAAATCGGTCAGGAAGTCTATGCCTATGTCATCACCCCCGAAGACCAGAATGGCAACGTGGTCCTGAGCATCGCCAAAGCCGTGAACGAGCGCGATTGGCGCACTGTCGAGGAATTGTTTGGCAAGCAGGAAGCCGTGGACAGCATGGTCGCGGGCTTTAACAAGGGCGGTCTGATCATCAAGATCGGACGACTGCGCGGGTTTGTCCCCGCCAGCCAGCTCAGCCTGCAACATCAGCGGCTCGCCGGCGATGAGACACAGCCACCCGAAGTGCGCTATCAGAAACTGGTCGGGCGCAAGACTCTGGTCAAGGTGATCGAAGTCGACCGCGAGCGCAACCGCCTGATCTTGAGCGAGCGCGCTGCCAGCAAGGAAATTCGCCAGGCCCAGCGCGAGAAGTTCATGAGCGAGGTTCAAGTCGGCGATATTATCGACGGCGAAGTCATTGGTCTGAAAGACTTTGGTGTATTTGTCGATCTGGGCAGCACCGATGGCATGGTTCACCTCAGCGAGGTCAGCCATCAGCGCATCAAACATCCTTCCGAAGCCCTAAAGGAAGGACAGAAGGTCAAGGTCAAGGTAATCTCGGTGGATCGTGAGGGCGGCCGGGTCGGGCTCAGTATCAAGAGCCTGCTCAGCGACCCGTGGAGCGATCTCGACAAACGCTTCAAGCCAGGCCAGCTGGTCGAGGCCGAAATTGTGAAGACCCATCCCAAGCACGGCGCGTTTGCCCGCATCAAGGGTGAGGAAGCCATCGAAGGCCTCATCCCACTGAGCGAGCTCAGCGAGAAGCAAATCTCCACGCCGCGCGAAGTTGTCAAGGAAGGCCAGATTGTTACATTGCGCATCCTCCGGGTTGAGCCCGAAGCGCGACGCATTGCCCTGAGTCTCAAGCGCGTCAGCTGGAGCGAATACGCGGATCAAGATTGGTCTGAAGAACCGCCCGCCGAAGCATAGAGACTATCCGTTCGTCGATGCATCTGGCCAGGTTGCCGACAATTTGTCAGCGATCTGGCCGGTTTTGTTTAATGCCAATCCAATACTGGAAGCGTATGTCTGTTCTTTTGCTGAGTTTAACCGGTCAGTTTTGTTGAACGATCAAACCCAACAAATCTTATTGTTTTGTGATATAGGTATACCGTGGCAAGTAAATCAGGTAGCTCCGATAAATGGACCCAACGTGCGCGCAAAGTCATGATGTTGGCGAAAGAGGAAGCCGAGCGGCTGTCGCACAATTACATTGGCACCGAGCACTTGTTGCTCGGCCTTGTGCGCGAAGAAAACAGTGTGCCCGGAAAAGTGCTGCGCGAGCTTGGCGCCGGCCCGGAACGCGTGGCCGAATTGGTCGAGCGCATGACCGGCGCGGGCAAACGCACCCCCACCAGCAAGCTTGAGCTCACCCCGCGCACCAAACAGGTGCTGGAATTCGCCGTCGAGGAGGCGAAGAAGCTCAACCACAACTACATTGGCGCCGAACATTTGCTGCTCGGGTTGATCCGCCAGACCGATGGCGTGGCAATGGATGTGCTCAAGCAGCTCGGTCTCACCGCCGACCGCATCCGCCGTGAGACCATCAAGGCCGCGCAGCAGGAAGGCAACAAGGACGCGTCAACGACATCGTCTGGTTCCGGCAAACAACCGGTTACCGCGGGCTCCGATCCTGGCCGAACCAAGGATCGCGCGAAGACCCCGGCGCTTGATCAGCTGGCCCGTGACCTAACCGCCCTTGCCGAAAGCGGCAAGTTGGACCCGGTGATTGGTCGCCAAACCGAGATCGAACGCGTGGTGCAAATCCTCAGCCGCCGCACAAAGAACAACCCGGCGCTGATCGGTGAACCCGGCGTGGGAAAAACTGCCATCGTCGAGGGTCTTGCCCAGCGCATCATCGAGGGTCAGGTGCCCGAAGGCCTTATCGGCAAGCGCGTGATGCAACTGGATGTGGGCGGTTTGGTGGCCGGCACCATGTATCGCGGCCAGTTCGAAGAGCGGCTCAAGCGCGTGATGGAGGAAGTGCGCACCAGCGAAACCATCCTGTTTATCGATGAGTTTCACATGCTGGTGGGCGCCGGCGCGGCCGGCAGCAGTGTAGACGCTGCCAACATCCTAAAACCCGCCCTTGCCCGCGGCGAGTTGCAGTGCATCGGCGCAACCACGCTGAACGAATACCGCCAATACATCGAGAGCGACGCGGCCCTGGCCCGTCGGTTCCAGCCGGTTTATGTGGAAGAGCCCTCGCCCGAGCAGGCATTGGAAATCCTCAAAGGCATCAAGGGCGCCTACGAAAACCATCATAAGTTGCGCATCAGCGACGAAGCCTTGCAGGCCAGCGTAAATTTTGGATCGCGCTATGTCACCGATCGCTTCCTTCCGGATAAGGCGATTGACCTGATCGACGAGAGCTCGGCCCGTGTGCGGATGTACAAGAGCAAGCAGAGCGTAAATCTTCAGAAAGCCTTCCGCGAGCTGCGCGTGGTGCAAAAGAAGCGCGAAGCCGCCCAGGCAAGCGAAGACTTCGCCGCAGTTAATGAACTGAAGGATGAGGAGAACAAATACGCCGAGGACATTCAGAGCCTGCGCACAAACTTTGACCCGGTCAAGGATGGCCCGGTGGTGGTTGCCGATGACATTGCCGAGATCGTGGCCATGTGGACCGGCATCCCGCTCACCCGCATCGCCGGAACCGAAACCGAGCGTTTACGCAATATGGAGAAAACCCTCCACGAGCGTGTGATCGGACAGGATGAGGCCATCGACGCCATTTCCAAGGCCGTGCGTCGCGCTCGTGTTGGGCTTAAGGATCCGCGCCGACCCATGGGCTCGTTCATATTCCTGGGCCCAACCGGCGTGGGCAAGACCGAGCTGACGAAGGCGCTGGCCGAGACCCTGTTTGGCAGCGAAGACGCGCTACTAGTGCTCGATATGAGCGAATTCATGGAGCGCCACACCGTCGCCCGCCTGGTCGGTGCGCCTCCAGGCTATGTCGGTTACGAAGACGCCGGTCAGCTAACCGAGGCCGTCCGCCGCCGTCCGTACACCATCGTGGTGTTTGACGAAATTGAAAAGGCCCATCCCGAGGTCTTCAACATGCTGCTGCAGATCATGGAAGAGGGTCGTCTGAGCGATGCCCGTGGTCGCAAGGTGGACTTCCGCAATACCTGCATCATCATGACCAGCAACGTCGGCGCCGAGACCATCAAGCGCGATCAGAAGGTCGGCTTTGTGTTGCCAAAAGATGCCAACGATTCGGAGGACAAGGCCAAATATGATGAGATGAAGGAAAAGCTCATGACGCAGCTCAAGCGCATGTTCCGACCCGAGTTTCTAAACCGTGTTGATAGCACCATCATCTTCCGACCGCTTAGCAAGGACCAGATCACCGAGATCGTCACTCTGGAATTGAAAAAAGTGCAAAAGCGCATCAAGGATCACAACGTGGTGCTGGATGTCACGGATGCCGCAAAGGCTTACCTGGCTGAGAAAGGTTACAACCCGGAGTATGGTGCGCGCCCGCTGCGCCGCCTGATCCAGGCCGAGGTCGAGGATGTGCTTGGTGACAAGCTGCTCAGCCTAGAACTGGTCGACAACGCGCGAATCGGTATCGATGTGGCCGATGCCAAGCTGGTGTTTACCGTGACTGCCTCGATCGAGAGCACGCCACAGCCGATCCTGCAGCTCACCGAGGGCGAACCAACCCCACCCGCTGCCGAGACGCTGATCGTCTAGTCTATTCATTTGCCTTGCAGAAAAGACCCAACCGGTTTCACCGGTTGGGTCTTTTCTGCTTTTGCCACTTGACAAATGAATAGAATTCATTTATATTAATGAACGATATTCACTAATATGGCACGAACGGCAGATCCCTCCATGCGCTCGGCAATCATGCAAGCCGCACGGGCGTGCTTTGCGGAGAAAGGCTACAACGCGACGCGGATGAATGACATCGCGGTGCGCGCGGGCGTGGCTGTAGGGACCATCTATCGCTACTTCAAAACCAAGGAAGCTGTGTGTGGCGCGTTCGCCGATGTGTCAAACGAGCGTATTTTGCAGGAGTCACTACCGTTGTTGGACGAGGGTCGGTTTTTTGTGGCGCTGGACCGCTCGACACGCATGACCTTGCAAATCATGCGCGAAGAGTTGGACACCTATAAGCTGGCCTACCTGATGATCGGCTTTGGCCCATATACCGACTTCAAGCCGAGTGACGTCAGCGTTGCCATGCTCGAACGCTTCAGCCAGAGTATCCGGGCGCGTATCGCCACGGGCGAATGTCGCCCCTGTGACCCGTTTGTGACCCTGCAATTGGTGGCCAACCTAATCGAGCGCACCTTTGTAAGCTATCTGCTATTGGGTGCCGGTGACATCGGCGAGATCGAAGATGCCATGATTTCATTCATCCAGCACGCGCTGGCTGTTCCCCCATAACCCGCCGGTTCTCCGGCACGAGCGCAGCGCACGATCACGTAGCCGCAACCGAGGTAATAAATCAATGACAGTAGAAACCATGCCGAAGGCGGGATCATCCGCGCCTGCCCCATATACCTATGCCGAGCAGCCCGGGCTGCCCTACTTAGGCACCATGCTCAGCTTTGTGCATGACCCCATCGCCTATGAAGTTGGTCTGCGCAAGACCGCCGATATGGTGGCCACCAACGGGTTTGGCCGGCGGTTCTATGCCATCAGCCATCCCGGTCTGATCGAGGATGTGCTGGTGACCAAGAATGCCCACTTCCGCAAGGCCGCCGGGTTGCGCTCCCTTACCGGAATTTTTGGGAACGGTCTGCTCACCAGTGATGGTGACTTTTGGCTGCGCCAACGCCGCCTGGCTTCACCCGCATTTCACCGTCAGCGCATTGCGGCCTATGCCGATCAAATGGTGCAATTTACCCATCGTATGCTGGACGGGTGGCGGCACGGCGGGGTGCTTGACCTGCACCAGGAGATGATGCACCTGACGCTCAACGTCGTGGCCAGCTGTCTATTTGGCACGGACACATCTGCGGAAGCCGCGAGAATTGGGCATGCCCTCGATGCCGTCATGAGCCTGCTAAACAATCAAGGGCTGATCAAGCTTGCCCAGAGTATGCTGCGCATCCGCACCCGTGAGCATCGCGCATTTGACGCCGGCATCAAAATGCTGGACGAGGTCGTCTACGGGATCATTCATGTGCGCAAGAACAGTGATGATGATCGTGGTGATCTGCTCTCAATGTTCCTGGCTGCGCGCGACGAAGATGGCAGCCGGATGAGCGATCAGCAGTTGCATGACGAGTGCCTGACGATGCTTATCGCCGGTCACGAAACCACCGCGCTGGCATTGTCTTGGGCCTGGTATGAGTTGACACAGAAACCTGAAGTTGCAGCCCTCATGCGCGCCGAGCTCGCGCAAGTGCTGGGCGACCGGGCGCCTGCCGTCGCAGATTTGTCTGCGCTACCGTATACCTCCCAAGTCATCACCGAGACCATGCGCCTGCATCCGCCGGCCTGGAATATCTCGCGAGAAGCGCTGACCGACGTTGAAATTGGCGGACACACAATTCCCGCCGGTACCGAGATCCTGATGAGCCAATATGCTGTGCATCGGCATCCCGACTATTATGACAACCCGGATGCCTTTAAGCCCGAGCGCTGGTCTGGCGACCTGGCCAAGACCCTGCCCAAATATGCCTACTTCCCCTTTGGTGGCGGGCCGCGCTTGTGTATCGGGCAACAGTTCGCTCAAATGGAAGCGATACTTATCCTGGCCACCATGGCCCAGCGCTTCGACCTGGACCTTGTCCCGGGCCAGCGCATCGTTCCCCAACCCAGCATCACCTTGCGACCCAAGTATGGGCTCAAAGTAAAACTTCGCTCACCAAGGATTGGGTAAATACTTTAGCCACCAGTAAGGCATCCTGAGCGCAACCTTGCGAGTGCTCCCAACTAATCGCTTTGCCTCACTGCCAGCTTGCAGTCGAAGGACGGCGACCAAGGCGAATTCCTCCACGTCCACCTTCGGCAGGTTTAACCCACCCTTACGTGATAAGCTCTCGGTATGGCGGGACAACTTGGTCGGCTAAGCATCACAGCACTGGTATCACTATTGCTCGGCTGTGCCTCAGCCACGCCCGTGCAGACTTCACCCACGCCAACCCTCCCCGACGCAGCCACGCCAGCGCGAACCTCAGTCCCAGTTGTGGCTACCGCCAGGCCTGAACCTAAAGTCACACCTGCGCCGACCACCCGCGTGCCAGTCACCCTTGCAACTACCGGAAAGCCCACCCTGCCCAACCCAAGCCCGGAACTTATGCGCCGGTTGCGCGCGGTCGCACCCGAAGTCACACTCAAGCCGGGTGCTGCGCTCAACGCGCTCCCTTCAGTCCGTGTCGATCTGCCGGGTACGCCGGTCAATCCGGAGCCCAGCGTGACGCTGTCCGCGCTGCTGGCCGAGCGAAAGGCGCTGCGGGCCATCGTGTATTTCTACGCCGCGGATGACACCTCGCTGTGAACAGAGCAAGCGGTAACGTTCCGCGACCGTCTCGTTGAGATGGAAAAGACAGGGGTTACGGTGATCGGCGTGAGCCCGGATGGCATCGCTTCGCACCATGCCTGGCGTCTCAAACAAAACCTGAACTTCCCACTGGTTGCCGATGAAAACGGTGCGCTGTGCACCGCTCTGGGTGCGTGCAGCGCGTTTGCACCCGGACAATACAATTACATCGAGCGCACGGCGTATGTCGTTCAGACCACCGCCGCCGGTCTGGTGCTCCAGGATGTCTTCTCCATAAACGGACCCGAGGATCAAATCACGGCGCTGATAAATACTGTGTTGTCCGCACCCAACTAAGCACGGTTGCGCGCATACAATCGCCCAATGAACAATCTCACTGACAAGCAGCGTACCTACGTAGAGAGTCATCACCAGGCGGCAATGATCACCATTGGCGAGGACGGCATCCCAAAAGCCGTGCGCGTCGCAGTGGCTGTGGTGGATGGCAAACTTTGGAGCAGCGGCACTGCCGCCCGGGTGCGCACCGAGCGCTTGCGGACCAACCCTGCGTGCACGCTGTATCTCATCGATCCAGGATATTCGTTTCTAACACTTGAGACCACCGTCCGGCTGATCGAGGGCCCGGACGTGCCCGCGCTCAGCGTCAACCTGTTTCGCACCATGCAAAATATGCCCACCGGCGATATCGCCTGGTTTGGCAAACCCATGCCCGAAGCCGACTTTATTGCCGCCATGGCTGCGGATCATCGCTTGATTTATGAGTTTGAAGTGACCCGCGCATACGGCACGACCTAGACGGGATTTGTGAACCCAACCATACCGGCACCATGTAGTGCACGGCCCGCCATATGCAACCAGATTACTTTGATCTCGGCGCCCATAGCCACACGATAACAACCACGTCCCCTGAAGCACAACTCTGGTTTGACCGTGGATTGATCTGGTGCTACGGCTTTAACCATGAGGAGGCCGTGCGTTGCTTCCAAAAAGTCGTGGCAGCCGACGACGGCTGTGCCATGGGCTGGTGGGGCATCGCTCATGCCTCCGGTGCCAACTACAACCGCACCTATGAGGCATTTGAGCCCGATGACCTGCGCATCGCGTTTGCAACCGCGCATCACGCTACGGGACAGGCACTGGCGCGGTCGGCTGGCGCATCTCCAGTTGAGCAGGCGCTCATCCTCACCTCTCGGGCGCGTTTTCCACGTCCGGTCGTGGAAGATGAACCCGAATTTTGGAGGTGGATTGAAGACTATGTCGTGGCTTTGCGACCCGTCCACGCCGCGTTTACAAACGATCATGACGTGTGCGCCTTGTTCGCCGAGGCCTTGATAAATCGCACACCCTGGACCTTGTGGGATCTCCGAACCGGTCAACCGACTGAAGGCGCGCACACGCTAGAAGCAATTCAGGTGGCAGAGAACGCGATGGCGCAGGCGGATCGCGATGGTCGGCCGCAAAACCCGGGGGTGCTCCACGTATATGTGCACACGATGGAGATGTCGCCCTTCCCGGAACGAGCGCTGCGCGCCGCCGATGGATTGCGGGACTGTGCACCCGATAGCGGTCACCTTCAGCACATGCCCTCGCATATCGATATATTGTGCGGCGACTATCAGGCCGGCATGATGGCCAATCACAAGGCGATCATTGCCGACCGTGCATACGTTTTGCGCGAGGGGATGATGAACCTATACACTACCTATCGCGTCCATAACCTGCATTTCAAAACCTACGCGGCCATGTTCCTGGGTCAATTTCAGCCCGCGCTTCAAGCTGCTCAGGAAATCATCCTAAATCTCCCGGAATCCTATCTACGCATGTCGGGCGGGGCGATGGCGGACTGGGCCGAAGCATTTGTGCCTATGCAGTTTCACGTCCTGGTTCGGTTTGGCCGCTGGGAACAAATTTTGTCGCTGCCCTTCCCCGGAGACAAAAACTTATATGCTTTCACCACGGCGTTGCAGCATTATGCGCGTGGCGTGGCCCATGCGGTCCGCGGCGAACTGGCGGCTGCCCGGCTGGAACAACTGTTGTTCATTCAGGCAGCCGCCCGAGTGCCCGATTCGCGCACGTTGTTTACCAACAGCTGTGCGGATATCCTGGCAATCGCGCGCGAAATGCTCTCCGGCGAGGTGGAGTACCGTGCGGCCAACTTTGACGCGGCCTTTTCCCATCTCCATGAAAGCGTCCGGCTCGATGAAAGCCTGCCCTATGACGAGCCTTGGGGCTGGATGCAGCCACCGCGCCACGCCCTGGGCGCACTGTTGCTGGAACAGAATCGCATTGCTGAAGCGGTCGTGGTATATCGGGCCGACCTGGGCTTTGATCCCACAACCCCGCGTCCTTCACGCCACCCTGACAACGTTTGGAGCCTCCACGGCTATGTCGAGTGTCTGAACAAGCTCGGCCGGCCCGATGAAGTCGCACTGTTTCAACCCCGCCTGGACCTTGCGCTCGCTCGTGCGGATGCCGGCATCGGCGCCAGCTGCTTCTGCCGGGGCCTGTCCGTTTGCGCCTGTGACTAGCCCACCAATTTTTTGGGTGTTGGGTTAAACTAATGCAATGCGGCTCGGACTAAACGGCGGATTTTTGCCGGCGGACATGGCGGACATGACGCCCGCGATGTGTCGGCGCGTGCGCGATCTCGGCTTTTCGGGAGTCTTCACCCGGTTTGCACACAACGATCCACGCACCGCGTCGCACGCGTCCGCAACACGTGTAAAGGATCTTCTTGCGAGTCACGGGTTGCGCATGTTTCAAGCAACCGGGTTTTGGCAGAACCTGATCACTCCCGACGAAGCGATTCGCACCGAATCCGTCAACACACTGTGCGCCGCAATTCGCCTCGCGGGTTGGCTGGGTTCCCAAGCCATCGATACTGGTCCGGGCAGCATGAACCCGCGCGGGCCCTGGTTTCCACACCCGGGCAATTGGACCAGCTCCGCGCGCGCCCAACTTGTTAAAAGCCTGCGTGCCTGCGCACCGGTCGCCCGGGATTGCAATGTCATTCTCAGCATGGAAGGGCATCAACTCGTGACGTTGGAATCTGCTCGGGTAATGGCGGAGGTCCTTGACGCCGTGGATTCTCCATGGGTTGCCTGTGACTATGATTCCGCCAACTGGATCACGTTACATGAGGTGTATGACACAACGACCGCGCTTAACAATCACTTTGACGTCCTGGGTAACCGAATCGTCAGCTGTCATGCCAAGGACATCTGGGCCCAGGATGCGCTGGCGCTGCACCTGCAAGATGGCTGCCCGGGTACCGGGCTGATGGATTTTCGAACCCTGTTAGTGCGGATGCACGCGCTTTCACCCGACTTACCCGTGCTACCGGAGGGCTGTGCCGTGGATGACTTGGCGGGTGTAGTAGCGTTGTTTCGCGGGTTGGCTGCCAAGTTAAACCTGCCCATCCTGGACTCATGAATAAGCTTCGGTATGCGGCACCCGTTGAGCCGCGCGTGGCAATCATCACCGGAGGCGCACGCGGCATCGGCGCGGCGACGGCGTTGCGTCTGGCGGAGGCCGGCAGGGACATCGTTATTGCGGATATGCTGGACGTAGAGGCCTCCCAAACCATACGCGACGTGCAAGCGCTGGGGCGTCGCGCCATGTATTTGAAAGTTGATGTCAGCAATGAACAGGCGGTCACAGACATGGTGAACCAGACGATGGTGGCTTTTGGCCGGCTGGACATCCTCGTCTGTTGTGCGGGTATTTTTGGTGTTGAGACGCCCTATCTAAAAATCACCTCGGACACGTTTGCGCGCTGTCTAGCCATCAACGTAATGGGTGTACATTTTGCACACCAGGCCGCCATCCCGCACATGCTGGCACAAGGCTGGGGGCGGTGCGTCAGTATCACGTCTGGTGCGCGGCTGGGTGCCACTCACAACGTGCCCTATGGCGTGTCAAAAGGCGCGGTTTGGTCGCTGGTGATGGCACTGGGAAACGCGTATCCCAGCCAGGGTGTTTTTGTAAACGGAGTTGAACCCGGTCGTGCACTCACCGAGATGGTGGTGCCACGATTCACGCCCGAGCACCTTGCCAATCCCGGCATCCCGATTGGCCGCTATTCCGACGCGAATGAGGTCAGCGAGGTGATTGAATTCCTGACCTCGGAACGCAACACCTATACCACCGGCGCCGTTTGGAGCGTCAAGGGTGCCAGCGGATGGAGCTAATTTGCGGGTCGCACTCGCCCGCTAATAATGTGCAATGACCACATGGAATACGTGAGTTTTGGCCAAACCGGAATCAAAGTTTCGCGCCTTTGTCTAGGCACGGCCTTTCGCGCCACGCTGTTCAAGAAAGACAGTGACGAACCAGCCGCCATCCGCACCATTCAACACGCGCTCGACAGCGGAATCAATTTTATTGACACGGCGAACTTTTACAGCTACGGACGCTCCGAAAGGCTGGTCGGGCGGGCGCTGGCCGGCCGCAGACATCACGTCATTATTGCCTCGAAATTCGCCTCCCCTGTGCGCGAAAATCCCGGGCCAAATGATCAGGGTGCCTCGCGCTATCACATACTGCGCGAGATAGACAACACACTCAAGCGACTCAACACCGATTTCCTGGATATATATTGGTTGCACACGCCAGATCCCTCCACGCCTATTGAAGAAACCTTGGGCGCATTGGACGATCTCATCAAAGCGGGAAAAGTGCGTGCGATTGGATGCAGCAACCTAAAGGCCTGGCAGGTGTGCGAGGCACTGTGGCAGAGCGACAAGCTAAATCTGCATGCGTTTGCCGCGGTGCAAAATCAATACAGCCTGCTAAACCGCTGGGAGCTTGAGCCCGACCTCCTACCCATATGTCGCAGATTCGGTTTGGCCACCGTTACTTATAGCCCGTTGGCCATGGGCCTGCTCAGCGGCGCCTTCCGTCGCGGTCGACCGGCCATTCCGGGCACTCCCTGGGCCGATGTGCCCCAGTATGCCGCGCTGTTTGACCGGATGATGACACCACGTGCCGATGAAATTGTCAGCGCATTGATCGACCTGGCCGGCACCCACCGCTGCACGCCTGCGCAAGTTGCAATTGGCTTTATCCTCGCTCAACCCTGGATCACTTCGCTCATCATCGGGCCGGATACGCCCGAGCAAACCGATGAGGTGCTGGCTGCAACCGCCGTCAAACTTTCCGCCCACGACCTTGCTTTGCTGTCCAGCTTATCCGCGCCCGACCAACCCCTCAAAGTCGCTTGAACCATTCGCCCGCCCTAACGTTCCAATCCTACCTATCCCGCTAATCCGCGTCCCGTTCCTGATCACCCCGCGTATTAATCGTCACGAAGCCGCCACCGGCATCTGCCAAACGTGCGCAAGCAGTTCCAGGCTGTGAATTCGATCAGCTATGGCAAACGCCGACGTGGACACGATGATCTCATCGGCCTGGGTTTGCTGCACGAGTGCCTGGATGCTCTCGCGCACCGAATCCGGATCGCCAACGATTCGGTTGGATGGCATGCGTCGGGCGGCCGGCAAATCCGGGTGCACTGCGGCGTTTTCGGGCGCCATAAGCGGCAGGAACCGTCCGGACCGAATACCAAAAATCAACAGTTGTCCAGGCGCGGCCAGAAACGCTGCTTGCTCGGCCGTGTCGGCCGCAAGCACATTTGCCGATACGATGGCATGGGGTTCATGTAACGACTCGGAAGGTCTAAAGTTTTTGCGATACGCATCCAGCGCGACCATGGTGAGACCGGTATCAAAGTGGTTGGCATAGGCAAACGGTAACCCAAGCTGACCGGCCAACCGGGCGCTAAAGTCGCTGGACCCCAGCAGTATCACCGTGGGGCTGCTGTTTGGCCTCGGGGTTGCTGAAAACCGCTCCCACATCCCGTGCTCACTCACGGGATCACCCAGCAGACCCAGAACGTCCACTACGTGCTGCGGAAAGTCTTCAACTGCGAGTGATGGTGAAATCCCCCTAAGCGCGGCGGCAGTTCCCGGGTCAGTGCCGGGAGCGCGCCCGATGCCAAGATCAATCCGCCCGGGATGCAGCGCCTCAAGCATGGCAAATTGCTCGGCTATGACCAATGGCGCATGATTTGGCAGCATGACGCCACCGGACCCGACGTGAATGTGCGACGTGCGCGCGGCGAGGTGCGCAATCAACACCGATGGCGTGGTGCTGGCCAGGAACGGTGCGTTGTGATGTTCAGCCACCCAGAACCGCGCATAGCCCAGCGCCTCGGCGCGTTGTGCCAGCAGCGTGGTGTTTGCAAGTGCCTGGGCGCTAGTCTCGCTATCGTTCAACACGGCTAGATCAAGAACGCCCAACGGGACGCGGGGTAAATTGTTCACTCAACCATTATCACGCTATGGATTGCAACGCGCCACGATGAGATCCGTCGGCCCAAAACAGACTATTCCGGCCAAAGCAAATAGCAGCCAACGCGGTTTCATATACAAAGGATACCGGACGCTGTCTCACTCCGCGTGAAGCGTTACCTACACATGCCTGACAGATACGACTACTTCCAATATTGGCGGTGACATAGTTCGATGTCGCAGACGTTTACGCAAACGTTCGGCGGTAGACTTGTCGAGATGTCGCTCCGAATGCAACGCGTGACAATACTGGCGGTCTTACTTGCCGCATTTGCGCTGTATGCCCCCGGCATTTCACTTGCGTTGATCCATGATGATGTGCCAAACGCGTTCTGGCTATCTTTGCAGTCCCTAGGCGAGCTCTGGTCCTTCACTATCCGCCCCGGAAATCCCATGTTGCGACCTGTTGCGCACACACCATGGGTGCTAACCCGTGAATTGTTTGGATGGTTCATACCGTCAATCATTCATGCCTGGAACATTTGGGCCCATAGTTTGAATACTGTGCTCGTGTTCGCAGTGGCGCGCGCGCTCAGTCGTCGCGCAAACATAAGCTCCACTGCTATACCGGTGCTGGCGGCCACGCTGTTTGCATTCTTTCCATTCAGTCACCAGGCTATTATTTGGGCGGTGGCCATTGGGCATCCAGCCTATCTTATGTTCGGGCTTGCAGCCATTCTTGCATCTCTGCAGGTTCTCGGTTGGCCGCGATGGGTGGTGACATCGCTACTGCTCGCGCTAGCGTGTCTGGCCCACGAATCCGCCTTTCTATTTGGTCCCATTTTGGCCCTAACGCATATCCGTCGGTGGCGCGTGCAACCAGTCCCACTTGCCCTGGCCGCCATTTGCATGATTTATGGACTTGCCATCCGATTTGTGCTGATTGCAGATCAATTCGCCATGGGTGCCCCAAGCGCCTTCCGACCTGGCGATATCCTCCCAAACTTCCTGTATTTTTGCCAGGGATTCGCCAGTTGGCTGGTCTCGCTCCTCCGACCCATCGTTGGCCTAACGCCATTTGCCTTCGCATATGTCGGGTTGGCATTTTGCGCCTCAGTCGGGCTCGGGTGTGGCGTGCTCTTTATGCGCAGTCGTAAAGCCGGTATTCTAGGGATCGGCGTTATGAGCGTATGGTTGATCGCGACCATCCCGGCCGTGTTTGGTTTGGACCGGCAGTATGTGGCCACCGGTCCGCGTCTGCTCTATGCATCCTCGGCGGCCGTGGCAATATTTTGGTCACTCGTGATTTGGTCGCTGGCTCGGGGCCCTGGTCGTCAAATAGCCTTGGTGCTTGCTGTTCTAATCGGCTCTGGATTAAGCGCACGATCAACGCATGACCTGACCGCCGAAACGCAACGCGTTTCAGACGGTCTGTTCGCCATAGATCGCGACCTGCGATCAACTGCGGCGGACGCCAACCTCACCATCGTCAACACGCCGTGGTGGAACGCTCGCGCATCACCAAATTTCCTGTTGGGTGCGGAAGGCATGCCCATCTACCAGCATGAATTTACCGTCAATCCGTGGTGGGTTGGCGCCCAGTCTGGAACTTCGCGCAACGTCATATTGGTTCAATACGCCAACTGGAACACTTCCGGGGTTGTTTGGACGACTGCGACCTATGGACAGCCCATGCAAGATTCACAGGTTCGAGCTGCGGTGTTGAAAAGTACCCTAGTCTATCGGTGGGACTTCGATGCCCCGGGCACACGCGTAACCCGGCTTGCCCGGGTTAGGTTAGGGACACAAACACCTGCTGGGTTTCGTGCACGGTTGCATGGTGATTTGGGCGACGTTTTTGTCACTGAGACGTCCGCATCACTGTGCAACGGTCAATTGACCGTTGACATTGGCTGGTATGTTTCCACTGTGCCTGTGGCCGCAACAGGGGTTTTGCTACATGGGTTTGATGCATTATCCTCGCAAGTCCTGAATAGTGACGGGGATCCTTTGAACGGTATCCTCCCGCTGAGTGAAGCTGAACCGAACATGACCCTGATCGAAAGGCGCGTGATTGCGCTGGAGCCGACTGTGGCGAACCGCCTTGATCATCTCGACCTCGGTCTGTATCTGAAGCCTGATTTCAAACCGTTTGCGGCGACCGACCAGTCCAACCTCGCGCTGGACGGAAATGTTGTGCGCGTGGAAGTTGGTCGCAAATGTGCTTAGTTTTGCGCGTGTAACCTGCCCTGCTGCCGCGCGCGATGTCGTACAAATGTCACGCCAGTCACAGGCGGTTTGTCATAGAGAAAACATGACCAATATGTTAGAATCTCTTGGAAATGACGCTGCCTGCTGTTACCTCGGATACCATCAATATTCAGAACCTCTACTACCTGGCTTTTTGGATGTCGGTGGTTGTTTTTGTTCTCGTCGAAAGCCTGCTGCTATATAGTGCGTTTGCATTCCGCCGACGCCGCGCCGACGAAATGCCCGAGCAAAACCATGGCAATTCTCGAATGGAGCTCATGTGGACCGTGGTCCCGGCCATCGTCGTATTGTTTCTGTTCTTTATCTCTCTTGACGGCATGACCAAGCTGACCGGCGCGGGATCCTACGCCCAGCCGCTCAATCACGTGCATCCGATTGATAACACGGACGCCGCCCGCCGTATCGATGAAGCCAAGCAAACGGATGAGGTGGTCACCATTACCGGACGACAGTGGTTTTGGCAGTATCGGTACCAGAAGGAAGGCGTTTCCGCCAGCAGCCAGGTTAACGCGACAAGCACCGGCGAACTGATGGTGCCGGCTGGCAAAAGCGTCCGGCTTGACCTCAACTCGACAGATGTGATTCACGCATGGTTCGTCCCGCAACTCTCCGGCATGATCTATGTAAACCCGGGCGAGCGCTCATATATATGGTTCACCGCACCGGTCGGCGAATACTACGGCCAGTGCAACTTCTTTTGCGGCAACCAGCATGCGCAAATGATCTCCAAGGTCAAGGTGGTTTCGCAGACGGACTTTGATGCCTGGGTGAAAAGCAAGAAAACCGCGCAACAAAACGACGTAACAGCCCAACAGGGTGACCCGTCACGCGGTGTACAGCTCTATATGGATGGCGCATTCAAGAGCGTTTCTGCGATTGAAGCCGCGCAGCGCGACACGGCCGTGGCGGCACAAACCACCGGAATGTCAACCCAGGAAGTGGCGGACGTAATCGCGTATCTCGATACGCTGCAATAAGGCAAGGCAACAAAACATATGGCAAGCATTTCTATCCCCGTTCAGAAGCGCCAGAGCGCCCTGCTGGACATCCTCACCACGGTCGATCACAAAAAGATCGGCCTGATGTATATGGTCGCAGCATTTGTATTCTTTCTTTTCAGCGGCACATTGGCGCTCGTGATTCGTCTGCAGCTGGCTGCGCCGGACATGAAGTTGGTTGACCCGGGTTTGTATAACCAGATGTTCACCATGCACGGCACCGGAATGATATTCCTGTTCACTATTCCCATGCTGGTGGGTGGCTTTGGAAACTATATGGTCCCACTCCAGATCGGTGCACGGGACGTCGCTTTCCCACGCATCAATGCGTTCAGCTTCTGGCTGTTTGTATTTGCCGCAATTGTCATGGAAGGCGGTTTTGCGCTTGGCATGGCCATGCAGAACCCGAACTTGGCCAGCAACGCTGCATGGACCGCATACGTCCCTCTCAGCACCCGGGTGTTCTCACCGCAAGCCGGCATGGACATCTGGCTGTTTGGTTTGATATTGAGTGGCATCGCCAGCACGCTTGGCGCCGTTAACTTTGTGGTCACCGCCTATGCCATGCGTGCGCCCGGCATGACCACTTGGCGCATCCCAATGTTCACGTGGGCTATGATCGTAACCGCAGTGATGGTGCTCCTGAGCACACCCGTGCTCACTGCAGCACTTGCCATGCTTACAGCGGACAGAAACTTTGGCACGCAATTTTTTAAGAGTAGTGATCCACGGTTATGGCAAAACATGTTCTGGTTCTATTCGCATCCGGCTGTATACATCATGGTTTTACCCGGAATGGGCATCATCTCGGAGATTCTTCCGGTTTTTAGCCGCAAGCCGCTGTATGGCACCAAGGCCATCGTCATCAGCACGATTTTGATCGGGCTGCTGGGCTTCACGACCTGGGCTCATCACATGTTTGTCAGCGGTGTCGCACCCGAGATTCAACGCTTCTTCATGTTTACCACCATGGTGATTGCGGTACCCACCGGCGTCAAGATATTTAACTGGATAGCCACCATGTGGAAGGGATCGCTGGTGCTCAAGACCCCACTACTCATGGTGTTTGGCTTCCTCAGCACATTCACAGTCGGCGGAATCACCGGCGTGATCCAAGGTATGATCCCGATTGATACCCAGCTTCACAATACGTATTGGGTGGTCGCCCACTTCCATTATGTCTTGTTTGGCGGCAGTGTATTTGCGATCATGGGTGGTTTCTATTATTGGATCCCAAAAATGCTCGGCAAGATGCTAAACGATACGCTCGGCAAAGTCCAGTTTGTGTTTATGTGGATTGGCTTCAACCTGACCTTCTTCCCGATGCATATCCTGGGTCTGGAAGGCATGCCTCGCCGTATTGCGACCTATGCCGCCGGTCGCGGATGGGAGATTCCAAATCTCATCGCCACGGTGGGCGCGTTTACGATCGCAACCTCCGTGTTGATATTCATCATTAACTGCCTGACCTTGCTGCGCGCCAAACCCGCACCAGCTGACCCATGGGAGGGCAACACGCTTGAGTGGGACACCACATCGCCACCAGAAGAATACAACTTTAAGAAAATTCCCGTCGTGACCAGTGATCGCCCGCTGTGGGATCGCAGGCATGGCGCGGCTGTGCAGGCCGGCCACTAGACCGCGTTATTCGGGGATTCATCAGTAGGATCGTCTGGACCAAATTGGAGCCAGTGCGAGTTTCCCGAAAAGACCCGACGAATCAAATCACATGAATCAGACCGTGGCAGTCCCCGTTCAGCGCACATCGCGCATCGCTCAAGTTGTGCGCGATGCAATTGCGCTGACCAAGCCCCGCGTGATCTCTTTGTTGCTGCTGACAATGGTTATGGCCATGTTCATTACACCGGCTGGGCTCCCAAGCTCACGTGTGGTGCTCATCGCGACCGTGGCGGGCTTTTTGATGGCCGCGGGTGCCAATGCGGTGAATATGGCATATGATGCCGACATCGATCCGCTTATGGGCGCACGCACTCGGATGCGCCCGATACCCTCCGGGCGGGTGAGCGTGCGCACCGCGTACATTTACGGTTTTTCGCTCGCAGCCGTTTCCTTTGTCATGTTTGCCAGCCTGGTAAACCTCGCTGCCGCGCTCTGGGCCGTGGTCGGATTTGTGTATTACACGCTGATATATACCCGCTGGCTGAAGCGACGCACCAGCCAAAACATTGTGATTGGCGGAGGCGCCGGGGCGATTCCGCCCATGATCGGTTATGCCGCCGCCTGTGGTTACGTGGATGTGACGGCGCTGATGCTGTTCGCCCTGATATTTCTGTGGACCCCGCCGCACTTCTGGGCTCTCGCCATCATGATCAAAAAGGACTATGCCAACGCGCGCGTGCCCATGCTCCCGGTGGTCTCGGGTGACACTGAGACGTCGCGGCAGATTTGGCTGTATTCATGGGTAATGATTGCAATGAGCCTTGTTTTCGTCGTCATTGGCGTGTCTGGATGGATCTACCTGCTTATTGCCGTCGCTGCAGGTGCGCTGTTCGTGACTCGGGCCTGGCAACTGCGCAAAATCACCGACATTCCGCATGCGCTCGCGCTATACAAATTCTCCCTGTTGTATCTGGCGTTGCTCTTCGCCGGTTTGGCAGTTGATAAAATCATTCTTCGCACCATATGATTCCAAAAGCACGCGTTCGTAATGCAAAATTGTTGGTAATCACCTGTCTGGCCGTAACTGCGCTCGGCGCTCTGATAGGCTACATCTGGGTAGTTACCGTTGCTTTGGATTCAGTCAAATAATCACAATCGCCATTTTGCCTTGGCAACCGGGCGCCTCACAGACATAAACACTATGGATTCGACAACCGAACACGCACACGAAGAAGAACACATTCACATGCCCCCACCCAGCTGGGCCCCCGTTGTTCTGGCTCTGGGCATGGCGCTGATCGGTTTTGGTATCGTCTGGATCGCGGAGGTACCGGGCGTCGCTGCGGTAGGGTTTGGCATCCTCCTGTTGCTCGTAGGTCTGGTACGCTGGATATACGAAGATATCAGGACTGTGGCCGAGCCGCACTAGTCGGCACGCGTTGGGCACCGACCCGGCGACAGCGACACCAATTGCAATGAATACAACCAAACTCTCCGTGCAAAGCACCGATCCTCGTTTTAACCCCCGCAAGGGCGTCGCGGGAGCGTTTGTATTCATCTTGTCCGAGACTATGTTCTTTCTCGGGCTGTTCTTCATGTGGAATTTTTACGCCGTGGTCCAGGGTGCCTGGCCTCCGCTAAGCATTGCACGCCCCAGCCCGATTCTGCCTATCATCAACTCGGGCGTTATGGTGGTCAGCGTCATTGCTATTGCGGTGTCATCGCGCGCCATCGCCCACGACAATCGGCGCGTCTTCGTCCCGGCTTTGGCGGTCGCCTGTATGCTTGGGTTGCTGTTTGCAGCCATCCAGATTGTCGAGTTTAGCCGCCTGAGCTTTGGCCCGGGTAGTAACAATTTTGGAAGCGCCTTCTTTTTCCTGCTGTTCTTCCACGTAGCGCGCGTGCTGGCTGGCGTCATTTTTATGATGATCGTTTTGGTCCGCGCATTGATCGGCCAGTTTAGCAGCCAACATCGCGCGGCGGTGACCGCGTGTGCCATGTACTGGTATTTCATCGCCGGCGTTTGGTATATCGTGTTCTACACGCTTTATCTGGCCTGGCCCACCCGATAGCGGGATGCCAAAAATCGCGCTTCGAACGGTCATTCTCGCAGCGGTCCTCCTTTCGTTTATCCAGCTTGCATTCTTCATTGGGGCCCTAACCACACCTGCGCCGACGCCCACTCAGACCGAATTGGTCAAGTTGGCTGAAGTGCAGGCGGCAAGCGCACCCATCCGCTTGGATGCACATGGCATCGGCACCCAGGTTATAAGCGGCACGGCGATTACGATCAAACTAGAGCCGTTCCCGGTGACCGCCAACCAAGCCGTGACCATCACGCTGGTGCCTTTGACTGTTCAATCTTTGCAGGTGACCGATATAAGACCGGCGCTGGGTGTGGCACCACTTGGAAGCACCGGGGTGGTAGCTTACCCGATGACCCGGCGACCTGATGGCGCATATTCGACATCAGGCACCCTGTTCCCGTCGCCTGGGTTGTGGCGGGCGCGGATCATCTTCACAATCGACGGGGTTCCCGATTTTGTCACACTGTTATCGGTGGATGTGACTAAATAAAAAGCGGCGTTTCAA
>JANXLU010000049.1 GCA_025354985.1 Chloroflexota bacterium
CGAGTTGGCCGCCACCCCGGCCGCCCAATCCAGCATCACCCACGACAATGCCCTTCGTCTCATTAACAAAGTCGAAGGCGACGCAACCAAATCCGTCTTGTCAACGCCATGGTTTTGGATGTTCATCCTCGTTGTCCTTGCCTGGGCGGCATTCAGCTTCCTGTCAAGAAATTAATGGCAAAAACTAAAACCCAGTCCCCCTCGGATCTCCCCGCGCTCCGTGCCATGATCACCGCCCGCATGTTAGAGCGGGGTGGGGGTGCCATGCAACAGCGCCTCGTCGATGCCGCCAAAGAGATCGGCGTGTCACACACCGCCCTCTCGCGCTTCCTCTCCGGAGACTCCGACATTTCTGTAGAAATGTGCATCCGCCTGGCCAACTACCTGGACCACTCTGTGCCCGACGTGCTCACCCTGGCTGGCTTCACCGATGTAGCCACCATCATCAAAGGCTCCAAACCTCGGCCTATTACTAGCCATGCGCTTGAGCTGCAGCGCATCATCCAACCCCTCAACGACAGCCAGCGCTCGGCCGTCCTAGGCGTTGCCCGAAACACTGCCAACGTGCTTCGAGCAACCAAGACCAAATAGAATATTCCCAGCGGGAATATATGTTCTTATGGCAGATGACAAGAACGAGTATGGCGCGAGCCAAATCCAGGTGCTGGAAGGGCTGGAGGCCGTGCGCAAGCGCCCGGGCATGTATGTGGGCGGCACCGATTCCAAAGCCATGCACCACCTTATTTTCGAGGTGGTGGACAACTCGGTCGACGAGGTTTTGGCCGGATATTGCACCCATATTTCCGTAACTATCCACGCGGACGAAAGCGTGACCGTGCGGGACAATGGCCGTGGCATCCCCACGGATATTCACCCCACTTTCCGCACCAAGGCGGGCGACAAGATCAGCACGCTTGAAGTGGTCATGACCAACCTGCATGCCGGCGGCAAATTTGGCAGCGGTGCGTATACAGTCAGTGGTGGTTTGCACGGCGTCGGTGTCAAGGCGGTGAATGCGCTCAGTTCCAAGCTCGTGGCCGAGGTGCGCCGTGACGGCAAGCTTTTTCGCCAGACGTACAAGGAAGGCAAACCGACCAGCAAGGTTGAGGTGGTGGGCAAGATAAAAGATGACACCGGCACCGAAATTACGTTTTGGCGCGACGAGACAATCTTTACCGAAGACAACAGCTTCAAATTTGAACTGCTGGCCCAGCGCTTCCGCGAAATGGCGTTTATCACCAAGGGCGTGACGATCGTATTCAAGGATGAACGCGAGGATCGCGAGATGAGCTTCTATTTTGAAGCTGGCATCACGGCATTTGTCAAGTATCTGAATCGCAATAAGGAACGGCTGCATGCCGTGGTGAGCGGATTCAAGCAGGTGGAAAAAATCGGGGTGGAATTTGCGATGCAATACACCGATGCCACCGCCCAGAGCGAATTCTATTTTGCAAACACCATCAACACGCCGGACGGTGGGACGCACCAGACGGGTTTTCGCAGCGCCATTACCCGCACGCTAAACGACTACGCAAAAAAAGCCAACATCCTCAAGGAAAAAGAGAGCAATCTGGACAGTCGTGACACGCTTGAAGGACTCACGGCCATTGTCAGCATCAAGCATCCGGAGCCGCAGTTCGAGAGCCAGACCAAGGTCAAGCTCATGAATGGCGACGCCAAGACCGCGGTTGAACAGGTGGTGCGAGAGACGCTGCTGCAGTTTCTTGAGGAAAACCCGCGCGAGGCCAAGACGATCATAGAAAAATGTTTGCTTAGCCAGCGCGCCCGCGAAGCAGCCAAAGCCGCCAGCGAACTGGTGCGCCGCAAAAGCGCGCTCGAAAGCGGCAGCCTGCCCGGCAAGCTGGCGGATTGTTCCGAGCGCGACCCGGCCAAGTGCGAATTGTTTATCGTGGAAGGTGACTCGGCTGGTGGCAGCGCCAAGCAGGGCCGCGACCGGCATTTCCAGGCGATTTTGCCGCTTTTTGGCAAGATCATGAACACCGAGCGCGCCCGCCTGGACAAACTGCTGCAGTCCGAGGCCATCAAGATGTTGATCTCATCACTCGGCACTGGCATCGGCGAACAATTTGACATTGAAAAGCGACGGTATGACCGGATTGTGCTGATGGCCGACGCCGATGTAGACGGCAGCCACATCCGCACGCTGCTGCTCACCTTTTTCTTCCGCTATATGAACCCGGTTGTTGAGCGCGGGCATTTGTATATCGCCCAGCCACCGCTGTATCGGGTGGAGTCGCGCAAGGGCAGCAAGGAAGTCAAATACGCTTATTCAGACGGCGAGCGCGACAGTTTTATCAACGAACTGAAGAAGCGGGGTCTGGACACTGCCAACACCAGCCAGGTGGTTGTGCAGCGCTTCAAGGGTCTGGGCGAGATGAATGCCGAGCAACTGTGGGAGACCACGATGGACCCCACCAAGCGCACGATGCTCAAAGTGATGGTCGAGGATGCCGCCGAAGCCGACCGAACCTTTGACATGCTAATGGGGAATGCCGTTCCGCCGCGCCGTGCGTTTATCACCCGGCATGCAAAGGAAGTCAAAAACCTTGACGTATAAGACGTACGGAATGCTTTAGCCGGAAGAACGCACGCGTCACGCAGGACTCGCTGCGGCGGAAATCGAATAGAGGCGGGTAAAATCGATTTCGCCGCACATGGAAGATCAAACTACCGCTTTCTACGCAATACTCGCGCTGGCCTTCGCGATGGCGATTGCGTTGGGTGCGGTCGTCTACTTCGTGTTTTTTCGGCGGTCCCACAATACCGGGGCGATTGCCGGCAACCCGGCCGCGGCGGTGGTTTGCATTAGTGGCCCAAGCAAGGGCAAACAAGCACGGTTCAAAAACGGTGTGGTAAGTATCGGGCGGTCGCCTTCCGCGGCAATTGTGCTAACCGAGAGCCTGGTGAGTATGAACCACGCGGAAGTTCGCTATCGCCAGGGTCGGTACACCCTGGAGGATCAGAACAGCGGCAACGGCGTGTGGGTGCAGGGTCGGCGCGTGCACCAGGAACCAATCTCCGCGGGTGAGGTTTTCATGATTGGGGCGAACACTTTTCAGCTGGTCATGCCCGGGCAAAAAGTGGGGATTGTGCCTCCGCCGCCTGCTTCATCGCCGGAGGCGCTTGCGCGCGGAAGCGGCTACATCGACATTGAAAATTACAAGCTTGGCATGTTGGTCGCTGAAGGCGGCCAGGTAAACGTATATCGCGCGCAGAGCCGGATCGACAACACCACCGTAGTGATAAAGTATATGAATTCGGTGGATCCGGGTCCGCAGGGCGATTACATGCGGCAGAAATTTGAACAGCAGTTGCTAATCGGAGCCTCGATCCGTCATCCACATTGTGTGCGAATCGTTGGTGGCAATGCCAAACACAACCCCCCCTACATTATCGAGGAATTTTTGCCGGGAGGCACGCTGGCGGAAAGAATGCGCGCCGGTCGCATGAGCAACGGCGAAGTGACACGGTTGATCGGTCAGACCTGCGATGCGCTGCAATATTTGCACAACCGTAAAATCGTACACCGGGATTTGTCACCCAACAACATCATGTTTGGCGCAGACGGTGGTTTACGTGTGATTGACTTCGGCATTGCGCACATCGGCGGGGCCGCCACACGCACATCGGCGGGCATGATCATCGGCAAAGCAAAATATATGAGTTTGGAGCAGGCCCTTGGCGCGCCGGTTTTACCACAAAGCGACATCTATGCGTTGGGGTGCATCGCCTATGAAATGTTGACCGGGCGCCCGCCGTTTGAGGGCGAGGGCATGGACGTGCTAACCAAACACCTGCAAGTGATACCGAAACCCGTCAACGAAATCGTCCCGGGTGTGCCCGAACCGATCAACCGCGCCATCCAGCGCGCGCTTGAAAAGGAACCCGGGGCCCGCTTTGCCACGGCCGAAGATATGGCGCGTGCGTTTGGCTACACGGAACCCTTTCACAAGGGTGAGGTGAGCCGCACCGGGCCGGCCAGCATCAAGCCGTCTCTCTTTGATCTGGGCGCATCCGAAATAAAACTCACCGTCGTCAATAATGGTCGCGTGCTCACCATAAAGGAATCTCCGGCTATTTTGACCCGAGACATGGTCAATCCAACCGATGCGGCCATGAGCCGCCAACACGCCCAGCTCGACTTCCACGAAAACCTTTGGTGGGTTTCCGAAGTGACCGGCAAACGCAGTTCAAACGGCATTTACTTGAACACTATACGTGTGACGGACGATCAAGGCAGCTTTCTAAGCCCGGGTGATGAAATTCGCCTGGGTGAAACTCTAATAAAAGTAGAAGGCTTGTAGGTAACATTCATGAAAGTAATTCTCTTCTCAAATTTTGGCGCACGGTGCATCCAGGGCGCGGTGCGATCAGGGCGTCGTGCCCTCGTCCCCGTCTTAATCGCAGTTGCGCTGGTCGCCGCCCCCATCACCGGGGCCACCGCGCAAACCGGCGGCGTGACGATTACATTTACGCCAAATACGTGCGTCAGTGATAATTATCCCGAGGTGGTGTGCATTGTCACGGCCATTGATGCGAAAGGCGTGCCCTATGACAAACTGACGCAAAGCCAATTTGACGCCGCGCTGGACAACGGCCAGCCGGTGACCGAGCTTAAGGTGACCCCCCGCAGCAATCCGAATGTCGTTGCCAACTATGTCTTGATTCTGGATCTCGGGGCCACGGCGCCGGGGTTGGATATTGAAGCGCTCAAATCCGCGAGCAAGAGCATCCTTACTGATTTGGCCCCCGAGGATCAAGCCGCCATGATCGGCATCACAGGAAAGATCGACCTGGGTGATACCGTGAATCCGCCGATTGACAAGTCCAAGGAGATTGGATTTGTAAAGGCCGGACCCAGCCGCAACGAGGTCATCAACCTGATCACCACCTTGCAACGAACCGGCAACACCCCCCTTTATGATGCCGTTTGCAAGGCGCTGATTCTTGCAGCACGGCAAAACGTGGGCTCGCGGGCGATTTTTGTGATCTCGGATGGTCGCGACATAACCAGCAGCGCCTGCGTAAAACCAGAGGACCCGATCAACCGGGCCGCCACGGACAAAACGCCCATCTATGCCATCGGCGTGGGCGCCAACCTGACCGAGGACTATCTCAAGCGGCTGACCCTTGGCACCGGTGGGTTGTATCTGGGCAAGGCCACCGACGGGGCCACGATCGAGGCGAAGTTCAAGGATGTGCAGACGCTGCTGAAGAGCCAGTATGAGGTCAGGTTTAAGTCGTCACTGGCAAGTGATGGCCAGGCCCACGGCATCAAGGTTGGGGTGACGCTCCCCAGTGGCCGGGCCGAGGGTACATCGCGCTTTATCGCGCTGGCCGGACTGGTGCCGGAACTGCGCAAGCTGGTCTACAAGATCGGGGACCGCGAGATTGCCCCCAACGAGCTGGTTACAGATCGGGGCGACTTGGTCATTGAACCGGAAATCGCCGCCCGCAAGGTGGCCCGGGTGGAATATGACATTGGTGGCGAGACCTTTACCTATGACACCCAGCCATTTTCAGCGCGCATCCCAATTGCGAAGTTCAAACCTGGCGTGGATACCAAGCTCGTGGTTCGCGTGATCGGCGACGCAAAAGATCCAAAGACGGTGTCCACCCGTGAAGAAACGCTGCTGGTCAAGCCGCTGGCCGTGCCCACGGCCGTGCCGACCCCGCGACCGACGCCCACCCCGCCGCCGCTCTTTCCACCCCAACCCGGCAGCCCTATATTTTGGGCGATGATCGCGCTGGGCTTGTTGCTGCTGCTGTTTCTGGGTCTGCTCTTGATTGGTCTCAGCCGCCGCAGACGCGCCCCGCCACCCGTCGAGTATCAGGTACCCGAAACCGGAATATTTTCCGCGGGCGGAACCGAATCCTTCCCCGTGTCGGGCTCGGCAACGCCATCCTACGACGCAACCTCCGTTTCACCGATCGTCCAACAGCACACCGCGATATTTGGGGTAACGCCGGGTGCGGGCGACCAGTCGTCCGATTCCGGCAAAACTGCCATCATGGGATTGGGCGGCACTTCCGTGATGGAAGGCGCCGGCAAGACCATGATCTTTACCCCGGGCAAGGCCATGTTGGAGATCACAAGTGGCGAGCTCATGGGACAGCGATTTTCCTTGGGTGGCAGCCTGAGCCAGCTAGTAGCCATTGGCCGCGAAGTTACGGGCGGCACGGATATTAAATTCACGCCCAAGAGTGCATTTGTGAGCCGCAGACACGCCGAAATCAAATATCAGGATGACAAGTTGTATCTCACTGATCTGGGATCGAGCTCGGGTAGCAAGCTAAACGGCACCCGCCTTACCGCCAACACGCCGACCGAAATCAAGATCGGTGACAAAATTGAAATTGCAGACATAAAGGCTGAGGTCAAGGAACCTTGAGTTACCATCCGTTGTCTTGATGCCAAATTATTCTTCAGCCCTCCTGTCCGATGTCGGACCGGTTCGCAGCAACAATGAGGATCGCACCTACGCGCCGCCAAATAGCGTAGACGCTGCCATGATCGAGGCGCGCGGACGGCTGTTTATCGTGGCCGATGGCATGGGCGGATACGCCGCAGGCGAGGTTGCCGCGCAGATCGCGGTCGATACCATTAGCGAGCACTTTTATGGCGGGGAAGCTGGCGACAATCTGGCCGAACTGAATGTGGCGGATGGTCTGCGCGAGGCCATCACCGCGGCCCAGGAAGCAATCTCAGCGGAACAGGCGCGTGACCCGGAAAAAGCCCAGATGGGCTGCGCCATCGTCATGGCCGTCATTAGGGGTGACGAGGTAACGATTGCAAACGTGGGCGACTGTCGGGCGTATGGTCTGCTGAGCGGCGCCTGGAAGCAGCTAAGCCATGATCACTCCTGGGTGGCCGAACAAGTGGCGGCCGAAATCATCACCCAAGAACAAGCGGTTCATCACCCGATGCGGAGCGCGCTTACGCGGGCGCTGGGTCAGGCCAGCGTAAGCAGTGAGCCCGCGGTCAACGTCTTTCACTGGAACGGTGGCGACCGACTTATGATGTGCAGTGATGGATTATGGGACACGCTCACGGAAGATCAGCTGTTCAAACTATCCCAAAAACCTCCGCAACAGGCGGTGACCGAGCTGATCCAGCAGGCCATCCAAATGCGCACGCAAGACAACGTGACGGCCTGCGTGGTCATCAACGATGACCCCAAGCCTGACAAAACCATGCAACTTTCGGCCCTTTTGCCTGCCAAAACTGCACCTGCGCGCGCCGCCCGACCACCGATGTGGCTTGTGGGTTTGCTCGGACTTCTGCTTGTTGGGTTGGTTGCATTCGCGGGCTGGGGCATTCTGCGCCCCCAGGCGCCACTTAGCCAACCCGGACCAACCGCAATGGCGGATGCGAGCACCGGCGGCCCGGCCAATGCGGTCACGCCACGTGAGGCAACTTCGTTCCCGACATCGGCCCCGCCAACCAATCTGCCAACCGTGGCGCTGCCCACGGTAACAGTGGCGCCAGCCACAGCAACGCCCGCTTCAGGATTGTCGAACCCGACCAACACTCCTGCGCCCCCAACGGCAGTGCCGACGCGCACACCAGTTTTACCAGCCAACGTTGAACCCACACCGAGCCAGGCCACCCCGCCAGCGCAGATAAGTGCTGCCGCACGCGTGCAGCCCGCCTCGGAAATTTGGCTGTGCAACCTGAAGGACGCGACGCCTGAAGGATGTACATCTGACATGCGAACCAGTTTGGATCCTCTGAGCAGCACCATCCACGCCAGTTGGTCGCCCGGGCTCACAACCGGCAAAGATTTTGATGTGAGTTGGAAGCGCTATGAGCGCGCCACGCCGGTAATCATCTGGTTGTATCGGTGCACCTGGAGCGCTGCCGGACAGGCTCATTCCTGCGCCACGGTGCCCCCCGATTCCAGACGCGCCCTGCCGACCGGCATGAACAACTTTGTCACCAATGGGACCGCGATATTTAGCAACGGCGACAAAACCGGTGATGGCATCAGCCCGGGGTGGGGGGTCAAGGGCTTTTTAGCCGGGCGCTATCGCTTTGAGTTGCAACCCAAAGGCTCCAATCCAGCTGGTATTGATTTTGAAATCAAACGATGATTTAATCCACCTTAACGTATCATGAGTTGGTGCGCCATGCAATTTTGGCAATCATTCAACCCAGACCCATTCAAGCATAGTAAAAGCAGGTTGGCTGCATGAACAATAAGCTCGGTTCTCCGTCCTCCCAGCTGCGCCTTAATTGGAGTGGCGTCAGTAATCAGGGGCCGCGTGCCGAAAATCAGGATGCGTTTGTGCTGGCCAAGCCCGATGATCCGCGGCTGACCCAGCACGGCATATTGCTGGTTGTCTGCGATGGGGTGGGTGGTGAGAAGGGTGGCAAAATCGCCAGTGCCACCGCCTCGCATACCGCGGCAGAGTCGTTTTATGCGTCGGACACCGGCGTGGAAGAGGCGCTGGCGAAAGCCGTGACCGACGCCCATGCCGCAGTAAAGACCGAGGCGGCCAAGGAAGCCAGCCTGAGCAATATGGCCAGCACCATCGTCATGGCCCATGTGCAACAGCCGGGTGGCGCGCTCACGGTTGCGCATGTGGGTGACAGCCGCGCCTATCGCTTCCGCGATCACAAGCTGACCCGACTCACCAGCGATCACAACTGGGTGTTTGAGCAGGTGCAGCGCGGTCTGATGACCGAGGCCGATGCCAAGGTCAGCAGCATGCGCAACATGATCACGCGCTCGCTGGGGTCAAGCCCAAACAACACGCCCGAGGTCACGCACGTCACGAGCGACATGCAACCCGGCGACCGGCTGCTGCTGTGCACCGATGGGCTGCACGGGGTGATCTCACAAGACAAGATTGAAGAAATTCTGGGACGCAGCACACCAGCCCGAGAAGCGGCAGACGCACTGGTCCAAGCCGCGCTGCCGACAACAACAGACAACGTCACCGCCGCCGTGCTGGATTATGGTCTGCCCGATGCGCCGGCACTCGCCGCTGTCGTCGCGGTGCGCGCTGGTGCGCAAGAATCGGCCCATGCAAAACAACCCGCCACGGCGCGTAAGGCGCCCGTCGGCATAATTGCTGCGCTCGCCGGGCTGCTCGCGGTGGGTGGCGTGCTCGCCGTGTTGCTAACCGGTCGGGGCCCGGCCCCAACCGATCCCACCCCGACCGCGGGCGCACTTGAACCCACCGTCACCACAGCCTCGCAGGCGATCGTGCCCAGCCAGCCCAAACCCACCGCTACGGTTATCGTCGTATTGGCGGCTTCGCCGGTGGCTCAGGCCACCACCGCACTGGGCGTGCTTGAGCCAACCGCCACCATACTGATCCCAACCAACACGTTTACCCCGGTGCCGCCCACACTAACGCCGACGCCGACCAATACACCCACGCCTGCCCCAACCAATACTCCTGTACCGTCTCCGCCGCCGCCGTCAGGTGGGGGCGGTGGGGGCGGAGGAAACAACCCTCCACCAGCCTGCCAGCCTGGTCCTGGAAAGAAGTGTCCCTAATTTGATCGTAGGTTCCCAGCAATTATGAAATACACCGTTTTGTTGTTGTTTGTTTGTCTCGCTGTGCTTACTGCGGGCGTAACCTTGCAACGCAATGCGTTATCCAGATTTGGGCAGGATTCAAACGAATTGTTTGTCGCCAATACAGCGGATGAAACCCTGGCCGGCTCGCAGGGTTTGTGCGTATTTGTGCCTGCTGTTCAAAACAATTTTTGCTCGATATCCGGCGGTGCCGATTGCTTTGAACCAAACGACGAGCCCACGGCAAATAACCTGCCGATCGTTGGGCGTGGCGCCATCGAGGCCCGCGAAAACCCGAGTGACTATTCCGATGTATATCAGTTGAAGCTGACAGCTGGCCAACCCTATAACGTGGCCGTTCACACATTGACCCCGGCCATCGATTTTGACCTGTACTATTGGCCGTCAAAGCCTGCCAGCCGGTCAAGCTATTCCAAGAGTGCCACCACACTTGGGGACGATAACTTGTCATTTACCGCGACCGGAACGGACTACGTCCAAGTTATTTTTGGTAGCGTGAGCGGCAGTGGCGCTTATCGACTGACCGTATCGGGTGGGCCGGCAACAGCCACCCCATCCGCACCACTTGTGTGCAGTGGCCCGGCAACGGCCACGCCCACTCAGACGGCCACGCCGACAATCACGAGCACATCTACCAAGACGGTCACACCAACCGCGACCGCCACCAGCACAAATACACCAACGCCGACAGACACCGCGACACCGACTGCAACCCCGACGGTTGCGGCAACACCGTTGTGTGTTGCCATAAACACGGTGGTGCAACGAGGTGGGTGTGGTGATACGACCAGTGCCAATGGCAACAACTTGGTTGGTCAGGCTTTTGCAATCACGCCAACCCTTGGCGCAAACTTCATTCTGTACTCGGCAGCACAAAAGTTCACGGACGACGATGATTTTTATTCAATCAAGCTGACCAACCCGTCACACATGACCGTTTCACTAGCAGCCTCGATTCCCGATCTGGACCTGTATCTTGAAATCTCGGCTGGCACCGTAATAAGCAACCTTAGCAACAGTTCGAATGAGTCGGTGGACAACGTAGCCGTATCCAATACCGTCAACATTCACGTCAACGCTGCATCCGGCCCGGCCATTCCCTACACGCTTACGGTTCTTTATAACTCGCCTTAGTGGCCTCATCCCGGGCAAACGCGCCAGGCCAGACCACCGCGACAAGGAGATGGTCCATGAAGAATAGCTACTTGGTTGCTGGTCTGGCAGCGCTCGCTTGTGCTGGTGTGTTGCTGATCCAGCGTCAGGCTGTCAACCAGCCTATTGGCGAAGTGTCAAACTTGGTCGTCGAAAACGTGTTCGATGCGCGCGAGGCAGATGCCGACGCAGCCGCGCAACCCGCGCTCTGTCGATTCTTTCCGTTGATCGCAAACAATGCCTGCTCGATCGGTTCCGGAAACGATTGTTTTGAACCAAACGACACCGCGGCGCAGGCGGCCTTTCTAGCGTTTGGCCCCGGCGCAATCGAAGCCCGCCTATCGACCGGTGATGTCCACGATGTCTACCGATTGATCCTCGCCAACGGCGGGCGCTACACCGTCACGGTGCACCGCCTGGGCGCGGCAGACCCCACTACCGGCGACGCCGATCTGTATTACTTTCGTGGCACGCCAAACCCGGGCCTCAGCAACTACGTTGCCAGCTCCACCCAGCGCACAGCCATCGATGACAGCGTCCTCATCACCGGCACTGCAGCGGACAATTACGTGGCCGTCGTGAATTTCAGCCAGGATGCCAATCTCAGCTATAGACTCACCACACTGAATGCAGGCACAGCCGTGCCAGTCACGCCCAGATATTATTGCGTGACCCCTACGCCTACCAGGACGCCAACGCCAACCAATACGCCGACGAACACGCCCACCAATACCCCGACTGCGACGCCAACCAACACGCCGACGCCAACACCCACGCCATTGTGCGCGCCGCTCGCCGGCCCAGCCACACAGCAGGCCGATGGCTGCAATGAAACAACCAACCCAGCCACGGGCAACAACGACTTTGGCACCGCGTTCCCACTAACGCCGCGCCCCCAAACGATTTACGCCAGGGAATTTATTGTCAACGGGGCCTCAAAAGATGTTGACGACTACTACCTGATCAACGTGCCCGTGGCCACCACCATCACGATCACACTGGACTCCACCAGCGGCAACACAAATCAGCAGATATATCTACGGCAAAACGATATTGGGCAATCCGCAGTGGCGCAAGACGCGAGCCCAAGCAAACTCAAATTTATCAGCCACAAGGTAACCGCCTCCGACGCACAACCCTTGCGCATTCATGTTGCTGCCGTCGGCGGTGTCGGCACTTGGCCATATATTCTTACCATCCAGCTCAGCCCATAACCGCACCGATCTGGCCCATTGGGCACCGTTGTCGCGCCGGCGGTGCGCGCAGCCATCCCGTAACCGCTCCAAAAATACGCCCCAGACCAATCCGTATGCAGTGCCATGCGACCGCGTGTAGGCGCGCTAACCTTGCAGGAAGGCCGTAGCCGTCTCGGCAACCACGTCACAAACGACCGGGATGCTCACCAAATCGACCCATTCCTGACACTGGTGAAAATTACCGCCGCGCGGACCAAACACAATGCAGGGTATGCCACTCTCACCATTGATGACATTTGCATCGGTGATACCGACCCAGTGGCGAATCTCAGGCGCCCGACCCCGCACCCGTTGATACGCGCTGGAAAACGCCCTGGTAAACACATGATCGGGCTGATCAAAGCTCCACGGGGTATAGAACGGATCACGCACGCCAAACTCAAATGTGGCGGGCGACTGCAGCGAATCAGCAAATGCACGCAACTTGGACAGCACGTCATCACGTGTCTCGCCGGGCACGATCTGGCGGGTCAAAAGCACGCTGGCTTTTTCCGGCAGGGTAATCACATATTGCGGGCTGCCGGCGTGGATGCTTAACAAGGTTTGGGATGACGGAACCAGAGGGTGTTTCACCTCCGGCACGGCCGAGCACACCTGCGCGGCAAACCGCGCCGCCTCGATGCCGGCATTAATGCCCTCCCAGGGCAGGAAGCCATGCGCCGCCTTGCCCGTCACGTCAACCTGAATGAGGATTTTGCCGGGTGCGCCGATCACCGCACCATCCCAGAATGGTTCGGTGACGATGCACGCATCTGCGCGCAGACCCGAATCCATGAGCGCATGTGCACCCATCGACAGCGCCTCCTCATCCGTCACGCTGCTAAAAATTAGCGTGCCCTTCCACAGGTGCTTGTTTCGCGCGAGCTCGCGTGCGACCAGCATGTTTGCCACCACCCCGCATTTCATGTCTGCGGCACCCAGCGCATAGAACAAGTCACCTTCGCGCATTCCCTGCCACGGATCGCACTTCCAACCCTCGGCGGCCAAAACCGTGTCCATATGCCCGTTCAACAACAACGCCGGGCCCGGACCATTGTCAATTTCGGCGATCACATTTGGCTGGCCATTTTTGGCGGTCACCAACCGCGTGCGCATGCCGTTTTCATTCATCCAGATAGCACACACTTGCTGTGCGGCCTCTTCCTCACCCGGATAGCTGCGCACTGCCACAAGGGATTTCAGAAGCGAAAATGCTTCTTCTTTGTTGAAGGTCATCATATTAACCATTCACCGGGGAAGCCGCCGAATAAATCACGGGATTAAGCGGTGAAGCCACGACCTCACCAACCCGGGCGCCGGGCATCCAACTGGCCCAGTCATTCTCGTGATTTTTGTATTTTGGCGCGATAAGTTTGATGCCATCCTCCATGTAGATGATGGTCATCACCGCCCGCGGCCTATCCGCCACATTGGGCGAGGCGCGGTGAAAAATCCACCCGCAGTGAAAGCTAACTTCGCCCAAATCATAGGGACCTTCATCAAGTGGAAAGTCACGCAGATTGTGGGCAATCTTCTTCTCACTCTCGTCGCTGATGCCAAGCTCGCGACCAGCCTCGATCATATGGCTGCCAACGCTAAATGTGAGCGGACCAAGCTCAATGGGCGTCGCCTGCAGCGGAATCCAAACCGTGCAGGTATTATTATTGCTTAGCGGCCAGTAGAACTGATCCGCATGCCACGGCGTTATGCCGCCTCCCGGTTCTTTATACAGCGCCTGATCGTGATACATGCGCACACCGGTGACCCCCATAAGCTCGGAAGCAATCCGTCCGAGACGCTTTGAAAAGGCAAATTCGCGCACCAGCTCATCCTTGGTCCAAAGATTCATGATCTGCAGAAATGCGCGCTCATATGTGTTGCGCTCTGACAGCGGTTTGGACTGGGTGTTCATGGTGCGAACCATGCGGGTGATTTCAGAGCCATAGAAATCGATCACCCCGGGTGAGAGCACCTGCCTTAATTTGACGTAGCCATTCTTCCGATAGTGCGCGATGGCCGCTTCGTTTAGTGCATATGGTTGGTGGAGTTGTTCAGCGAGTTCGGAGCGAGTTTGTGACATGTCTATTCCCCCTTGGATTTATTGTACGGACAAGTCCTCTGAGATACACCTCAGAATCTCGGCGACACTCCATGCTTGGGCGATACAACCGCCCGGCGCGTGCGGCGCATCAGCATCAAAGACCTCCGAGATACTTCCAAGACCTGCATCCGCAAGATGCGGTACAAAACCGGCAAGTAAATTGCGTGCGCGCGCGGACGCGCTCCCATGAACCCGAGCGTAGGCCGAGACAAACGGCCCCATTAGCCAACTCCAAATAGTGCCTTGATGATAAGCGCCATCGCGACGGATGACGTCACCGGCGTAATGCGGCACATATCGACTGTCGCGTGGGCTGAGCGAACGCAGACCGACCGGGGTAAGCAATTCACGTTCCACGCAATCTACAACACAACGCGCGCGTTCGTCGTTCAACATCGAATGACGCAGGCTGACTGCAAACACCTGGTTTGGGCGGATGGCCGCGTCAACTATGTCACCATCAACCACATCATGCAGACAGCGCTCGGTGTCATTCCAAAAGCTGGCGTTAAACGCCGCGCTGGCGCGTGAAGCGAGCTCGGCGCACCACCTTGCGCGTGATGCATCACCGCACAGCAACGCCAGATCACGAAGAACGCACAGCGCGTTAAACCAGAGCGCTTGAATTTCCACGGGCTTTCCGACTCGGGGCGTTACGACCCAATCGCCCACCTTGGCATCCATCCAGGTTAGCTGAACACCGGGCTGGCCCGCCACCAGTAACCCATCTTCATCAACGTGAATGTTATAGCGCGTACCGCGGACATGCCAATCCACCACATCGCATAGCGCCGGGAACATGGTTTTTTGAATAAAGCCAAAGTCACCCGAGTAGTGCAAGAGCGAGCGAACCGCCTCAAACATCCAGAGCGTGGCATCGACCGTGTTGTACTCGGGTTGTTGCCCGCTATCCGGAAAGCGATTTGGAAGCATTCCCTTGTCCAAATACAACACAAAGGCGCGCAGCAGACCCCGCGCTACGTCAAATCGCCCGTTGACAAGCGTCAATCCAGGAAGCGCAATCATCGTATCCCGGCCCCAATCGCCAAACCACGGGTAGCCGGCGATGATCGTATGGTCCGAACCACGTTTCACAATAAATTGATCGGCGGCCATTCGCAAGTCGGTTGCCAGCTTTTGGTAAACCTCTTCCGGCACCTCATCACCTGGCGCGCCCGGAGATTGCCGGGATGGCAATCCTGGAACAGCCATCCGGCGGGCCAATTCGCGGTCACGCAATTGATCAAACTCGCCTATCTCGTGACCTTCCAAGGAATAGATGAGACGGATTGATTGACCCGCCGCAACGTCAAAACACAGCTCGTCCGGCTGATACAAATCCTCATGCCAGTCCAGTCCCCGATCGCGTTCCGCATGAAGCTCAAAATCGCGATACCAAAATGCAGTAGTTACAACGCTGCGGGCGTTATGCGCCACGTGCATTGCGGGGTTTGAGTTCCATTCCGCCTGTTCATGCATGGTTGCATGAAAGTCCCGGCACGCCAGCAAGGGCCGAACAAGAAATTCTACAAACGCGCCGGTCGGCAAGCCATCAATCACATACGCGATGCACACGGTATTTTCGCCATGAACCAGAAATATGTGTTTCTCAATGGTCAACGATTCAATCGAATATGTGATTATTGGATACGGATCACGGCGAAACCCGGTCAGCCATAGATATCCCTGCGGGTGCACTGCGCCGGGATATTGATTCGTTGATAAATCGTAGCGGCGCTCCGGGCCGGCTGTTTCGCGTATGACCAAGGTTTCTTCGACTTTGCTCAACAACACCATCCGGCCGCCCGGCGGTTGGGTGGCCGCCACCAATAGACCGTGATAGCGCCGCGTGTTCAACCCAATCACTGAGGACGACGCAAAGCCACCCAGGCCGTTGGTTTCCAGCCATTCAAGAGTACAGGCGCGGGAGATATCCCGAAGCACCGATTCAGAAATCGTTGTGTCACCCGCCGGAGAATCTAAACTAGTCAGCACGGTGCTATCAGTCCTAATACCCACCGGGCCCGCCACCTACGCTGAGCAACACGGGCAGCAACACGCCAAGACCAATCACAAACAACCAAAGCGCTGGAGCAGGCGTGCCAAGCGGTCGGACCATGCGTGACTCGCGCGCGGCAAGCCGCGGATCCAGCAACAGCCAATCCGCATTGCGATGTTCAAGCAAAAGGAAAACAACGGCGGTGGCCGCGCCATAAAAGAGGTGGCCGAGCAAAGATGGCAGTGCGGCGCCGCCCGCTTCGGCAGACCAAGCCAGCGGTGAACCAAGCAATATGGGGAAGAGCGTAAGCGGACCCAAAAACCACCAAACCAAACCGTAGACCAGTCCCCACATAATGCTGCCCCCGGCGGTTGCGGATTCATATTGAAACAATACGCCATAGCTGGCGCCTATCAGCGCACTGATCACCAGGTGCACGAAGAAGCCGAGCACGGGCGAGGTTCCACCTACAATCTGCGCCACGCGCGGCAGGGCGCCTGTGGCGATCATGACCAGGCTAAAGAGCAGACCACCCGCCATGCTGGCCAATATGCCTCGGCCAATGCCCTGCAGTCCCCGGCTCCCCACACCACTGACCTGACGGTTAATCGGGTCGCTGTCGCGGAAGAATGCCAACCAAAGCCGGTCGATCGTGGCGTAAATTAAGCCAACGATCAACCCGTAGACTGCGTGGCCAATCAAAGATCCAAACAGTTGTGCACCCCGATCGGCGCTCCAGTTGAGCGGCTGATTTAACAACAACGGCAAAATCGTGAGCGGCCCCACGAACCACCAAAACACGCCATAGCCCAAACCCCAACCAAGACTGCTGCCGTGCCCGCGTGCGTCGCGTTGAAAGAGTGCACCAAAACTGGCCCCGATAAATATACCTATTCCATAGTGCAGAACGATTCCAGTTTCACGAACGTTGGATCCGGCAATACCAGCAATCAACGGAAAGAAATTTACCTGCTCCATCCAACGACCAAATGCCCAGCTGCCGACTATTCCCGCCAGACCGCCCACGATAACCGCGCGCGACAGCGAAAACGGTTCGGACGAAGCCCGCCGGAGGCCCAACGTTCCCAATGCAATACCCAATGGCGCACCAAAGCAAACCAAATAGGCCACCAGTTCTGGGAAATGATCACGGGCGGCGGAAAACATTTCGGTCTGGCCGGTTGCGCGCGCTGCCAGTCCGGCCGGCAGCGCGATCCACAATAACAACGCATACGCTATTCCCCAAAGCATTCCGGCGCCGGGGGACTTGGCCTCCCGGGCGTCCAGAAAGACAAAAGCGACGCCAAAAATTACCCCCCAGATCACAAGCGGCAATCCAAACAATGTGGACGGCAAGCCCGACAGCATGATGATCAAGCCACCTGCCGCACCAATAATCGCACAAACAATCAGTGGGATTCGATATGGTTTCATATTTTTTGCTCCGTCCTATTCGGTCGTTTGCACGATGTCTCGTGGGAAAAACAACTCGATCAACCAGTCACTCATCACACGCACTTTGCGCTCAAGCCCGGGCAGCTTGCCAAGATAGATTGCGCGCCACATCAGCCATGCCATTAATCCGGAAAACAAAATCGTCTTGTTGGTAAACGGAATCGAAAGCTCGGCGCACGCCGTATGGTGTCCGACCACTGCGAGCAGACCCAATGCCTTGAAGCGAAATGACTGCATCGATTTGCCGCTCACAACAGCCTTTATATTGTGGGCCACCGTTTTCGCCTCGCGCAAGGCGAATTGCGCGGTGGGTGGGCAGGTCTTGCCCGGATTTAGCGTATCGGGCACCACCGCACAGTCCCCCAGGGACCAGACACCCGGATGGCCAGTAACCGCCAGCGTGTTGGCCACAAGCACCGCGCCTCTCTTGTCGCGCTCGACCGTCGGGGGAAGGGTGCGTAACAACGGGTTTGGCGTGGTACCGGCTGTCCATACGAGGGTGTTTCCCGGAATGGTCATTGGCTGACTGTTGCAGGTACAGGTGACAGAATCGTCATCGCAATCATTGAGACGGGTATTCAACATAAACGTAACGCCCCGCGCGGTCATCCGTTGCTCGGCATATTTTGCCAGGGGCTCGCTCAGCTCCGGCAGGATGCGATCACGCGGATGCAGCACAACTATTTTCAGGTCATCGGTCGACAACTGCGGATAGTCCGCCAACATTCCGCGCGTAAAGTCGTTTAATCCACCGGCCAGCTCGGCCCCCGCAAAGCCCGCACCGGCAATCACAAATGTCAACATCGCTTTGCGCTGCGCGGGATCGCTTTCGCGGTTTGCCCGTTCAAACATATCGATAACACGATTGCGGATGTGCATGGCATCCGAAATACTTTTGAAGTCATAGGCGCGCTGCTCCACGTTTTTCATGCCGAGATAATTTGAGACTGATCCCAGGGCCAGCACCAAATGATCGAACGGCAGGCTCCATTGGTTGCGGGCATCCGAAACGCCGACCGACTTGGCATCAAGGTCGATGCTCGTGGCGGTTGCGCGGATTACGTTGGTGCGGCGCAAACTGGTCCGCAGCGGTGTGCTTATGTGCGTGGGTTCCAGACTGCTTGCCGCCACTTCGGCAAGCATGGGCGTAAATAGCAGCGCGTTATTTTCGCTTACCAGAGTAATCTCCACCGAGGTATCCGCCCCAAACTCTTCTTCAAGATGGCTGGCGGTGGACATCCCGGCAAATCCGCCACCAAGAATCAGGATCCGGGTTTTGATCTCACGGTTTGCGGGTGCGCGAATGGGCTCCGGACCAAGTATCCGCGTCGCGACACCTGTCGCCAAGCGTAGAAGAACCCCCATCGCGGCGCCCCAAAGAACCCAACCGACAAGCAGTGGAAAAAGTCCACGCATGCCATCCGCGCTCCACAACGGTGTCCCCATTCCCTGCAGCAATGGCACTGCGACGACATGGATCAGTGCCCACAGCGGGACGCCGATCGCGCCTCCGGACATAATGGTATTCGCGATGGATCGATTGGAAGCGTTGAATACAAATGCCAGCGCAATCCCGGCTAAAACCGACACAAGCAGCACTTCCCATACGGGCCGACCGGCGGAGGCCGCGACGAGCAGAAGTGGAAACGCTGCGAAACCGGCCACCGAACCAAGCACTATTTTTCTCATATCGTTCATCCAGTATTCTTCAGACAGGTTATGAATTCATTACGGGTATAATCGTCGCTCTATTTTTGTAAGCTAATTAGACCCCAAAAACACCGGGGAACAAAGGACACATTGTGAGCGATCAGGCAGCAGCAGAGTTGAACGGTGCACAAGCGCCACTCAGCCTTCAGACACTAAAGCCCCGTATGGAACTCAAGGGCAAGATAAGCAAGGTTGAGCTTGCGGGAGCACGCGTGGATGTGGGCGTGGGCACCGATGGGATGTTGCACATCAGCGATGTATTGTCCGAGGAACCGATAACCCGGCTTGCAGATGTGCTGAAGGAAGGCCAGGAAATCATCGTGTATGTCCGGCGTCTGGATGTGGCCACCAAGCGAATTGGCTTGACCATGTATAAGCCGCCGCTCTTTGGCTGGGACAATCTTGAGCCGGGCTTGGTGCTGCATAATGTCAAGGTGGCGTCTGTCACCAAGTTTGGCGTATTTGTTGACGTCAGCGGTCCAAAGGATGCATTGCTCCCTCATGAGCTGGTGAAATTTGACGGTAAGTTGCGCCAGGGCGACGCCCTCGAAACCGTTTGGGTGACCCAGGTGGATGAGGAGCGCAATCGCATTGGCTTGACCATGTTTCAACCACCCGATCTGCCATGGGAAAAAATCAAGCGTGGCGATGTGATCAAGGGCAGGGTCACCAAGGTGGACACGCGCGCCGCCTATATTGAAGTGGGCGCCGAGACCGAAGGACAAATCCGCAGCACCGGCATGGGTTTTGGTCAGCCCAGCGACTTCGTGGAAGTGGGTGAAGAGCTGGAAGTGCGAGTGACGCGCGTCGACGCCCAACGCAAAATCCTCGACCTAGCCCTGACCGGCATGAACGCCGAGGATTATTCACTCAGCAGCGCTAATGAAGAGACGCCCATCAGCCCAATGGAAGCCGCGCTTAAGCGCGCCCAGCGCAATCAGCGCGTGGCCGCAGCCGCCGCATCGGGTACACCCACCGCACCCAGCGTCAGCAAAAAACAAGCGGCACAGGCCGAAGCCATTAAACGCACTTTGGCGCACATGGCGGCGGTAAAACAGGCCGAAGCCGCGCTCACCAAGAAAGACGCGTAAACCTCGCATAATTCAGTTGTCTCAGCCAGTCATCGGCGGTCAAAGACCTCTGGTGGCTGGCTCTATTTATTTATGGAACTTAACGAATCGGAACGTGAAAAGCAGACAAAGCTGGCGCGAATTCGGGCGCTGGGCATCAACCCCTTTCCCCCACGAGCGGAATGGATCGCCCAGCGTGTGATGGCAATTGAGGCCGCAGATCGGGCGAAATCGACCGGTTCAAACACCGACAATCAGAACGCCGATCAGCCAGAGCAAGCCAGTCACACTAGTACGCCGACACAACCATTCTCCGTGATGGGCCGGGTGATTCGCAAGAACACAAAGGGCAAGGTCAGCTTCGCCCATATTGAAGACGAATCCGGCAAGGTGCAGTTCTTCGCGCGGCTGGGTGACGATTCATTGTCCGCCGAGCGCTTTCAACTGTGGGACTCCTTGATAGATGTGGGGGATTGGGTCGAGGCAGTTGGCATTCCATTCCTGACCAAAGCGGGCGAACCAAGCCTGCGCATCTCGGCATGGAATCTTTTAAGCAAGGCCATCACGCCGCTCCCGCTTGCCAAGGAGGAAAAGCAGACGGATGGAAGCATCAAACGCTACAGCGCGTTTGCTGATCCAGACCTGCGCTTCCGCCAACGCTATACGGATCTTGCAGTAAACCCCGAAGTGCGCGAAATCTTTATCAAACGCGCCCGGCTGGTCAAGGGTATTCGCGACTTTATGGATTCAAATGGGTTTCTCGAAGTTGAGACACCCATCCTCCAACCGCTGTATGGCGGCGCCGCCGCCCGACCATTTACCACCCATCACAATCAGCTTGATCAGGACTTGTATCTGCGCATATCTTATGAACTGTATCTCAAGCGGCTGCTCGTGGGCAATATTGAACGCGTCTATGAAATCGGTCGGGATTTTCGTAACGAGGGCGTCAGCTTCAAACACAACCCGGAGTTCACCCAGATCGAATTCTATGCAGCGTATATGGATGTCTTTGCGGTCATGGAACTGACCGAGCGGATGATCCAGGCGGCCGCACGCGCCGTGCTGCCGGCGTCGACCAATGGCATCAGTCAGTTTCGCGGAAACACCATCAATTGGTTTCAACCCTTTGCCCGGCAAACCATGCGCGACGCGATTTGTGAGCACACCAAGCTGGACTACACACTCTTCCCGGATGCAGAGAGCTTGGGCGCGGAAATCGTCAAGCAGAACCTGATGTCCGCGGAGCTGGTGCGTGGAAAGACCAGGGGAAAGCTGATCGATAGCCTGTTGGGCGACTACGTCGAAAAAACACTGATCCAACCCACGTTCTTGTATGACTACCCACGCGACATAAGTCCGCTGGCCAAGAGCAAGGTTGATGACCCGGCAACCGTGGAACGCTTTGAGGGTTTTATCGGCGGGATGGAGTTGTGCAATGCGTTCACCGAGCTCAATGACCCGTTTGACCAGGAGCAACGCTTTCTCGATGAGCAGAAGGGCGGCGACGACGAAGCGCAGCTACTTGACGAGGATTACATTCGCGCGATGCGATACGGCATGCCACCGAATGGTGGTTTTGGCATGGGGATTGACCGCCTGGCGATGTTGCTGACGGACAAGGACACAATTCGCGAGGTCATTCTGTTCCCGCATCTGCGGCAAGGTTGACCGTTGACTGGAACTGCAGCATGCTAGAAACCACCGCACGACGGGACTACCTTTGGACGCAATTGTGTGATCTGCCCTATTTTCGCGCGCTGCTCCGCGCGATCGAGGCGCGGTTTTATGAAGATCTGCCGGTCGTCGCGCCAATTCTGGATATCGGCAGCGGTGACGGTCTGTTTGCACGCCAAGCGTTTGGTCAGAAGTTGGACTTGGGGATTGATCCGTTTGCCGCGCCCACATATGGATCGGTCTATCGAGACGGTTACAAATCCATTTCGATTGCAGAAGGAAGCGCGGTGCCTACGGCAGACGAGACGTTCCAAACAGTCATCAGTAACTCGGTCTTGGAGCACATTCCAGATCTAAATCCGGTTATTGCCGAGGCCCACCGCGTGCTAAAACCAGGTGGATATTTTTTGTTTTGCTCGCCTTCAGATTACTTTGACCGTTGGCTGTTGGGTGCGCGGATTTTTGGTGATGCCTATCGCCGATTCTTCCAACGGATCGCCCGGCACGTGACCTGCGATGGTCCGCAGGCCTGGACCGCGCGTTTGGACGCCCATGGTTTTGATGTTGAAAAGTGCTGGTATTACTTTTCGCCCCACGCGGTCCACGTATTTGAAATTGGTCACTTTCTTGGGCTGCCAAATCTCATTACGAAGAAGTTGTTTGATCGATGGGTGCTTTGGCCAAGCACAAGCAACCCGGCGCTTCGCATGCTCCATCGCTGGCTTGAGCCCATCTACAATGAATCGCTTCCAGACAAGGGTGCGTGCATATTCGTGGTGGCGCGCAAGCGGTAGGGAAGACAAATTAGCCATCGTTATGCTCAATCGTCTCGCCTACTACGCCCGATCCATTCCGACAATTGCGCGGGGCGTGGCCAATTTGGATGCGCTGCCCCGGAGCATGCTCGGGTTAAATCCGATCATACGGTTGCGCGGCGGCCCACAACTTCGAGTTGGCAGCTTGATGGATGTCTGGATTGCCAAGGAAACGATACTGGATCGCGACTACGAGCGCGTTGGGACATCGATTCTGGATGGCTGGACCATTTTGGATGTTGGCGCGGCACTCGGCGATTTTGCCGTATATGTGGGTCTGGCACACCCAACAGCGCGTGTGATCGCATTTGAACCTTTTACCGAAAGTTTTGCCCGATTACGGGAAAATATCGAGCTAAATCATCTGAAAAACGTCACCGCGGTTCCACGCGCCATTAGCAACAACGGCGGCATGATCTCGCTGGCCAAAACAGGCTCGGCAGTGCAACACACAATTACCGAAAGCACGCTCTCCGGGCACGCCAGCGAATCATTGCGGGTGCCGGCATTGACGCTTAACGACGCCCTTGATGACCATGAAGTGAACCGGTGCGACTTTCTGAAAATGGATTGCGAGGGTGCGGAGTTTGAGATTTTGTTAAACGCGCCCGTATCCGCCACGGATCGCATCGATCGCATTTGCCTTGAATATCATGACGGGTTTACCAGCCAGGATCACACCGCGCTGGTCCGTCATTTGGAAAACCGGGGATATGAGGTTACCTGCACGCCAAACCCCGTCCATGCGCACTTGGGTTTCCTATATGCGCGAAAAGCTATAATCAACAAACTATGATTCTGAACGTATTTCTGAGCATTGCTCAGATCGTGTTGTCGGTTGCGCTAATTGGCGCGGTTTTACTCCAGAGCAAGGGCGAAGAATTGGGGGGTGTATTTGGTGGCGCTCAGAGCATTTATCAAACCCGGCGCGGTGTGGATCGGCTGTTGTTCACACTCACTGTATTTTTGGCCATAGCCTTTTTTGTTTTGGCCGGCATCAACGTCTGGCTGTCGGGCGGCTTTACAGCCTAAACTTCAATCTCGTCAGGATTAAAAGGAGCATCCCGAGGCTTGCCCGGGATGCTCCTTTTGGCATAAAAGCATGAAAGCTAATCGCCTCCCGGTGCTGTTACTAATAGCAGGGGCGCTGGTGATTGCTTTTGTCGTGTTGCGGTTTGTGCAGCCAACCGACACGCCGAACCCAACCGGCGGCGGAACTTATGTAGAGGGAATTGCCGGTGCGCCGCGGGCGATCAACCCGTTGCTGTGCGAGCTTAACGACGCAGATCGGGATTTGTGCGGTCTTATTTTTAGCGGCCTGACGCGCTTGAATGAGTTTGGCGAGGCACAGCCCGATTTGGCCGAAACCTGGTTCGCATCTCCGGATGGTCTGACCTACACGGTAAAAATTCGTGACACCGCACGATGGCACGATGGCATCATGGTTGATGCTGAAGATGTGGTGTTTACGGCGCAGCTGTTACAGGCGCCCGACTTCCCCGGTAGGGCTGATATCGGGGCACTCTGGCAAACCATCAAGGTCGCAAAAATCGATGACCAGACCGTGCGATTTGTGCTCAGCCAGCCGATCGCATCCTTTCCAGATTATTTGTCGATTGGCTTGCTCCCCAGACACGTGCTGAGCACGACCAACGCGGCCAACATTGACAAGGTGCCTTTTAACCTTCAACCCATTGGCACGGGCGGATGGAAACTGACAAATGTTGCATCTGCAGGGACGCGGGTGAGTGCCATCACGCTGGAACCGGTCTCTCGAGACACCGTTACGCACAAGCCCTTTCTCGACAAAATCATTCTGCGTTACTACACGAGCCCGCAGGCGGTGTTTGAGGCATTTCGAATTGGTGAAATCGATGGCACGGGGGGCCTGACCCCGGACTTGATGAACCGACTTATCGGTCGGGATGACCTGACCATTCATACGACCGAACTTGCGCGCAGTGTCAGCGTATTTATCAACACCCGTAAAGACAGTGGTACGGTTGCACTGAGTGAAAAGCCGGTTCGCCAGGCGCTGATGTATGCGCTTGACCGGGATCGGTTGGTGCGCGAAGCGCTGGCGGGCCAGGCCGTAGTCGCCGATTCTCTGTTCATTCCCGACACGTGGGCCTATCACACGGGTGTCAAGCGATACGCCACCAACGCGTTGCGCGCGGTGGAGTTGTTGCGTGGCGCCGGATATGAATTGCGCGCGGTGGCGCCCAGCCCGCGCGAAGTTTGGCAAAAGGACGGCGAGGCCTTGTCATTTACGTTGCTCACACCAGATGATCCGGTGAGGCGTGCGGTTGCAGAGGCGGTCGCCACTCAGTGGCGCGAACTGGGTGTTGTGGTGGCGGTGCAACCGGTGCGCAATCTGGCGCGCGATTTTCTCGCAACCCGTCAATTTCAGGCCGCGCTCACCGATCTTGAAATGGGTGGTGACCCGGAGGTCTACGCGCTTTGGCATCGGAGCCAGACGGTAACCGGTCAAAACTATACGGGTTATGAAAGCAAGGAGGTCAGCGACTGGGTGGAGCAGGCCAGGCTCAGTCAGGATCGAACCGTGCGCGCTGAACTATACCGAAAGCTGCAGGATGCCCTTGCTGAGGATCTTCCCGCCATTCCGTTGTATCACCCAATCTATCGCTATGTAATCGCCAACTATGTGCGCAATGTGCAGTTGCCACCACTGCTCAATACGAGCGATCGTCTGCGAGACGTTTCGGATTGGGCCATAAGCACACGTGCGCCCCGCCGCTAGCGTGCTGTCATATCCGCCGCGGGCGGATAATGCCATGTCATGACTTCATCCGCCTCGCCGATTATTCTCGTCCCCACTCAACGATACCCGGAAACCAAGCGTTACTCCGTTGGCTATGATTATGTGGATTCTCTGGTCGCGGCCGGGGCCAATCCCTTTTTGTCTCCCGTGGCAATTGCAACGCGAACCGAAGATTTGCGCCGGGCGTATGAGATGGCCGACGGCATATTGCTCGCCGGCGGACCAGATTGCGATCCACTTCTTTTTGGCGAGGTCGCCCACGAAAAAACCGAGGGCATTGACCCGGATCGCGACAGCGCGGAGTTGCTGTTGGCACGTTGGGCGGCCGAGGATGACAAACCATTGTTCGGTATTTGCCGGGGTGTGCAGATGATGAACGTGGCGATGGGTGGAACATTGATTCAGGATGTTCCATCGCAAACCATCAGACCCCTCCGCCATGCCGGCGATCAGACCCAACGCGCCCAGCTGCTGCACACTGTTTGCGTCGAACCGGACAATCGCTTGTCCCGAATCGTCGGAGCCGGAGTGGTGGGCGTAAACAGTTTTCATCACCAGGCAGTTGGAAGAATTGCCACGGGATACTTGGTGACCGCCCGATCGGATGACGGCGTTATCGAAGGTATCGAGAACCCGGAACTCACGTTTAACCTCGGTGTCCAGTGGCATCCGGAGAACCTGGCGGCGGCCGGGCATGTCGAAATGATTGCCTTGTTCCGGGAATTTGTGATGGCGGCCAGCGCGCAGGCCTAGGCATTGGTGTCGACTCGGTCTTACTGGTGACCAGAATTTGGTGCCGCAAACATTCATTCCACCCCTCGCCGCCCGTGTAATTCGTCACTTCCGTGGCGCACTCATTTCGGTATAATCAAACACGACATGGAGTCATTGCTCAAGAACACGTCTTTGCTGGTATTTATCATCGCCGGAGCGCTATTTGGCGTGGTTATTGTGGGTGGGATTTTGTTTGGTGTTCTGTCCAACCTAATCACAAGTTGGACAGCTTCGACTGCGCCAAGCGAAGAGGCGATGACCGCTTGGAACGCAAAACAATTCAAGACGGTGACCGCCGAATTGGCCTCGCCGAAGCCTTTGATTAAGCTGACGCTGCGCAACGAGCCGTTTCTTGTGTCGCTGCTTGCGTTCCTCATGGCGTTCACGTTGTCAAGTTTCTTTGTAAAAGTTCCCGTGGTTGAAGCAGTGGCGACGCAAGATCCTGCCGCTACGCCTAAACCGGTCAAGCTGAAATCTTGCAAAACTGCCGAGACGTGTGCCGTGCAGGTAAAGTTGTTGCCGACAAACGGAAATGTGGCGCATGGATTGACCCTATATAACGAACAAGGCTGCATTGGATGCCACAGCCTCGAAAAGGGCAAAATTGTGGTTGGGCCATCCTATTACGGCGTCTACACGCGCGCAGCCACACGCAAGCCGGGATATTCACCCCAAGAATACATTTACGAGAGCATCGTGAACCCCAACAATTATGTGGTGGATGGCTTTCAGCCAAATATTATGAACGGTGGTTTTCTCGCTGCACTATCCCAGCAAGATATGGCCGACATTCTGGCCTGGATGAAGACCGCAAACGCTCAGACGGACTAAGTCTCGCGGATCATCCCGCGCTCGTGGATTTCTTCCAGCAAGCCTCCAACACCCAAGCCGACCACGTCGCGCCGCGTCAGCCGGTCGCCGGATAGCAGCCGCGGCAATACGTAGTCCACCACATTTAATTTACGGCTGCGTACGCAGCCAGGCGCGCCCAAAATTGGCATGTGCCCAAGATAAGCCACCAGCAGCAGATTGCCGGGATCAACGGGAGCACCAAAGATTGTCACATCGCCCCCGGCACGTTCTATCGCGCGCGGTGCCAGGTCGTGGCGATCCATGATGGCAGTATCCCCCGCCAAAATGACCATGGCATCGCCCCGCTCTCGGCAAGACCGCAGAGCATGTGACAGCGCCGTCTCATCCTCTTCGGTTTCCTGTGGCACAAACTCAATCGCATGAAGTATTGACCCACACGCTTCAATGCGAGCGCGGACACTGTCGCCAAAATCGGCGACCAGGCGTTCACGGGCACCCGCCGATCCTCCCAGAATCATGGTCACTTTTTGTTTGGCAAATTCATCCACCCGGACCACCTGACGCATCCCGCAGATTGTGCGCACTGTATCCAACGCCGCACCCGGCACGGCATATGGAATAACCTTTATGGTGACCGCCATCTGTTTCGGTGTGGTTACACTGTAATTTGCGAGCGATGCGACAGTTACGGCGCCATCCGCGACCTCGTTAATGGCCTCTATCAAGGATGCATCCACGCGCAACAGACCAAGACACGTCGACAGAAGGTTGACACGGCCGCCCGCCGCACCCATGGAACGAAGACCCCGCCCCATAATCATCCCGGCGATCTTACGGGCGGCTTCGTCTTCACCAACATCGCCAGGTTCCAGCTCCGCCACGTATACGCTCGCGCGGGCTTCATTCCGAAGCAATGCCACATCCGCCTCGGTCAGCGGTTTACCCTTGCGCATCAAACGGGTGCCGTTGCGTCTGGCAATGTTATGACCAAGAATTTTCCCGATGGCGTGATCGATTGCCACAGAATGGAATTGCATGCAGACCATTATTGTGCAGGAGAGCGGCGGCCAACCCCAGCCAGGAATCTTCGCCGGTTTTACAGGCTGCCCTTGGTGGAAGGAATTCCGATTCGGCGTGGGTCGATCCGCGTGGCGGCATCGAGTGCCCGACCCAACGCCTTGAACAGCGCTTCAGCCTTGTGATGATCATCCCGTCCATATACAACCCGCGCATGTATGTTGGCTCGCAACTGAATGGCCAGGCTTTCAAAGATATGTGCAACCAGGCTGGTACCAAGACCACCCATCGAAGGGGTGGCAAACTGCGCATCGAATACACAATATGGTCGCCCGCTCAAATCCACAATCACGTGTGCCAGCGCCTCGTCCATGGTCACGAAGGCATCCGCCATGCGCACGATCCCGGCGCGATCTCCCAACGCTTTGTCAAACGTTTGGCCAAGCGCGAGCGCAACATCCTCGACCGTGTGATGCTCGTCGATATGCACGTCGCCGGTTGCCTGAACCGTTAGGTCAAACAATCCGTGGTGCGCAACGTGATGCAGCATGTGGTCATAAAACCCAATGCCGGTGTTCAGTTCAGCCGCGCCCGTACCATCGATGGATAGCTCCACCAGCACCGAGGTTTCCCTGGTTTGTCGCTTAACCGAGGCCGATCGTCCCGTGGCGGCCATTATTGTGCCGGGCGATTTTCGCGAAGGGCGTCCAGTTGTTCGGTCAGTTGATCACGTCGATCTTCGGCGGCACGACGCCCGGCATCGACAATTTCCTGAATCTCTGCGCGGATTCGGTCTCGCACGCCCTCGCCCGAGCCGGGCGCAAGGAGCAGCGCGGCAACGGCCCCCAGACCACCACCAAGAATCAGTCCCGTGATAAAAGAACTCAGTTTACGCATGTGTCTCGCTTCAAAGGCTGGTTCGCGGGTTACAATTTTATGGTTGCGAGCGAATGCAATCTGAACCTGGCATTCGGTCAACAGATTTACAGCCAAACAAATTATATGCGTGTAACAAAACTGGCCGCGCAGGCCAAACGTCAGGGATTGGATTGGGTCGCGGTGGTCCCGGGGGCCAACATGATTTATTTCACCGGATTGCACATGCACCTCAGCGAACGCCCAACCGTGGCCTTCTTCCCGGCAGATGCCACGCAGAAACCGGTTTTGGTGCTGCCGTTCTTTGAAGTTGGCAAGGCCATGCAGGGGCACCCCAGGCTGGACTGGCAAACGTTTTCCTACGTGGATGGTCAGGACTATCAAGAAGCCTTTGATGCCGCCGCACAGGCCGTGGGGCTTGACGGCGCAAAGATCGGGGTGGAACCCCGGGCCATGCGATTTCTGGAGTTGGATCATATTGCCCGATCCGCACCCACGGCAAAAATCAGCTCGGCGCATGAGGCCATTGCGGCTTTGAGAATTACAAAAGATGCCGCCGAGATTGAAGCCACTCGAAAAGCCATTCAGCTGTCCGAAAACGTTCTGGCGCGCACGTTGGAAGAGGTGCACACGGGCATGAGCGAGCGCGAGGTTGCCGCCGCGCTCAGCATCAACGCGCTGAAACTTGGATCGGAGGGGGTAGCGTTTGAGCCACTGGTGCAGGTTGGGCTTGGCGCTGCATATCCTCATGGCGGCGCAGGTGATCGGATCATCTCTCAGGGCGATGTGCTGCTAATTGACTTTGGATATACGAAAGCCGACTATCCGGCCGACATCACGCGAACTGTTTTCGTGGGTGAACCAACGCCCGAACTGCGCAAAATCTACGCTGTTGTGCAAGCCGCAAACGCCGCCGGGCGTGCGGCAAGCAAACCCGGGGTACTGTGCCAGGAAGTGGACCGCGCGACCCGAAAAGTGATCGATGATGCCGGCTATGGCAAGTACTTTACCCATCGCACCGGTCACGGTCTGGGGCTGGAAGGTCACGAGCCGCCTTACATCGTCGAGGGTGACACCACCGTGCTTGAGCCAGGCATGCTGTTTACCATCGAACCCGGAATATATATCGAAGGCGTGGGTGGTGTGCGCATCGAAGACAACATGGTTATTACGGAAACGGGAGCGGAAAGCCTCACTACGTTTACGCGCGATTTGTCAACCATTTGAGCGTGATCGATCTGCTTGCGCTTTGGAACTGGGAACCCGATGCTGATTTCATCTGGCTACTGGGCGAGGCCTGCGCCAAACACGGGGTGTCATATCTTGCGCTAAACGAACACGAAAGCGAGGGTGTGGCTGACCAGCTCGCAAAAAGCGAACTCACGGCGCGCGCGGTGTTGGATCGTTCCTGGGATGTGATGACCCACGATCACGGCTACGAACAAACGATAACCAAGGCCGTCAATCGGGTTTTGAATCCGTATGATGCCGTTCGCAAAACGACCAACAAGCCCAGCATGCACTACCTGTTGATGCAGCATGGCTTCCACGTTCCGTTCCTGTTGGTGTTGCCATCCGTGCACGAGGCGCCCACACTGACCAAGCGCGATCTTAGCCCGTTGGGGCGCCAATTCTCGATCAAAGGCGCACATGGTGGGGGCAGCGGCGTGTTGCATCCAACAACCTCGTGGGAGGATATCGAACGACAGCGGCACGATTGGCCCGACGATGAAACCATCTTGCAGGCCTGGGTTACACCGTGCATGATGGGTGTGCATCCAGCTTGGTTTCGAATGTTCTATACCTGTGGCGAGGTCTCGCTGTGCTGGGCCAATGATCGAACCCATGTGCAGACGCTTGTGAGCCCGGACGAAGAACGCATGTATGACTTGTCACATTTGCGGGGCACGGTTCTGAAAGTTGCCGAGCTAACTGGCCTGAACGCGTTTTCCACGGAGATAGCCAAGGACGAACACAACGTATGGAAGGTGGTTGATTACGTCAATGAGCCGTGCGATTATCGACTGCAAAGCAGCGTGTATAACGGGGTGCCCGATATCGTGGTAAAAGAAACGGCCGAGGCGATGGCACGCTGGGCCAAACAAGCATGAGTGGCGCCAGCGTGTGCCTCATGGCGCCTACCAATTGGTTACGCTACCGTCGCGACGCTTCCAGTGAGGTGCTTCCCAAAACTTAAATGTCTGACCCTGTGCCAGTGCCTCATTAAAGTCAATGCCCAACCCGGGCGCAGTGGGGAGCGGAAAGGACGTTCCAACCAATTTTGGGTTGTTTGGGAAGAGATCATCCACGGACGTATCCTTGCTGTAATACAAATTCTCGGTCTGTGAAACCCGCACTTCCAGCCAGGCAAAATTTGGCACGGCCGCGGCCAACTGTATGGTCGCCGCGGTGCATATGGGTCCCAACGGATTGTGCGGCATCAGGTCGATGTAATGTGTCTCGGCCATGCCAGCCACCTTCATGGCTTCGGTAAACCCGCCCACGTTGCAAATATCCAGGCGGGCAAAATCGGTGATGCCACGTTCAATATACGGTGCAAACTGCCATTTGCTGGCAAATTCTTCGCCTATGGCAAAAGGGACATCGGTCATTCGGCGCAGGGCCTCATAGGCTTCGGGCGACTCATCCCGGATTGGTTCCTCGATAAAGTCCAACGTTCCCTTGGGCATGCGCTGGCAAAAGCTGGCAGTCTCGGCCACGTTGAGACGGTGATGATAGTCGATCCCCAAAACAAGCTCGCTGCCGCACTCTTCGCGGGCTTTGACCAGCCACTTTGCAGTCAGCGGAATGCTCTCGCGCGGCTCAAAGATGTCGGTGCCGGGAACGAATCCGCCCGGAGTATTCGGCATCATTGGGCCGGTTCGCACCACGTTCCAACCGTTGGCCTGGAGTAGTTTTATGCCCTCGATCAATGCCTGGCCATGTCCACTGGCTGTCGGGAAACAGGGAATCACATCGCGCTGCCTGCCACCCAACAGTTGATAGACCGGAACGCCCAGTGCCTTACCTGCAATGTCATATAGTGCGATGTCCAATGCGCTCTGTGCCGCCAACAACACGCGACCGCCTTCAAAATATTGGCTGCGATACAGCTCCTGCCAAATGCGCCCGTAGTGCATCGGGTCTTTGCCAATCAGAAACTCCTTAAAGTGATTGATGGCCCCGATCACTGCCAGTTCTCGCCCACTAAGCCCGCTTTCGCCCAAGCCGTAAATTCCCTGATCAGTCTCAACCTTTACGATAAGTTGGTTGCGCGTGCCAACCCAAACCGGATAAGATTTGATTGCGGTGATTTTCATGGAGAATATCTTAATCGCATAACTCTCATCCAAAACGACCAATTTGTTCGTATACTATGGGTAGGCGGATAAAGGTTTAAGATTTAACGCAGGTGCGTTACAAATGTAACCCATGAATCGCAGAATTGTTCTTTTAACGGCGACAGGCGTATGTTTGCTGGCGGTACTGGCCGGTTGTGGTTCTGGGCGATCAACTTCCACACTGGTTCCGGGTGCGAATACACTAGTCATTACCAATTTTGAGGCGAGTGACAGCGCTCGAAAGGAGCCGGGTATCGTGTGGCCCACCGAGCAGCAGTCACAATCGTTAACGCTTGAAGATCACACATTTGCCCGGGAACGGGACGTCCTGACTGAATCGGTTGCCAGTCAGGCACAAGCCGAAGACGCAATGCATGCATGCGCGGGTAATTCGCATCGCTAGCAACCATCGCCTTTTGGCGATTTGATCAGGCAATTGCCACACCAACCGATGCACGCTGGAAGCACGGTTTAATGTGTCGTCGCAAGGCGGCTAGTTTTGGTTGTTGGTAACCTGCCAATTAGTTTATAACACCAGCCAGCAGCACAGCGCCGGGTTTGCCATCTCGCTCTACTAGCGACATGGGAGACGCGGCAAAAATATTTATCAGGAGCTCAAAATCCAAATGCCCATGTCCCCAAAGCGACCTTTGCAAGGTAGAAACAACCGAAATGACCGGACGAATCGCAACGACCGTGGAAACGGAGGCGGTGGTATGAGTAACGGCGGTGGTGGCGGGATGAGCAATGGGGGGGGCGGCGGGATGAGCAACGGGGGGGGCGGTATGAACAACGGTGGCGGTGGTGGAAACCGCAACGGAGGCGGACGCAGCCGACGGGGTGGAAATTGGCCCCAACAGGCCCCGCAACCACAACAAGACACGTCTCTTCTCAAGCAAACCCGGGGTGCGATCGAACGGGTTGGCGTAATTGAGATTGGTGGCAAACCCGCAACCGTTCTTGGACGGGATGTACAAGTGGGGATGTTTGCTCCGGAATTTACGGTTACCGCGAACGATTGGAGCCAGGTGGATGTGCTCACGCAAACCGCGGGCAAGGTGCGCATCATTGCATCGGTGCCATCTCTCGATACCAACGTGTGCGCCATAGAGACGCGGAAATTCAACGAAGCAGCGGCCAGCTTGAGCGAAGATATTGAAATCGCCGTGATTAGTACCGACATGCCCATGACGCAAAAGCGTTGGTGTGGAGCGGCCGGTGTGGATCAGGTCACCACATTTTCAGACGTGCTGAACACCGATTTTGGAATCAAATATGGCCTGCTGATCCGTGAGCGTCGTTATCTGCGGCGGGCGGTGTTTGTGGTTGATCGCAATGACAAGCTCAGCTATGTGGCATACATGGCGAAGCTGGGTGACGAACCGGATTACGATGAAGTGATCCGCGCTGCAGAAGCCGCCCTTAGCTGATCCGACCTACCAACCCAGCCATTTCTTGGGTTCAATTTCCACCACGGTGTTGTAACCCGGATCAGTGGTGATATCCCAGTTGTACTTGTCCTTGAAGGCAAGCGCAAGATCAGATGGAAATGGCGGGGAGATGAGCGTCGCCACCCCCTCCGCAATGACGGGTTTGTTGCCATCCTCCAAAGCAAAAACAACCCCGGGGTTTGCGCGCATGTTGCGAAGCTTGACGCTTTCCTGCATGCAAACATAGCAGCGTTCGTTTTGCCAGACAAACCAGATGGGCACCAGATGGGGCCGGCCATCTGGGCGCACGGTGGACAGCCAGATATTTTTGTCGGTCAACAGTCTGGGGTCGGATGAAGACATACGACCAGTGTAGCGCCAAACTGGTTATAAATCGCGTTTGGAAAATGAACGCACGGCCAGACCCAGTAGCACGACGATATACAGGCAGGACCAGACCACCATGAAATTGCTCGGGATACTGGCTGAAGAAAACGGGCCGATGGTTACCTCACGCATAATCGGGCTCTGCATGTTGTAAGCCGCGAGACGCCACAGCGCCTCGCTGGGAACAAACAAGCTCGTCACAATGCCGACGTTTTTTGCAGCATCAATGTTTGTAAGCGCGCCCAGTTGTTCCACCCAGCCACCGATAAATGCCAGACCGAACAATCCGAAGCACATGACACCATTTGCCAGCGTGCTTAGGCGGGTTCCGCCCGCAATCGACAACGTAATCAATGCCGTAGTCTCAAGCAGCATGATGCCAAAGCCGGTAATCACGTTCTCTGGCGAATAACCGGTGACAATGCGCATGATGAGAAGCACACCACCACCCATGAGCAACAGGTAAGCCGCACACAAGAGCCAAAATCCGAGCCACTTTCCCAGCACAACCACGCCGCGGTTCAGCGGTTTAACGACCAGGCTTTGAATGGCGCCGGAGCCAATTTCACCACTCAACGTGTCCACCGGAGTCAACACACTCATCATGACGATCAGAAAATTAATGGCATACAACCCGGCCATGGTGAATAATTCATACACGAGGTTGAGACCAAGCTGGCGTGAGCCGGGTACGGCGCGCGTGATCTGCGGGAAAATGAATTCTGGGCGCGCAGTTTCAAGCTGGTTGTTTATCAGAACCATACTGACGCCAAAGATCAGGAGAAATGCCAACCCAAATACCAGCCCGGATAGCACCACCCGACGCCGGCGGGCTTCGTGAAAAGTGAGGTGCGCAATCGTAAGAATATCCATCTTCAACCCATACGCTCGGTTCCGAGCACCTCAATAAACAAAGCCTCCAGACTGCGTCTTTGCGACGCCACCTTGTAAATTTCAAGACCCTGACCAACCAACCAGGCGACGATCCGTGGGATGACGGACGCCTCGGCAACCGTTAGCGTACAGTTTTCGCCGTGAATGCATAGGTCGGTGCCGAACTGGGCCAAACCCGGCAAAAGTGCCGCACCGTTCGATCCGATACATACCTCGACTGTGACCGTGTCCACATGTTCACGCAGGTTGACTTCGCGCGCAACCTCGCCCTGCTTGATAAACACCACGCGGTCGCAGGTGACCTCAACCTCACTAAGCAGATGCGAGTTCAAGAATACGGTGGTGCCCTCACCGCGAAGCTCGGTGATCACATCACGAACCATGAGACGGCCGAGTGGATCAAGCCCCGAAGTGGGTTCGTCCAGAAAAATTAGCTTTGGGTGATTCAACATGGCCATGGCCAACCCGACACGCTGGAGCATGCCCTTGCTATATGTACGCAGCTGACGATCACGCGCATCCGTAAGATCGACGCGCTCCAGCAGGCTTGAGATGCGGAGGGCACGGGCCACGCGCATGCCCAACAGACGGGCGTGAAAATCCAAAAACTCGGAGCCAGTCAGCCAGTCTTGAAATCGAAAGTGCTCGGGTAGGAAGCCGACCGCGCTGCGGGTGGCCACGTGGCCCACCGGCTTGCCCAGCATCCGAGCGGTGCCGCTTGTTGGGTGCACCAGACCCAGAAGCATTTTCATGCTGGTGCTCTTACCCGCACCATTTGGCCCCAGAAATCCAAAGACCTCGCCCTGGGGCACCTCCAGGGTGAGGTCTTTTACAGCCAGCTTTGCGCCGTATTCCTTGCGTAAGTGGCTGGACGCTATGGCCGGTGTATTACTCACTATGATCGGTTGCGGTCTGATTACTGCAATGCGTTGGCCGTAACCAGGAGGTCATTCTCCGACAATGAACTACTCATGGCATAGAGCACATCACCTTCACTCCACATTAGCATGGCGTGCGGGGCGGTATTTCCGCGAAGCTGCTGAGCTTCCGAGACCAGGACACCCTTGGCCCCGCGGACGGTCACCTCGCGATATTTCGCAAACGAGGTGGGAACGGGCAACACCAACGTGGTGTTCCAGTCAATACTACGCGCAAACCTGGCCGCATCAGCGGGTGGCATGCCAATTACACGCAGACCAATTTCGCCCAATTCCGCCAACTTCACACCATCAGGCAGCTGCACTTCGGGGCTGTGGAGCTGGACAAAGGTCAAGCCGCCGCCAGTGTCCGATTTGTATTCAGCCCGAACGGCCTTCGGAACACTTATGGAAACCGTTGCACCATCCAGCGCAGCGGGCACCTTGACATCACTAACACCAGCCAACTGCAGCGCCGCATTAATTTTGTTTACATCGGGAACAAACGACGCGGCGGACTCGCCCTCCACCGTCAATGACGCAAGCGACATGCCACGTGGGTTTGGCGGCAAGCGCACCGGGAACCCCACCGACTTGGATGCCTCTGAAACGGTTCCCACCGATTGCCCCTGCCCCGGACGCCTGGTCACGACCGGGTCTGATGCAAACAAGGTTTTTGGATCGAGCTGTTTCAGTTGAGATTGATCAAATCGGGCCGGATCAAATTGCACGACTGCGATCCGTTTGACACGAAACAGACTCAGGAAATCCTGGGCGGAGACACTGACACCGGGCACAACAAAGACCGATCCGACCGCGAGAACGGCGGCGCTTACGACCGCCAAAGCTCGGACACGAGTTGCCGAAAAAATTGTATTCGTCATTTTTTGCTCCTGTACTTCACGTAGTTTGCGCTGCAGCGATCGGTCGAATTCCGCCCGCGGCTGTGCTTGATACTTGCTTAGAAATTCATCCATGCTGGTTCTCTCCTTTTGGTTTTTCCAACTCGCCCGCGTCCAGTTGGGCGCGCAATCGGGCGACGGCGCGCTGGGCGATGGTGCCCACATTGCTTTCTCCCAACTTCATAATCCGGCTTATTTCACGGTTGTTACAACCTGCGCCATACTTCAGGGCCAGCAGGTCACGTTCGCGTTCGCCCAGCGTCCACAGGGCAACGTGCAGCCGCCTAAACTCTTCGTTGCGCTCGACCTCGTCTTCAACCACGCGCGGCTGGGTTGAAATCACGGTATCTTCAAGCGAAACGTTGACTTTGCGGGTGCGGTAATGATCAGTTACCAAATTCCGCGCGATTGTGAACAACCAGGTGTTAAACGCAGCCAGGTCATGGCGATAACTGGCACGGGATCGCCATGCGCGCTCAAAGGCGGCTGATGTCAGGTCTTCCGCAACCTGATTGTCTTCAACTCTATAGCGAACAAAGTTGTATATCCGCGGCAGATATTCGGCGTATATCGCATTCCAATCCGCATCCTGCCGGGCGTCAGGGCCAAGGCGCAGGCCACTCAGAATGTTCAGTTGCAATGCCATCTACAACATATCTTACGATGAGGTCCTGAAAGTATCACAAGGGACCGGGCGGATCGGGGCGCCAGCCTAATCCGGGAGGCGTTCCATGACAATCGCGTACTCAGCGAAGCCCATGGCAAGGTAAAACTTTCGGGCGCGCTCGTTGGCGAACAAGACTTCAAGTGTGATGCGCTTGCGCGGGGCTATCCGATCACTTAGCAGGGTGAGCATCCGACGACCAATTCCCGCGCGGCGATTTTCACGAGCGACAAAAAAATGGCGGATATACACATGCTTACCCTCGTCGTGATACAGAATATAGCCCGCGGTGTTTGAGCGTGGATCTTCATGCCCGCGAAACAGAACCGCGGTGTATTCATCGCCGGCGATCCAGCGGCGCATGCGCATGGTCAGCTCGGTCTGCGTCATCGGGTTGGTATGCCCCTCGTCATCAATGAGCTGACGGTTTAGACGCGCCAACTCAGGCGCGTCCTGAACGCTGGCAAAACGGAAGGTCAGGGCTTCCATCGTGCTGCGATCAAATATGGATGGGGATACCAAAGACGCCGTGGGCGGCTTCCATCAGGACTTCGCTCAGGGTCGGGTGCGCATGGACGGCATGGGCGATTTCATCCGGTGTGAGCTCGGCGTTTTTTGCAAGCACAAATTCCGGCAGCAACTCGGTAACATCCGGCCCCACCATATGGACACCCAGAATTTCGCCGTATTTGGCGTCAGCAATGATTTTTACAAAGCCCTCGGTGCTCTTGATCGCCATGGCCTTGCCATTCGGGCTAAATGGGAACTTGCCTATCTTGACCGTGAGACCCTTTTCCCTGCACTGCGCTTCGGTGAGCCCCATGCTGGCGACCTGCGGATGAGTGTAGGTGCAGCGCGGGAGCGCATCGGGGTCGAGGTGCGCGATGTGCCCGGTGTATTTGCCCATGCCCGCGGCAATTGCCTCGGCGGCGATCACACCCTGGGCTTGCGCGACGTGAGCCAGCGCGAGCACGCCGTTAATATCGCCTATTGCATACACCCCGGGCACGTTGGTGACCATCTGCGCATCAACGGTCACATAGCCGCGTTCAGTTGTCTTGACACCGGCAGCTTCGAGACCAATATTCTTGGTGTTTGGGGTGACGCCGGCAGCAACCAATACCCAATCAGCGGTGAGCGTTTGGGGCTGACCGTCCTTGTCAGTTAACATGATGCTGACGCCATCGGGCAACACTTGGGCATCTGTGATCTTGACACCGGCCTGTGTCTGAATGCCGTGTTTGTTAAATGAGCGTACGACCACCTGGGCAACGTCGGCGTCTTCGCGCGGGAGAATCTGGGGCAGTGCCTCGAGGACGGTTACCTCGGTGCCATACGCGTTAAATACATACGCAAACTCCATGCCGATGGCGCCCGATCCGATCACGATCATCCGCTTGGGCGCGGTAGTCGCCTCAAGCAGCTGCCGATACGTATACACGCGCGCACCATCAACCTTGAGCATCGGCAGACTATTTGGGCTGGTGCCGGTTGCCAGGATCATATTTGAAGCAGTGACGGTGCGGTCGCCAACCTGTAGGGTGTGTGCATCGGTCAGCGCGCCCGATCCCTTGATAACGGTGACATTGTTCTTCTTCATCAAGAACTCCACGCCCTTGACCAGCTTGGCGCTGACATCCCGACTGCGCTTGTGAGCGATGGCGTAATCAACCTTGAGGTTGTCAAAACTAAACCCGTAGTCGGCGCCCTCATGAAGAATATTCAGCACCTCGGCGTTGCGAATCAAACTCTTGGTTGGGATGCAACCCCAGTTCAAACAGATGCCACCAAGGTTATCGCGCTCAACAACCACGACTTTCAGCCCCAACTGTGCGGCCCGAATTGCCGCAACATAACCGCCCGGGCCACCACCAAGCACCGCCACATCGAAATCAAAGTTTGCCATGTCACCTACAATTCTAAGCCTGATGGATGGCTCGTTGCGCGACAAACTTCTACGGCTGGGCGTGCACAAAGGTGCATCGCAGCTAAGACCACGCGTGCCTCCTGCGGCGGCGCCCGATATCCCGCGGGCCAATAACCCACGCGCGGCGGCCGTCGACGAACTGTGGAACATCGAAGCGCACACGATGTTTGGCGTCGTCAAAATCTTGCGCACTACCTTTGGGGTTGATCACGTGCATGGTGATCGCCGGCTAATTCGTTCGCTTGAGCAACCGTTTCGAGGCGTGCACGCGGAACACGCACTATATCTTGACACTGAGACCACCGGTCTGGCGGGTGGCGCCGGGACGCTGGCGTTTTTGATTGGGGTGGGATACTTTGATACAGGTGATGATCAGCGCTTCATCGTCGATCAATATTTTCTGCAGGAGCCGGCAGACGAAGCCGCGATGCTGGCGCACTTGGAATCGCGGGTGCATCAGCACGATGCGCTGGTCACCTTTAATGGGCGGGCGTTTGATGTGCCACTGCTGGAGACGCGGTACGTTATGCAGCGAATTCCGCCATCGTTTTCCGAGAAGACCCATCTGGACTTGTTGATACCGTCCCGTCAGGTTTGGCGTGGCGCACTGGCCTCATGCAGCTTGGGTTCGCTTGAATTTCATTTGCTGGGTGTGCATCGGGATCAGCAGGACATCGCCGGATTTTTGATTCCACAGTTGTATCGCGAGTATCTGCAGGCAGGCGCGCCGCGGCGGCACGAAGAAATGCAGCGGGTGATGTATCACAACCTGCATGATATTTTGAGCATGGTCACGCTAAGTTCCAGATTGCTGGATGCGTTTGACCGCCCGCAGGCGGTTGAAGAGCATATCGCCGTGGCCACGCAATTTGAGCGGGCCGGCGATCTGGAACAGGCGATAGCAACCTATGCCCGGGCGCTCCAATCACCAGATTCGCACGCGCCATCAAGACAGCCGCCGCGGGCGCGGATGGCGGCAAACCTAAAGAAACTTGACCGGCACGGCGAAGCGGTGGAGCACTGGCAAATGCTGGCGGCAGAGGGCGATAGGCACGCGTTGATCGAGCTCGCCATGTTTTACGAGTGGCGCGAGAAGGATATTGAGAAGGCCTTGAAATGTGCACGGCGGGCACATATGCTGGCTGGGGATGCCAGAACACGGGCGGTCATTCTGTCCAGGGTCGCGCGCTTGGAACGAAAGTCGCCCAAGGCATAATCCAATCAGTCAGGCGTTGTTCCCATGTCAATTTTCTCAGCCTCCCAAACACGCAGCCATGTGGCGCGCAACCATGCGGTGTTCGCGCCGGAAAGCCACGTTCCCGCCCGGATCGCTGGCTGGCGAAATGCCGAAACGGTGACGCTGATCGGGCCGCGTCTGGGCGCAAAATTTGCGGAATATTTGATTACCCTGAACGCAGGCGGGCTGTCAGCAATGCCCCGAGCCAACACCTCTCGGTTTGTGTATATATTGGATGGCGGGGTGACCTTTCATTCGGCCGATCAAAGCCGTGCGCTAAACCAGGGTGGCTTTGCTTACATTCCGCCAGATACTGCCCATGAAGTGCGCTGTGCGGATATGGCCAGGATCGTCGTAATCGAGAAGCCTTACGTCGCCACGTCGGCCGCGCAACAGCCCGATGCGGTTGTGATTGGTCGCGAACAGGATATACCTCGCAAACCCGTGGGCGGAGACCCATCGGTGCAGGTGAAACAACTTTTACCCGATGACGCAGGATTCGACATGGCGATGAACATCATGGCGTTTGAACCAGGCGCGGCGCTGGGCTTGGTGGAGGTGCATGTGATGGAACACGGTCTGTTGATGCTGGATGGATCACTTCTTTATCGTCTGGGCGAGCGCTATTCCCCCGTGCAGGCCGGCGATGTCATTTACATGGCGCCGTTCTGCCCGCAATGGTGCGCGGCGTTTGGGCGTGGCATGGCCCGGTATCTGCTTTACAAGGACTGGAACCGCGACGCGTTTGAATAGACGGACAGCGGGACAAATTTGCGTGCACGTGGAAAGCGCTAGCGGATTGGATCGTGCACGGTTACCAATTTGGTTCCATCGGTAAAGGTGGCCTCAACCTGCATGTCCAGCACGTGCATGTTGGTGCGCGAACCGTCATGGGTAAATCCGAGCTCCAGTCGACCGGTGGTCTTGGTTTGCACAACACTCATGGCGTCAACGACGAGGGGCACTTCTTTTGAATCGCCGGGTTCAAAACGAACTGCGGTGCCAGCTGGGATATCGAGACGCATACCGTAGGCCTGCGTGCGATCAAAAGCAAGCGCCCGGTTTACCTCAAAAAAGTGAAAGTGGCTGCCAATCTGGATCGGTCGGTCACCCGTATGATGAACGAGAACGCGTGCCACGGCCCGACCGTCGTTTGCGCAGATATCGCCGGCATTGGGATCAAGCAGATACTCGCCCGGCTTCATGTAACTTGAACCAACCTTTGTAACAACAAGGCTTGGCGCGCACGGGCAAGCACGGGTTTTGACCGCAGGGCAACATGGAACAGAGCTAACGTGGGCTGCTCGGTGCACCAGCGGGTAACGTTTAATAAGTATACAACCATGTTTGCGCGCTATCCTCCAATGATCTGGCGGCGGACGGCGTCGAGGGCGCGGAGCGAGGTGAGGTTGCGCATGTTGAAGCCATAGGACAGCTCTCCGCCGACGAAGCTGGCGACGCGGCCATCGGGCGGGGAGTTGTAGTGGAAGCCATCCGGACCCATACCGCGGTTGGGCAGGTTGTTTAGGGCGCGACGCAGATCGAGCAGGGGCACGCCATATTCGCGGGCAAGACGGATGATGATGCCGTTGATGTAGCCACAGGGTGCGTTGTTGTCCCGGCATTCAAGGTCGTCTCCCTTGGTCTCAAGAATTGGAACCACGCCATATGAGATGTGGAGCTCGATGATCTTGCGGTAGCGCGTTTCGAAACCCTGCCAGGTGTGTTGATCGCCGGTGCCGAGGAGGACGAGCGCGACCGCGGGGTGGTTGTTGGCTAGCTCGCACTCGACCGGCGAACGCCCACTACACCCTCCGCTGGACTCGCCAGGGTCGAGCGCTTTGGTGGTATTAAACCCGCCTTTGGCGCACAGGCTGTCACGGACAAACGAACCGCGGAACCAATCCATGGTGTCTTGCAAAAAGCCGTAATTGCCAAGCTCGGCGTTGCCCCAATCGAAGGGTTTCATATAGGCCGGGTTGGCGCTGTTGCTGTCGCCAATGATGCTGAAGACATGGGGATTGTTGCCGCGGGTCTGGCCCTGCCGGTATATCTGAACGGCGCGGGCGCCGATACCGCTTACGTAGGGGTCGTCGGGGATGACCCATGGCGTCTTGACCGGGACCGGCGTCGGGCCGGGTTTGCCACCCTGAGTTTGGCTGCCAGCGTCGGCGGGCCGTGCCGAGATTGAAATGGGTGGCGGAGCGCCCGGGATGCTGGCAGCCTCGATGCCATTGAGCTGGACATAAGGGGCAAAAACCCATCCGGTCTTGCCATCGACCGTGATGTTGTACCAGCCGCCATCGGCACTGCGTTTGAGTACCTTGAGCTGCGTGTATGCGGGCAACTTGCGGATCACGTTGGCATCAATGGCGGGTTGCTCGCGCAATCGCAGACCGTCCGCCTCGATACTGACATAGGGTGACCCGGCGGCCGGTGGCGTGCCAAGAACCGCCGGATTGGTATCGGAGAGACCCGGGAGCAAAATTTCCTGTCCGATCTGCAACAGCTCAACCTTGAGACCGGGATTGGCGAGCAGAATGTCATCGGCGGCGATGTCATACCTGGTCGCGATATCCACGATAGTGTCACCAGCCTGGACGATGTGTTTGAGCGGGACGGCGGTAACCACCGGGCCGGGCTGTGGTGTGGGCGTGGGAGCATCGGTGGGCTGCGGGATGGGCGTCTCGGTCGGGTGCGGCGTTTGCGGATAAATGGTGACCGCAATGGCGTCGGGGGCCGCGGTCGCGATGGGTGCGCTGCAGGCACCCAGCATGGCTCCAAACAGCGCGACCAACAACAGGCCAAACCGACCCAATGACGTATTCATGCGCACCGAGCTATTGTAGCGAGCACAAAAGGGGCTTGACATTCCTCCATGGGCAAGTCTTATGATTATCCCGAACATGTTCAAGATAGGCGAGTTCGCAAGATTAACCCAGGTGTCGGCGAAGGCGCTGCGGCTGTATGACGAGCTTGGTTTGCTCAAACCGTTGCGCACAGACAAATTCACCGATTACCGCTATTACTCGGCGGATCAGCTGCCACGTTTGCATCGCATCATTGTCCTAAAGGAGATCGGGTTTACGCTGGAACAGATTAAGCCTTTGCTCGAAGCCCCGGTAAGCGCAGAGCAAATCAAGGGAATGCTTCAACTCAAACGGGCGGAAACTGAGGAGGCCATGCGGCTGGGACAGGAGCGCTTGGTGCGGATCGAGGCGCAGCTGAGACTGATCGAACAGGAAGGAAAAATGTCACACTACGAAATTCTATTAAAGCAAGTATCAGAAGAAAGGGTGGCCGGAGCCAGGGATCATGTCGCAAGTTTTGGCCCGGCGCATACGGCGGTCATTGGCGCAACGTTTGCCAAGGTCGCGGCATTTGTGGCCCGGCAGGGTGTCAAGCCGGGCGCGGCGATCGCGGTATATTATTCGACCGAGACGATGACCAACGTGCCGTTTGAAACAACGTATGGCATTGGCAACGCCAAAGTGACGCCCGGAGAGAGTGTCGAGGTCTATACGCTGCCGGCGGCAGAGATGGTGTGCACGGTGCACCGCGGGGCTTTTTGGAAGATCGGGGAAGCCTATGAAGCGATCACGAAATGGTGCGAGGCGAATGGGTATCAACCGTCGGGAGCGAACCGCGAAATCTCTCACGTTTATGATCCGGCCGACATGGAGAAGAACGTGACGGAAGTACAGATTCCGGTTCAGAAAATCTGACGATCGGCACACGGGTGAGCATCATCCTGCAGGGTGGTGCTCACCCGTGTGCCGACGAAAAAAAATCCTCCAATCGGGCTGGCAGGATAAAGCGTGTTAAATTCACCGGCTATGGCAAGTATTGAGATGCGGCGGGGGCGGTTGCTGTGGCTGCCGGCTGTGGTGATGTTGGTGGCCTGCGCAACGGCGGGGACGCCGGCGCAGACGGTGGAGCAATATGTGCAGGCTCAGGTGAAGGGCGACGCGAACGCGATGATCGCGCTGAGCTGCCCGACTTGGGAAGCACAAGCAAAGCTGGCCGCAGACTCGATTAAGAGTCGCAGCCCGAAATTGGAAGGGCTGGCCTGCAAGGAAGCCGGGGCGGATGGAACAGCGACACTGGTGGCCTGCACGGGCAAAATTATCACCAACTACGGTGGGGAGAGCCGCGAGGTGAACCTGGCCGAACGGGCTTACAAACTGGTTGACAACAAAGTGTGCGGTTTTAAATAGCCGTGCTACAACGTTGCCAGCTTTGCACGGGCTTCATCAGCGCGTAGCACATTGAAGTGCGGGTTGATCTGCAGGGCGAATGTCAACTCTGATTTGGCACCGGGCTTGTCACCTGCGGCAAGCGCGATCATGCCGGCATGGAAGTGCAACTGTGCGTCCCGCGTGCCCAGGCGCAGCGCCTGATTCGAATACGTGTGCGCCTCGGTGATGTTGCCGGCACGATACAACGCCCAAGCCAGGGTATCGGCGGCGTAGATGCTGGGTCGGCGGGCGAGCACCTCACGGGCGCGGGCCACCGTAGCCGCCAAATCTGCGCCATGATCGGCATCGAACAGGGCCAACTCAAGATCCACATCGACACCGCCACTGGCGCTAAGCTTGTCGATAACACGAACCAGATCATAGGATTGTTGCGCAGCGGCGAGTTGCCCTTCGTGCTCTTGAAGCTCTCCCAACGCAATGACGAACTCGGGCATGGGCAACTGTTTGACTAGCTGTTGGTAGATATCAAGCGCCTCGGCCGGGCGGCCCTGAGCAACGCGAACACGGGCCATACCAGCACGGGCAAACACATAGTCGGGCTTGAATCGCAAGGCCGCGGCATAGGTCTGCTCAGCCTGAGGCAGGTCACCCGAGTTAAAGTACAGGTTGCCCAGTTGGACCTGCACCCACAGCCCGCTCTCGGCGGTCTGGTTACTTGACCCAAAGGCGCGCTTCATCAGGTCAATTGCGACGAGCATGTCACCATGCAGCTCGCGTTGATAGCTGACACGGCTGTAGCTGGAAACGTCTGGTCGGATGTCAACCATTTTCTGCACTGCCGCGGCGGCTTCGTCATACCGCCCGAGCTCGGTGAGCGCATCACCAATAACGCCAAAGATTTGGGCCTTGAATGGATTCTGCTCCAGAGCGCGATCAGCCCAACTTAATGCTGCTGTGAACTGATGCCGCGAGCCGGCAAGGGCGCCCTTGCCCAGCAGCGCGTCGACGTTGTTCATATCCCGAGCCAGGCTCGCGTCAAAGGCCTTTTCGCTCTGGGCATACATGGTGGCGTCGTTGGTCTCGCGAACACGCTGTAGGAAGGCCCAGCCCAACTGGGAGTATGCGGTCGCGTCTTCAGGATTGCGGCGCAAACGTTCCTGCATTTGTGTGATCGTGTCCAGTGCCGGGCGCTCAACTGCCACGGGCGCATCAGGTTGCAGACGCGGAACAATGGGAGCGCGGACAGTGCGAACAAGCTGCACCGCGAGCACTCCGCCACAGACCAGGGTGCTGATGGCCAGGAGAGCCAAGGGTTTGCGACCGGAGAGGTTGAGCATGGGCAAAGAGTGCGGGAGGGCATGTTAGGCGCTAACGCGTCCTCCCGCATTGAATTAGAGGTCGAGCTTCTTGGGGTTCTGATACTGGCGATTCTGACCCTGATGGGCATACGCCAAATATGGGAAGGAGGTGCGATAGGGCACGTCGTTGCCGTATACGCCGGTGTCAATTACGCCAATCAACGCCGGGTTAAAAGCGAAGCTGGTGTCATTCGTCAGCGGCTGCCAGGCGGCTCCGGCAACGGCCAGCAACTCGATGTTGGTGACGTCATCGGTGAGGCGGCGCCCATTGGGGAATCCACAGGCGTCACCGGCGAGGATGCCGAGGCGTTGGGGAACCGGGGCGCACAGGCCACCCTTGACTGCGGTGTTTAGGCGGAGCATTTCGCCACCCTGGGTCAGGTTCTGGGGTCGGGTGACCTTGAACCCGGCGGGCAACGTCACGGGAACAGCTGTTCCACCGACGCCACCGGTTTGGATGGTGAAGGGTTGGGCGAGTTGCATGCCAGCCAGGAAGATGTCGAAGATGTCGGATCGGGGCTTGCCGGGATTTGGCACGCCATACAATCCACCGAGCAGGCTCTGGAGCTCGGGGGTGAGCACGCTCTTGAGCAACAGTGCGCCCGCGGCTTCGAGACCGGGGATCTGGCCGGTGGCGAGTGGCACGTCCACGCTTGGGGGAATGCTGTTAAAGGCGTCCTTGAGCGCAAGCGGGATCACCACTTCGTTTACCAGGGGCATTCCCAGGCGGGAGACTTGGACATCGGCACCGCTATAGGTGACGCTGTTCAAACCGCCAACAGTGCGGACGGATGGTCGGGTGGTGGTTGCCCACACGCCAATGACCGGATCGGTTCCGCGGGTGAGGCGGGCGATGGGCACTTGCAGAGCGATGGAATGCACATTGAAGCCGGCGAGAGAATCCAGCCCCTTCTTGGTGCCGGTTGCGTAGCCGATTGGTGCGGCCTGTGGGCGCAAAGTCAAGAGATCAAACACCGTCAGGTCAACCCAGAACGGATCATCGGTCTGACCCACGAAGGCCTTTATGCCACTGGTGGCGTCGGTGTTGATTCCGGCATCTGACAGTGCCTTAAAGTTTGGCGTGCTCTTGCTGCCGATGTTTACGGGCGGCATGAGCTTGTTGGCAAACAGCACGGTTGAAACCGGGCCAGCGCCGTCATTGACGATCTCGGTGACGGTGTAATACTGGCGAATGTTGTAATCGGTATCGTTGAGTGAGGTGAGCGGACCGGTGTTGTACAGGAAGGTCGCGCCGTTCTGGGTCTCGTTGCGGAAGGTCACTTCATAGGTGATGTGGGCCTGGGCATCTCCCTTGTTGTCGACGTTGATGCGATATTTGGCGCCCTCATCAAAGCGGAAATAGTTTGGACCGCCATCGGGAGACTCAAAGGGAATCCAGCTTGCGATCAGGGTAACGGTATTTTGTTTATCGGGTGAGACAAATGCGTATACGTCGGTTGTATCGGCCGTGGGATCCATTGAGATCAATGGCGCCTCGCGGTGGCTGCTGGCGCCGGTGCCCGTCGGGTCGACGGACAGGGCACTGGTGGCGGAGAGCATGGCAACGGACAAGCCGATGGCCAAGCCACCCCGCACCTTTTTAAGTGTGGATGGTTTCACAGTAACTCCTTAATTGTTGATGGGCCGGCGGGTTGCGAACCAACCCGCGGCCCGGGGTTTTATGCCGTCAGAGGACCCCCGCCTGCGCAAGCGCGTTCCAAGTAATTGCACCGCCGGCCAGCGTAATTACGAGGGCACTGAACACGGGCGCGAGCCTGAGTAGCCCGGCACTATAGGGAAGCAAGCGCCGCTGCGAATTTCGCGCGGCAAACTTTGTAAAAATATCCTTGGCACGCACCATCAACAAGCCAACGACGGTGAGCGTGCCGGCCAGACCGGCGCTAAAGGCGACCACGAGGATCAGGCCAAAGGCGGCGCGGTTTAGGGCAATCGCGCTTAACAACAATACGAGCGCGCTGGGGCAGGGCAACAGCCCGCCACTTATCCCGAGTGAGAGCAGGCTGCGCCAGGTGACCTCGGTGGGCGGCTCATGGGTATGCACATGACCGTCGCCGTGATCGTGGGTATGGGCAACCGCATCCTCATGTACGTGGGCATGATCGTCCACGTGTTGATGCGCGCCCGACCCGGACTTTCGCAGCAAAGGCTTGAGACGGTTCCACACGAGCAGCAATCCAATCCAAACAACCAGCGCACCCGAAAGCGCTTCGAGATATGGAAAATAGCGCTCGGCCACGAAGTAGCGGGCGGCCACAACCGTGAGCAAACCGAGGGCGAATACGCCCGCGGTGTGCGTAATGGTGGTGGTGAGCCCCAAAAACAGCGCGTGCCGTGAGGTCGCGCGCGAACCAATGAGATAGGCGGCAACGATGGTCTTGCCGTGACCGGGAGACATGGCATGTGCCGCACCCCACACGATGGAACCCAGTAAGGTGAGGAGGATGGCCCCAAGGCTTAGCTCTTTGCGCGAGAGTAATTCGCTGACGAAGGCCTGAACCGCCGGGACGGATGTGGAGGCGGCAATACCAGTCCCAGTCGAGCTCTGGGGCAGTTCATCAGCGACAATGCCGGATTCGTAGTCAAACGTAACGCTGCTGATGCCGGGTGGCTTTGCGAGCAAGTCATCAGCGTAGACGCGAAGTTCATTGCTCAGCTCTTTGGTCGGATAGTCACCCGAGAGCTTGACCCCGCGACCGGCGCGGACGACCATCTCCTGCCAGCCCAGGCTGGGCATGAAATTGTCGTCCCCGTAGCGGATGGCGCCGTGATCATCGGGGAGCGCGGCCTCAAACACGAGCACCATGCGCTGGGTGTTTAACCCGCCCGTGCCTATTGGGAATTCAATCGTCTGGCTGACGGGTTTGAGTTGGACTTGAACGCCATCAACCTGAAAAGCCAGATTTGCGGATATCTGCGGGGTCTCACGCTTAAGATAGGCCAGTTGCTCGGCTTCGCTGATGACACCATCGCCATTGGCATCCATGCGGGATTTTTCCTGGAAGGCGGGGATTTCGGCCCGGTCAATGATATAGACCAGCCGGACACTTTGGGCGCCCACCTCGAGACGGGAATAACGATTTACGCTCAAGTTCCCGAGCGGATGTGCCAGCACTGGAGCGGCGGTCACAATGACCAGCGTCAACGCTGCGGTTATGGGTGCCAAACGAGCCAGTTTCATCGTGATTTCACATCCGCGGTCCTTTTTACACACCGCGTTATTTATCCCTACGGCTGCCATTTTGGTTTTGGATGCATGGATGTGCAGTTGTGTTGCAACCAAATTCTGCCGACCGTGTGGGCACGTTATCACACGGAGGTTGGCGTGGCCGTGGATCGACGGAGGTTATTCCTCGCCGAGGTATTCGGATTCGTGCGGGTGGACAACCATGAGACCGGCGCCCCGACGGCGCCCCCATGAGCCGGCACGCGAGCGCGTGGCGGATGGATTGGGTGTCAGCGCGGCAAGACGGCTGTCGTCAAAGGCGATCCCCAAACCGGGTTGATCGGTGAGCATGATCCAACCGTCGACTATTTTGTGATCGTGTTTGAGACCGTCGCCGCGTCCCAGCATGGCGCACTCCATGCTGATGTGATTTGGAATGACGGCGGCAACATGGGCCATCACATGCGCCGCGCAATTCATAAGCGAGACCGGCTTGTCAAAGGCATAGGCAAGGTCAGCCACCATTAATGCGCCGGTGATGCCTGCGGTGCGCAACCCAACCTGAACGATATCAACCGCTCCGTGCTGGAGGAGCGGTCGAAATTCACTTATGTCATCCAGGTTCTCTCCGGTGGCGATTGCGGCGCTCACGGAGTCACCGACCTGCTTGAGACCCTGAGCGTCCCAACGGCGGGCCGGTTCCTCAGCCCAAAAAATATCGAACTGGCGCTCGATTTCGCGGATGGAGCGGATGGCTTGTTTGGGGGACCAATACTCGTTTGAATCGATCATCAGCACCGGGGTCTTTCCGGAAGTCGCGAGGGCATCACGCATGATGGCGATCCGGCGAAGGTCGGCTTCCTGATCGAGACCGATCTTAAGCTTTCCCGCGTTGACGCCGTGAGCGGCCAGGCCGGTGTAAAAGTCGCGAATTTCGGCATCGGACAGGCTTAAGTCGATGCCACTGGCATAAGCACGCACGGCGCGGGTGCTTGCCCCGAGGGTTTTCCAAAGAGGTTCGTTGTTTAGTTTTGCTTTTAGATCCCACAACGCAACATCAATCGTACTGATGGCGGAATTGATCATCCCGCGGTTGCCACCTTTAAAGGTGGCGTCGATCATGCGTTTCCAGTGACCGCGTACCCCGCGGGGATCACGACCGATAAGCAGATCAGCAACCAAGTCATGGATTTGGGTGCGGATACCGGGCGAGCCCAATGTGACGCCGCTCACGCCTTCGTCGGTATCCAGCCAAACGGCCAGCATGGGCATGCCGTTGTGCCCGACGGGGTCATTGGCATCGGCGATGGTGCGCTTGCAGGTGATTTCGTAGGGGGTGGTGCGGATACCGGTTATTTTCATGGGTAACACTGGATTGACTGCCGGGCGTTTAGAGTGGGCGGGTGCCATTGTCGGCGGCAGCTTCCGGCAATTTTTAGCAGGATCGCTTCTGCTCCGCACAGCGACCGCGACGTGGGTGTGGACAAGTCCACGGGTCTTAATCAATTAGGCGGACTAAACCAAAGCCAAGAGTGACCGCTAAGGCAAGGGCGGCGGCGGCCGCCCTTGCGTCTCTTTCTGCCTGGATGCTTGTAATCGTGCGTGCGTATTAAGAGATATTGTTACTTCAACTTGCCGGCGATGGCATCTTCGAGACCTTTGGCCAGGGTTTGCGCGGCGGCGGCCGGGGTAACTTCGCCGAGCAACACGCGTTGGAAGGTGGGCAGGACCACGCTGTTTTGCCAGCCGGGTTGACCCGCAAACTGCGGTGCAGTGGTGCCGGTGCTTAACGCACTAAACGCGGCGGTGTAATACGGATTCTTGGTGATGCGCTCGTCCTTTGCGGCTTCAGAATTTGATGGGACATAACCGGTCTTCTCCATCAGCGCAATCTGCGCGTCCTTCTGACCCCAGAAATTCACCCATGCCCAGGCGGCTTCCTCGTTTTTCTTATCAACGATACCGTTGTAGGACGGTGACACATCATTTACAACTGCGGCGGGGCCCTTGGGTCGGGGGATGCTCATGAACTTGGCGCCATCGGTGCCGAGGAAGGACTGCACATCAGCCAACGAGCCGGTATGGTGCCATAACATGGCGGTCTTGCCGGTCTGGAAGGCCTCGAGGATTTGGCGGAAGCTGTCATTTGTGACGCTGGGTGGCACAGCCTTGGCCTTGGTGTAGAGCTCGGAATACCACTTGAGCGCGTCGGTGGTTTTGGCAATATCCAACGCAGCCTTGCCAGAGGCATCCACCAGTGGTGATCCAAACGCGCGAATGACCTGCACCACCAAACCTTGGCCACCAGCTCCGCCGCGCATGCCAAAACCAAAGCGACCCTTGGCCGGATCGGTCATCTTGACCGCGGCATCAAACATTTCATCCAAAGTGGTTGGCGCCTTCACGCCCTTTTCATCAAACCAATCCTTGCGGTAATACATCCAGTCAACAAACATGAAGCTGGGCACGCCATACATCTTGCCGTTGATGGTGGCTGCGTCATAAAACTTGGCGGGAAAGTTCTTCTTTTGTTCCCACTTGTTAATCCGATCGGTCAGATCAACCAGACCGCCCATGCCAACCATGTCAGGCACACGATCGGATGAGATCATGGTTGTGTCTGGCTTGCCGCCGCCCTGAACGGCCAACGTGAATTTAGCCATGAAGTCGGCATTCGGAATGTTGAGCGATTCAACCTGAGCATCAGGGTAGGCCTTGGCAAACAGTTGTTCACCCGCCTTGAGACCGGCGAATTCGCTCTCGCTGGTGTAGTGATGCCAGTAAGTAACCTTGCCACTGACCTTGGCCGCAGGCGCGGTAGCGGGCGCGCAGGCCGCCAGCACGGCACCCGCGCCCAACACGCCAGCACCCTTTATGAGACGTCGTCGACTTATTTTGAAACCCATGTGTTCTTTTCCTTTTCTTGATATTTTTCTTGTTTTGTTGAAGGTGACAATTAATGTCGCGCTGAGCCCGGGGCACCTTCCAACCCAAGGCGCCGAATCAACCCTTAACCGCGCCCACCATCAAACCCCGGACAAGTGACTTTTGGGCAAAAGCGAAGAAAACAATAATCGGCAAAATACTGGTCATGCCCCCCGCGGCAATCAAACCCCAGGGAAGCTGAAACTCGCCAACCATCAGTTGAAGAACCACGGGCCATGTGCGCGAGCCGTCGCTATTGGTGAGCATAAGCGCGAACAAAAACTCGTTCCAGGCGCCGACCGCGATCAAGACGGAGGTGGCCGCAATGCCGCTGCGGGCCAGAGGAATCACCACGCGAAACAAGGCGCCAAAGCGGGTGCAGCCATCGATGCGCGCGGCGTCCTCAAGGTCGGCCGGGACGGCATCAAAAAATCCCTTTAGCATTAGCAGGCTGACCGGCATGCTGAAGGTGGTGTAGGTGAGGGCCAGACCCCACACCGTATCCAAGAGTCCGATGCTGCGAAGCATGATGTAGAGCGGCAGGAGCATCAGCACCACCGGAAACATGCGGATGATGAGATAAAAAGTGAGCAGCCCGCCCCGACCGCGGAAGCGATAACGCGAGATGCTATAGGCGGCAAATGTGCCAACCAGCAGACAAAGTACGACGGTGACGGCAGTGGTGAATGCGCTGTTGCGAAACATGGTGACCACGCCGGCACGGTTCCAAAGCGTGACATAGTGTTCAAGCGTCGGGTGCAGCGGAATATACTGCATCTCGTTCGTGACAATGTCCTTTTCCGGTTTTATGGACGTGAAGGCGGTCCAAACCAGCGGGCCAAGCGCAAATACCAGCATGAACGCGACAATTGCGTATGCAATCGCATCAAAGAGACGCTGGGTGGCTTTTTGACTGCTGCGGATTGAGGTAAATGACATCGGGTGTGGGCTAGGTGGCTTTGGTGACGCCGCTAAAGCGCAGATACAGCGAGGTAAAGATCATCAAGATGAGCAGCATGATGACCGATACCGCGGCGGCGGCGCCGAAATTAAAGTTTTCGTAAGCGATTTGGAACGCATATAGCGACAGGGTAAAGGTGGCCAACCCGGGCCCGCCATTGGTAAGCACAATCATGAGATCCGGCGAGTTCACCAGCGTGATCACACGAAGAATGATGGCGGCGACGATCACCGAGGTCAACATGGGCAGGGTGATACTGCGAAATTTCTGAATTGCATTGGCGCCATCCACCTCGGCGGCCTCGTAAAGCTCCTCGGGAATGGACTGGAGCCCGGCATAGAGCAAGAGCGTAAAAAACGGAAAGCCGCGCCACAGGTCGACCAGCATCACGGCCGGCATGGCTGTAGCTGGATCGGCAAACCAGGCCCGGTAGCTGGCCAGCAACCCGATACGGACCAGGATGTCATTGATCACACCCAGCCGCGAATCCAACAATAGCGCCCACATGTGGCCGGCAACCACGGATGGAATGACCCAGGGAAGCAGAAGTAGAACGCGCGCAAGCGGGCCGCCGCGGAGGGTCTTGCGATTGAGCGCAAGCGCCGTAATGAGACCAACCAAAAATTGCGAGAGCGCGCCTCCGGCTACCCACACAAACGTATTCCGGACGATTTGAGCAAAGTCGTCATCCTGAAACAGTTCAATGTATTGCTGCAGCCCGACAAACGTGGCGCCGAGGCCGGCACGCAGCAGGTTATATTGATGAAAGCTTAGGTAAATGCCGTATCCGACCGGATAAACGACCACGGCAAGGACCAGGATCAGGCTGGGCAGTAGCAACAAATAGGCCCAGAATCGGCCCTCGGAGATTTCGCCCACGAAGCGCGCCAATAGCGCGCCGGAGCGAACCACACGCCGGTTGGACTTTGGAAGTACGGATGTGGTATCTGGAGTCATGTGAAATTGCCACGAACCTGTTGCCGTAACTCCCCTTAATAGTAGCAACGGACCTCGCGTTGTCAAGCGATAATCCGGACATGATGCGGACATGAGCGTGAGATCACAAGCGCTTTGTTGACGCTATACACTCACAGGCATGCCATTGCGTGCAGAACAACAGGAGATCGCAAATTACGCCGGTGGACGACTGGCGGTGAGCGCCGTGCCAGGAAGCGGGAAGACGTATACGCTGGCCGCACTGGCTGCGCGCATGCTGGCGCAGGCTGGCGAACGCAGCAACGTTTTTGATGAACGTGAATTGCTGGTGGTTACATTTACAACGAGCGCGGTGGACAATATCCGCAACCGGATTCGCCGGCAGTTGAGTGATCTGGGGTTGACCGATGGCGGATACAGGGTGTTGACCCTGCACGGGCTGGCGCACTTGATTGTCCGAACGCGGCCGGACCTGGCGGGAACCGGGAGCGACTTTTCGATTGATGACGAAGTAAGCGGTGGTCAGGCGCTCACCGATGCCGTGCGGTGGTTTACCGACTTCGCATACAGCGACACCTGGCAGAGCTTTCTTCCGCAGGATTCCAACGCCCAGACGCAGACACGCACGCGAGAAGCCTGGCGGAGCGCCACCTACCGCCTGGCTTCCGAGGTGACGCGGCTTTCCAAAAACCTTCGGTTGGGCGCGAGTGAACTACGTAGTTGGCTGGACGGAACAGCACCCGGTCCGCAGATGGCTGGCAGGATACTGTCGCCCTATCTGGATATTGGTGCACGCATCTACGAGCGGTATGAAAAGTTGCTTGCTCAGAGTGGGCGACTGGATTTTGACGACCTGATCGGTCGGGCAATTGGCGCGCTTGAAAGCAACGAGGAGTTTCGCGCGTCGTTAAACAGTCGCTGGTATGCAATCCTGGAAGATGAGGCGCAGGACAGCACCCCGCTACAAGAGCAGATTCTGGGTTTGCTCTCGCGGGATCACAACAACTGGGTGCGGGTGGGTGATCCAAATCAGGCGATCATGACCACCTTCACGGCAAGCGATGTGCGCTTTTTTCGCGAGTTCTGCGTGGTGAACCACACGCTGCCTCTGACGCGGAGCGGTCGGAGCACGCCGCAGATCATCGAACTGGCCAACTGGCTGACACGGTGGTCCACGCACAATCATCCTGTGCAAGAAGTGCGCCGTGTGGCCTTGAGCGAGGCGGTGCAGATCGTGCCACTGGAAGCCGGCGAAACACCGGGTAACCCGACCACCGGGCGGGTGCATTTTGAAGCATATGCAAACGACGAGACGGAGTATCAACGCGTGGCCAAAAGCGCGGCCGGGTTTGTATTAAAGAACGAAGAGAAAACCTGTGCGATCCTGACGCTCACCAACCAGGCGGGGGACGAGATCGTCAAGGAGCTTGAGGCGGAGAAGGCGCGGTTGCCGCTGGCGCAGCGCGAGCTGCCGTTATTTGCCGATCAGCTAAAGAATCCCAAGCCGGTGCGGGACGTGGCGGACGCGTTGGCGCTGGCGGTTCGATTTTGCAGCAATCCACTTCAAGCGGGTGTGTTGGACAAATTACGCGTTGCACTGCTGGCTCTAAACGTTGGGAGCAAGCTGCCGGTGGTCGCGGATGAAAAGCAACTGCTCGCAGTGCTCGCCAGCAAACTGAATATCGAGCAATTGCTGTATCCATGGGCCGGTGGCGACCCGGCTCTGCCAAAAAAGGTCGTGTTGTCTGAAGATGCATTGCAACAGCTGACCAAACTGACGACCCTGGTCGCGCGCTGGGTGCGGGCCAGCCTGCTCCCGGTTGACCAATTAATGCTAACCATTGCGCAGGACGTGCTCACCCGTGACAACGAACTGGCCATCGCCCACAGCCTCGCGCTTAGCATGCGCCGCTATGCCGCGCTAAATCCATCGGCACAACTGGGCGACCTGGCGGACAAGCTTAAAGACATCGCCAATAATCGGCAGAGCTTTCTTAGCCGCAGCTTGTTGGAGGCGGGATTTGAGCCACAGCCCGGGGTGATCACGGTAACCACGCTGCACAAGGCGAAGGGATTGGAATGGGATCGCGTATATATGGTCTGTGTGGATACGCTGGATTTCCCACATGACCCCGAAGCGACCAATTGGCGCGGCGAACAGTGGTATTTGGGTGGGCGGGACCCTGCGACGGAGGCGCGCAAATCGCTGGAACATGAGTTTGCGGCGCGGAGACCGACACAGTCGCCGCGCGAAACAATTGAGCCCGACCGCGATTTGTTGGGTGATCAGATGCTGATCCGCGAAGCGAGGATTGAGGCTATTGCGGAACGACTGCGACTGCTGTATGTGGGCGTCACGCGCGCAAAGAGCGAGCTACAGATCAGCTTTAGCCGAACACGGGGGCGATCGACTCAAAACAGACTCGCGCTGGCCATGGAGATGTGGAAGCGCACGCAGACGCCCGTGGACTGATGGCTGCGGTTGCAGGCATCAATCCACGGGCTCGGCTTAACCCTTTAGATACTTGTTGAACCAGGCCAACGTGTCGGCCCAGGCGGCGACCGCGGCGGCTTCGTTGTAGCTGCCACCGGTGTCATTGTTGAAGGCGTGGTTGGCATCGGCATATTGCTTCTTGTCGAACGGCTTGCCGGCTTTCTTCATGGCCTCTTCAAGCGCGGGGGCGGTGCCGTTTACACGGTTGTCCAAGGCGCCATAGACGGCAAAGATCGCGGCGTTGGTACCCTCGATGGGTTTCAAGGGTGCGCTGGGGACCGGTCCGTAATACGGGACGGCGGCCTTGATCTTGGAATTTGCCGCGGCCAGCTGGATGGTTTGACCACCACCGTAGCAGAAGCCCATCACACCGAGCTTACCGGCCAGCAGACCGGGTTGCTTCTCAAGGAAATCAACCGCGCCATTCATGTCCTTGACCAGATCCTCTTCCTTGGCGTTGCCGAGCCAGCCCGGGACCTTGTCCGGGCCAACCGTGTCGGTGCCGCCGCCGCGGCTGACCAGATCGGGCGCGACCGCGATAAAGCCGGCCTTGGCCAGGCGGCGGGCAACATCACGAATGTGATCGGTTAGGCCGCGGTTCTCATGAATCACCACGATACCGGGATAGCTGCCGGCAGCCTTTGGGCGGGCCAGATAGGCACTGACCTTGATATCAGTGTCATAGCTCACAGCGTTGCCTTCCACCGCAGGGTCTGTGGCGGCCACACCCAATACGGGATTTTTGGCTGGTGACACGGGCGGACCGGGAGGCACGGCGGTGTTTGGTTGGGCGGCGGTTTGGGCCGGAGCCGCAGTTGGCGCAGCGGCTGGAACGCCACACGCGCTTAACAATGCGGCCGCTGCCGCCGAGCTTCCGGTTATATACAACACGCGCTTAAGCATGCTGCGTCGGCTGAGATGACCATCGAGATAGTCCTCGACCATCTCGGTGCCGAGATACCACTGCATTTGGGTCAACTGCTTTACGTCAAAATCGGGGCGTTTGTTGGTGGGCATGTTTCTCCTACATTGCCCACAACCCGTACCATTCCACGTTTTGCATGGCGTGCGGCGGGTTGTGGGGAACTAGTATTAATAGTGCGGCCGCTCGATGAGCGGCTGCTGATTGCGCTCGTTAAGTTAACGCCAGACGACCCATAAATGGTTTCTATCACCACGTCACGATCGGCGGCTGCATACGATTAATTCACCATACCCATAAATATCAAATGGATGGCCGGAAATGGCGGCGTAGAAAATATCCGATGCGCGGCCAAACGAGGTGCGATCATGCAGCTCAATCACGAGGTTATCCACGCAGGATAGCCAGGTATCGACGCCCTTGGCAAACACAATCGCTTCCGCGCCTTCGATATCCATTTTAAGGATGGAAATCCTCGGGCATCTGGCTTCAGCGAACAATGTGGCGATGTCAACGGCGCGCAGATCGGGATGTTCACCTGGAAAGCACTCGCGCACTTGGGTGGCCCAGGCGCTTTCGCCGGGGCATATCTTGAGGTCGGCGGGGTGAGACCAAATCGCGGATTGGAGCGCGCGAACGCGAGCGCCATAGGGCGCCACATTCCTTTGCAACTGGGCAAAGTTGGCGGGGTCCGGCTCAACCGCGATCAGTCGGCTGGATGGAAAACGGCTCAGGAAATAAGCGGATGCGTGACCCACATTTGCGCCACAGTCGACGATCACGGTTGCGTCGGCCAGGTGATCCAGGCACGCGTATTCGCGCTCGATAAAGATTTGACCAAATACGCTCATATCGCTGGTAAGGGGACGCACCACCACGGGGTGCGTGGCGTGTTTTGGAGACAGGGTGTAACAGGCCGGCACAGGAAACAAAGGCCGCGGGAGCCGCTGATTTATTTGATCCTGCAGGTAATACGCGGCCTGGACCGGCGCCAGGTTCTGGAACAATCCGGCAATCTTCTTGAACAGCGAAATGTGCACGGTGGGATGAGACGGTGGTGTGATCTGGCGTGGCATGGGTGAATTTGGGCTACCGTGACATTTTATTTGAACGAACGCCATCACGTGCACCACGCGGGGAAATGAAAGATCGTGCTACAATTTCTCTCGCAATGACTGCAAACCTCGGTTCAAGCATGATGATGCCCGGCGAAACAATCGCGCGGGCTGATGAACAGTGAGTGTTGTCCGTCAGTTTCAGAAATGGTTTTAATCAACCGCCCGCGCAAGTGGGCGGTTTTTTTGTTGGCTGAATCGGTTGAGTTGTTTGCATTAGTTTCAATACCTTGGAACAAAGAATAGTAAGGAGAAAAATGGAAAACATTCTGGTTTGTCTGGCCTGGCCATATGCGAACGGCGACGCACACGTGGGCCACATCGCGGGCGCCTATTTGCCCGCGGATATTTTTGCGCGCTATCAGCGGCTCACCGGCAACCGGGTGGTGGTGGTCAGCGGTAGCGACAGCCATGGCACGCCGATTGTGGTGAGCGCCGAGAAGCAAGGCAAGACCCCGCGTGCGCTATTTGAACATTTTCACGCCAGGTTTTTGCAGACATGGATAAAGCTCGGAATCAGCTATGACCTGTATACGCACACCGACACCGAAAACCACCACGCGATCGCGCAGCAGATGTTTACGCGGCTGAACGACAACGGGCAGCTGTTTCTGGCCAAACAAAAGCAGGTGTATAGCGAGAAGCAGCAAAAGTTTCTGCCAGATCGGTTTGTTGAGGGCACGTGCCCTATCTGCGCGTATGACAAGGCGCGTGGAGACCAGTGTGACAACTGCGGGAATCTGCTTGAAGCGGTGCAGCTCATCAATCCGCGCAATCGAAACCTGGCCGATGATGTTCTGAGCATTCGCGAGAGCGAACATTACATGTGGGATCTGCCGCAGGTGGGGCCGGCTATTGGCGAATATCTCGCGGACAAGGACAGCTATTGGCGACCTCAGGTGCTAAACTTTGCGCGCAACTTTGCCAAAGACCTGAACCCGCGCGCGTTTACACGCGACCTGACGTGGGGGATTCCGATCCCGGTGCCTAACAGCGAGGGGAAGTGCATCTACGTGTGGTGGGAAGCGGTGCTCGGCTATCTGACCGCGACGATTGAGTGGGCCAAGCTCAATGGCACACCGGAAGCGTGGAAGGATTTTTGGTATGCGCCCGACAACGTAAAAATCTATAACTTCATTGGCAAGGACAACATTCTGTTTCACACGGTGTTGTGGCAGGGGATCCTATTGGGAATGAAGCACCTGGGTGACGAAGCTGCGCCACGCCCGGGAGACAACCCGACGTTTAACCTGCCATATGACGTGCCTGCAAATCAATATGTAAATTTGAACGGGCAAAAGTTTAGCAAGAGCCTGGGTGTGAGCGTGGAGGCGCTGGAATTGGCCGAAAAATATGGCGCGGACCCCGTGCGGTTTTATCTGACCCAGATCATGCCCGAGCAGCGTGATGCGGATTGGAGCTTTGAGGGCTTCACGCAGGCGAACAACAGCGAACTGCTGGCCAAATGGGGCAACCTGGCGCAGCGCACGCTAAGCCAGATATTCAAAAACTTTGACGGAGCCATACCAATCCCCGGCGCATTGACCGAGGCGGATCAGGCCCTGCTGACCGCAAGCCGGGCCGCGTTTGCGGCGGTCGGTGAATCGCTTAACGCGGTGCGATTACGCGAGGCACTGACGCTGGCAATGGAGCTGGCCGGCAAAGCTAACTACTACATTGACCAGCAGGCGCCGTGGAAAATCATAAAGGTGGACAAGGCGCGGGCCGGGACGCAACTGTATGTGGCGGCCCAGGTGATCGATCACTTAAGCGTGTTGCTCTCACCATTTGTGCCGGATCTGTGTGAGGCGGTGCGCCGGCAGTTGGGCTATGCCAAGCCGCTCTTCGGCCGGTTGTTTACCGAGACGGTGCACGAACGCACGCGCGACCACGAGGTGTTGCGCTATGACGCGCGCGAGGCGGACGGACATTGGGTGGCTTCGCAATTGGCAGCCGGACAAAAGCTGGGGGGTGAGCCCAGAGGGTTGGTGACAAAAATCGAGGTTGCAAAAGAGTTACCGAAAACATAGAGAAAATCATTTCATTGTTTGCGCGAGATTATGAAACCGACCGGCTCGTGCGCAATGAGGTGTTGCCCGGCGCCGAATGAGTTCTGGCCGGTGAGGGCACTGCAACCCGAAAATTTGATGGCACGTGCTGATCAGGCATGGCGCCGAGGTTCTCACCGGCATCGTGTTGAATTTTGACGCGATCAAGCACTATTTACGCGACCTGGACCTTGAGGGGATAGTCTGGCATCACCCGGATGGACGGATGGTCAAGATAAAACGGAAGGACTTCTTCAAATTCAAGCGGACCTAGTGTTACCGCTGCGTCATATACTCGCCCCATGGCGGATTTAACGGCGGGTCAGACATTTGGCCCGTATAACATTGTTGGGTTGATTGCCCGGGGCGGGATGGGCGCGGTCTATCGCGCAAAAAGCGCGGATGGCAAAGTGGTCGCGCTTAAGACCCTGGCTGACCAGTTTTGCAACGACGCCTCGATGCGTGCGCGGTTTGAGAAAGAGCCCCAGCTCTCGCCGCTTCATCCGGGAATTGTGCGCATCTTGGACTCGGGGATCATAAACGGCACGCCCTATTTTGCGATGGATCTGGTGGAAGGCAAGGGTCTGGACGCGGTGTTGCGCGAGCACGGGCCTTTTAGTGCGCACGATTTTTACCCGGTTCTAAACGATGTGGCGGCGGCGCTTGACGGTGCTCACCATGCAGGGGTGGTGCATCGGGATATCAAACCGAGCAACGTGATGTTGCGCGCGAGCGACAACCGGGCGATGCTGACGGATTTTGGCATCGCCAAACGGGTGGATGGCGGAGCGGACAGCGCAGCGACAAACTCCACCCAGGCCGGGGCAATCATTGGCACGGTGCGGTATATGTCGCCGGAGCAGGCGCTGGGGAAACCCGTCACCAATCGCAGCGATGTGTACTCGCTGGGCGCGCTGGCCTACGAGATGATGAGCGGCAAAGCCCCCTTCGAAGCGCCGGATGCATTTGCGTTGATGCGGATGCACATTCAGGATACGCCCGCCGCACTATCCACGGTGCCGACCTCGATTGCGGAGGTCGTGAACAAGGCACTGGTGAAAGACCCGGCTGCGCGCTATCCATCTGCAGGCGAATTTGCCCGGGCGTTTTTTAATGCATTAACAGGCACATCCGGCGAAACGGCGGCCACACTGGTGATGGGTGCGCCGCCAATGCAGAGCGCGACGCGACCGCCAGGGACGGCACCGGGACAGGCGGTGAGCCCGGCACTGAGGAAACGATCGGGATTGCCGGTAGGGGCGATCGTGGCGGCCGTGGTGTTGATATTGGCGGGGACGGCGGCCGCCACCTATTTCCTCATCGGAGGGCGCCTGCCCAGACCCGGCGCAACCACCACCGCGCCAACGACCGTGGGCGGTATCACGCGGGCGACGGTCACGGCCTTCCCGACGGCGGAGGGCACGCCCCTGTTGCTCTCGCCAAAGCCCGATACGGTATTTGATAATTTCCCGCGAAACACCACCTTTGACTGGCGGGCCGTGCCGGGTGCTTCAAGATATGTGGTGGAGATTGATTGCATGGGCTGCAAGGAAGCCGGCAAATGGAACAGCGACCTCTCGCCTTCTCAGTCGGTCACGCGCACGACAACCGTATCAAAACTCGATTTTGTGTTTTTTGGCGCGCAACCCGGGCGCTGGCGAGTTTGGGCAATGCTCGATGGCGGGCGGGCGGGACCGCGGTCGGATTGGTCGACTTTTTCGTATACGCGTTAGGCAAATTAATTGGCCAAACCTACGCCGAGGCCGGCGGTATCTTCTCCGCGAGTTTGCGAGCCTCGTCCGCAATCAAGCCGGCAACTGGATCGTCGCTGATGCTTACGGGTGTTCCGGCCACCAGCGCCTGACCCTCACCGGCAATTTGAATGTCTGATGGCACATGAGCGGCAACCAACTGCCCACCTTCAACCGCCATGCCCTCGGGCGCAATCAGGGGTTCATTGGCGGCAACCGCGGAGCCATCCGCGGGGACCAACCGACCGGCGGATATGGCCATACCTTCGGGCGCCACACCAGGCTCGGCATCTACCACCTGCCCACCCTGGATCATCTTGCCCTCGGGTGCAATTTGGATTTCTTCCCCTGCTGGTGGCGAACCGGCATCGGGCGTGGATTGCTCGCCATAGGACCCTGTGGCATGATCCGGCGCGCGAAAGTCGCGGCCCTCGGAAATCGGTGGCGCAGGTGGGAGCTCGGATTGGTTTTGAGAAACCTGTGCCGGGTGACTGACGGGCGAGGCAACGCCATGACCTGGATGCAGCGAAGTCGAGGCATCGGTACTGATTGGTTGCCCGGCCACGGAGGCATCCGGTGAGCCCGCCGCATGGCCGGCATTTGTGACTCCTGATGACCCGGGCGTTTGGTGCGGCGCATTGCCACCGGGCACAACCGCAGCTGCACCTTGCACAGGCTGCATCGCAGGTGATGGTGGTGTTCCAATGGTTGGCGTGGGTGACTGGCCCGACACTGGCGACGACCCGTCCAATGGGTGAGCCGCTGGCGTACTGGTGTGCCCGTCACCCGGGGCGCCCGGACCGGCATGTGCGACTGGTGTGGCGTCCGTCTGATGTGGATCAGTCTGTGTGGGCGCACCTGAACCCGGTTCGTGACCTACCGGTTGACCTACAGTCGGGCCGGTACTAGCAGGGTCACTTGGTGACCCGGAGTGCCCTGGCTGAGCCGGTGGATTGATGGATCCAATGGATCCATCTGGAGATGTCGGACTGGTGCCGCCTGTGTGACCGACGCCGCCAACCGGCACGTCGTGTCCTGCCGGTGTGGGATCACCGGTATAAGTTTCACCAGGAACATGGCCACTCACATGGGGCGGCAGGTCGGCTGTGCCTGGTTCAGCAATAGTTCCAGGGCCGGTTTCGCTCGGAACGGTGTCCGTCGTTGTGGGTTCCACAGGGTCTGCACCGAGTTCGGTCCCGGTAAACACATTGCCAAACGCCTGAACAATATCCGACCAAAACACAATTAATAATGCGCCAATACCTATGGCCGAAGCCACCCCAATACCGGAAGCCACGGTGAAATAACAATCACCAAGACCGCTGCAGTTATCGGCGCTGGCGATCTGCGGGAGGGCGCACCAGGTGGCCGCACCACCAATGATTGCCGCACGGATTATTTTTGCCGGGATCATGCGATCACCTCCTTTCGTGGCTGCGTGCCACCGGGCAGCAACAACGAAAACACGATCATGGATGATGCTGCAGTCATCAGCACCGGGAGAAAGGTACTGCCACCCCCCCAATAGGCCGGAATAACCTGGGAAGCGACCAGGTAACTAACAAGCGCTCCCGCCACGATACGAAGAATGATCGGAACGCGGTTTATGAATTGAACAAACGCCCGGGCCTGCGTCGCAATGACGCCACGCAGAAGCTGCGCCCCCAACAGCAGAATAAAAAATGAAATGGCTTCAAACCAGGTTTGTATGATGCCCGACATCATGAAGGTCGCAAAGAGCGCTCGGATGATGGCTGGAAACCAGAACGGCAGCCTCATTGGAACGGGCAATCGACGCGCCTGCAATGACCGCGCCACCGCAACGCGATTGGCCTGCACTGCGCGCTGCGCGGCCGGCAAGCTTTCAAGTATTGCGCGGGCGACGCCGAGCAGAAATCCAAGCGCAACAAGCCACAAGCCCTCCTGCTGCAGGGGGCGCATGGCATCAACCGGAGGAGTGCCTTCAACCCACGTAAACACGGGTCGAATCAAGGTGGGTGTGGCTTGAACCCAAACCCACACGAGCGCGGCTTGCAGCAAACCCTGTACGACAGCGGTAACGATGGTTGAGACGGGGGCTTCCAGCTTTAGACCGCCCACCAACTGCTGACGCAAACCCCTGCTGACCAGCGGTACCAGGCATACCAGCTTTGCAAGCAATACGTAAACGATAACGAGCGACAAACGCACCACCACAACCCCGGTAAAAATGCTCGAATCGTAGGGATGACTATGGCCAAACAGAAGGAAGTCACCAAGCACATATCCGACCAGAAGCCATAGCCCCAACCCGGCGCCAAGCCCGCTCGCAAGCACAAACAGAGCCATCACACCAATGGTTTGCGTGTAAACAATGCCGTCGGAAAAGTGCAGCCAACCCGTTAAGAAACCAAACACAAGACACAGCACCGGCGCCACGGTTGCCGCCAGCGGCCAGGCACGCAGGTAGGCGCCATCCGTCGAAATTGTGGAAAATAATCGAGACACCCGGGCCAGTGCACCGGGGATGCGCACCCACCAAACTTGTTCAAATGTCTGAAGATTTTGCATAAGAGTTGGTTCCCTCCGATGGATCACTAAACGAAAACCGTCGCGTTAGCAAACCAAGAACCACACCATACACCACGTGGCCAAATGCGGAGATGCGCACAAATTCATCAAGGGCTTTCAAGTTTATCCAGGTGGGATATAGCGTGACCATAAATAGCTCAAGAACAAGCGCCCAAACCAACCCGGTGAGAATGCGCGGTCTGCGGGAAAAGAGTGCGTATGCGATTCCAAATCCAACCCCGTTGATAACATGATAGATCGAGCCGGCAAACAGGCGTGTGTTAAATCCGGCATCGGCACCCAGCAGCAATCCCCCGAATGCGGGCAGCGCCTCAAACGGCCAGACCGGGCTCTCAAACACTGTAACCAGGATGAAGCGGGATAAATCATACGCCGCGGTGGCGGCAATTCCGGCGATCAGACCGGCACGCGCGCGCCGCAGTATGGTTGCGCGTTGAACGGTAGTGGCACTCCTCCAAACCGCGGCGATCACGGCCAGCCCAAGCACCGCAACCAGCCCGAACCCAATCCAAATAGAGATGCGCGCGATCAAAAACCCAAGGAGCCCGGCGCCCGTGGCCAGCGGCAGTAGCGCAATCAATCGGAGCCGATGAGAGGGATTCATGCTGCAACGCTGCGGTCTTGATCAGATTGCCGGATTGAATTGGTGGCAGTCGATCTTGTCCGACTTTCGCTATTTAATTTTTATCTCGTAATTCGCCTGCTCGGTGGTTACCAAGGTGGTTGGTGAGACGGCGATCACGGCGCCCTTGTACCCCGCGCCCAAAGGAATCGCCAGCGTGCCCGTGTTGTTGCCATCCAGCGTCATGCGCTTTACTTCACGTGTGTTGTCATCCTTGGTAAAGATCACCTGGACGGACCACGTCTGAGGCAGAACGTTGTTGCTGCGCACAAAGCCTTCCGCCTTCCAACCATTAACCGTGTTCACGCCATCCTTGAACTTGATCTCGGGTATCTCAATATTGTCGACCGCCAAGCCCTCGCGATGCACCGCGGCATCGGAGACGACCTCAAATCGAAGTTGAATCTTTTTGCCGGCATAGGCGCTCAAGTCTGCCGTCTCATCCTTCCACACAGGGTCGTTGCCCTTGCCACCGCTGCTGCCGGTGTATCCGCAACCCAGGTTGCTTTTGTTTGGATCTTCCTTGGTGCAACTGGATGACTTTAATGTGACCCATGTGCCGCCGCCATCAGCGCTGACGCTGGCATAGGCATAGTCATAGTCTTCTTCGACGCGCCATAGCGCGCGATATTTCAAGGTGGCCTTGGTGACCCCGGTCAAATCGAACTCCCGGCTAAGCCGCGGATCACTCTCATCACCGCGACCGCTATACCAAAATATTCCGTCGGAGTCGGTGTCGGGTAACAACGCCGCCTGGGCGGCACCGGTGAATTCCACGTTTAGCGCTTTGTTGCTGCGCAAATCTATGTAATGGGTTCCAAACTGATTCAACACATCACGCTTGGTGTATGGATAGTTTGCGGCATTAAGACGCGCGCGCAGGGTGAAGGGTGGCGCGTTGGTTGCGCTGTAATTCCATCGGTTGGGCGCCCCGCCGCCGGCTTGCTTACCGTTGTAATTTGCCGCGACCCAATCGGCAAAGAGCTCGGGAAATGTATAGGCCTTGCCGGTATCCGGGTTTACGGAGCCCGTAGCCGCGAGCGCGCGCATAAATCCCGCCGTACTGCGATCGGTTTCACGGGCAAGTTTCTTTGTGTTTGCCTCACCAAATCGATCCAAAATGTAGCTCCACCAAAGATACGCCGCGCCATAGTGCTTGCTATTGCCACCCGCGCTGCTCTCCTCCCAAACCGTAAGTTGCGTTTCCGGCTGGCTGGCAAAGGTCGTGGCACTACTCAGCGGGTCATCGGCGAAGCCATTTAGTCGCTCGGCCAGTTGGGCGGCGCCTTCTTCGAGCCACAGGTCGGTCGAATGATTGTTGTTGTGCGAGATCATGTGTTGGAACTCGTGGGCCAGCGTGCTGAAGTAGCTCGTGGATGCCGGGTCTGCGCCGTTGTAGTTTGGCGCGGCGTGCATCAAAAACAGCTCCGCCTCATTGCTGTCGTCGCGGACTGATTTCGGGAAACCATCCGGCGAGGAGAAATATCCTCCGACGCTTTTGCCGACGCCAGATGCATGCAGAATATACACATGCGGATCACAATCCACGCCTGGATTAGCTTCGCTGCCAAAAAAAGCACGGTTGGTTGGAGCAATGCTGGCGGTAAACCGATCCATGGCCTTTTGCAGCTTGGCCTGGTCGATGCGCAGGGCATCAGGCGTGGTCTCCACCCAGGCATAGGCATCCTTGGTTTTAACCTTTAGCTCCGCTGTAATTTTGAACAAGGTATTGGTGTCACTATTGCTGAGCGTAAATTCGCGACGGTCACCCACGTTATATTCCGGTCTGCGGACGGCACACTCAACCGTCGTGCCTGCGGGAACGCCCTTGAACCGTACGGCGATGTCGACCAAATCTTGCTTGGGCAAGGCGTCGGCAAATATTGTTTCGGGTGCGGATGGCGCATCCGCCCCGGCGGGTAACGGCGGTCGGGTGGCCTCGATGGAGGGCGTGCTACGGGCCGTCCCCACTGGTGTTGACCCGCCTCGTGGCTCGGCAGTTGAGACCGCTTCCGCCGTCGCATCCGTCTGATTGGCAAATTGCGTCAAAAAGTAACCGGCGCCGCCAACGGCGCCAATCGCGAGACACAAACACGCAACCACCCCACAGCCAATAATGACGAGCCAATTTCGATTGTTGTTCATTGCATTGATGAGCCGGATTCACGACCGCGCCCGGTGCGCGTGCTTGTGACAGCGGCAATTGTTATTTGATCCGTGTGAATCCAACTTTGTTCGGAGCTCCCGGGAATGGCAACTTTAATCCAGTCCTCGCCCGCGCCCTTTGAGAACATGCTGAGCTTTTGCCCGGCAAAAACGCGACCGGTCTCGGTGGCCTCAAAGTTCGCCTCTTTGCGCAGCACCGCGGTTCCGTGAGTGACTGTAACCTCACCCAGCACCGGATTGGTGGCTGGTGCCGCCTGCACAATGGTGCCCGACACTACCGGCGCGGCCTCCACAGCCTCCACGGGCTCTGCGGGGGGTACGTAGGCAATTCCGGCGCTTATCGCACCCAACGTGGCCAGGGTCATAATGATCCGCATATCCTCACCGGCCGTGCTCAGATGGAACTGAGGCGCGGGTTCATTGGCCAGCCCGCCATTGGGAAGGTCGTGTACGCCCAGTGCAAAATCAATAACGGGAATGCCATATTGCGCGCCCAAACCGCGAATCGTATTATTTATGGCATCAGCCGGCGCGCCACCTTGAATGTGCTCCAGCTGATCGGCCTTGGTCATCAGCACCGGAAGCACGCCGCCGGCGATGGCGTTTTCGATGATCGGGCGATACCGACTTTCAATTCCCTGCCAGGCAAACTGGTCACCTGTTCCAAGCGCCATAATCATGATGCTGGCGCGGCTAAGCCGCAACTCACACGGCAACGGTGCTTCGCCGTTGCACAATGCCGGGTTGGCCCACGCCGGATCCAATGCACTGCTGGTATTAAAGCTACCGGCAGTGGCAAGCGACGCGCGGCCCCATGAGCGGCCAAATCTCCCGGCGGCATATTGCAGTGACGGGTATGCGCCAAGGTTAAAACTGCCAGTCGCAACGCGACCGAAGTAAACGGGCGATTCACTATTACAGTCACCAATGACGCTTACGATCCCCAGATCACGCCCTTGTTCTGCGGCGTTCGCATAGATCCGTCTCGCCTTTGCGCTGATCACAGGCAGACCCTGGGGTCGGGTGGTTAACACGGCATCTGTCGCGCGAAAATCATCCAGATAGGGCAGCTTTTGCAAATCACCACGCCACACGACATCACCGCCAAACACCCATACTTTGCTGGCACCATCGCTGACCAGCAGAAAACCGTTCTTCTTGTCACGCCCAACGCCAAAAAAGCATTGCCCGCGTAAAAGGCGTGTGGACGTCGGCGCCTTGCCATCCGGCGCGCTGCGTCCATAGACGCTGTCCTTCCACACGAAGACTTGGGCTGGTTCGTTGCCAAGCGCGGGGCAACCATCAAAATCAGCCCGTGCCGGGCTTGCATTCGCCAGCGACGACGGTGCCAAAATCACACCAAGCGCGATGGACAAGACACTTAGCGTGCGAATAAATGTTCTGGTCATGACTTCCATTAACCCCGTACCAAGACTATCATGCCCGGAACGCCACCATCGCAACTAGCACGATGATCTTCGCGGGGACACGCTACGCGATTGACACTGTCTGCATCGAATCTTCATAACTTCCAAACAGACGCTGTATAGGCTTGCTTACATACGTCCGCAGGCGTTTTAGCGGACGGCGAACATTATGAATACTTCCAAAAGAACTTTATCCCCGACCAAGGTAAATTTGGTGCTTGATTGCACGCTATTTATGGCATATCTTATTGCCATGGCGCCGCGCTTTAGCGGCTTGCCCGTGCACGAATGGCTCGGTGTGGCTTTTGCGGCGGCCATCGTTACGCATTTATTGCTGCACTGGGATTGGATTATCAACACCACAAAACGAATTTTCAACGCGGCTTTGCATCAGAAACAACGGGTGAATTACTTGCTAAACCTGCTTCTCTTTATCGATGTGGTCCTCATCAGCTTGAGCGGCATCATGATTTCGCGCGCGGCATTACCGGCTCTGGGTCTGCAGGTTCAGGCCGCGTTTGCATGGCGCGGACTGCATACATTGTCTGCAAATGTGGCGCTGATCCTGTTGGGCACACATATTGCGCTGCATTGGCAATGGATTGGCAATACGTTTAATCGATACGTGTTCGCACCAATTGAACTGCGCTTCAAGCCAATGCAACCGGCTCGACCAACCACGGAGGCCAACTCGTGAAATACCTTGTTCGGATTGGCGTAATTCTAGCGACAGGGTTGTGTGCCGGTGCCCTGATGTTTGGCGTCGTCTCGATGACGACCGGACAAAGCGGCGGAACGTTTCGAGAACCCCGTGCTGGCGCGGGCAATGCCGGGCAACGTGGCGGTCGGGAGAGCGGGGTCAATGGGTTTAGTGCGTTTGGCCTGGTTGAAGTGGTGGCAACGTTTGTCGAAATCTCGGTGATTGCCGCAGTTGGCGTGGTGCTTATCCGCGTTATCAAAAAGGGCGGCCTCTCCACTGACGTTACACTAGTACATGATCGAGAAATAAACGGGACGCAGCCTGTTCAACCTGGGCAATGACACAAACCATACTGATTGTTGACGACGAAGCGAACCTTCGCGAGATGATACGGCTCTATCTGACGCAGGAGGGCTTCCGCGTGCTTGAAGCGCCAAATGGGCGCGAGGCATTGTTCATTGCCAGGCACGAGAAACCAGATTTGATCCTGCTGGATTTGATGATGCCCGAGATGGGCGGCTATGAATTCATGCGATTGCACAGCAAAGAGGCGCACACGCCGGTGATTATGCTGACCGCACGCGTGGAAGACCCGGACAAAATCGTTGGCCTGGAGCTTGGCGCCGATGACTATGTAACCAAGCCATTTAACGTGCACGAACTAATTGCGCGCGTGCGTGCCGTATTACGCCGTGCACAGCAGGGTGGCGCAACACCGATTGATGTGCTGCGCGTTGCAGACATCATGCTTGATCGCACGCGTGTATCTGTCCGGGTGGGGAACCAATCGGTGGAATTGACAAAGTCGGAATTTGAATTGCTGGCGACCTTTATGCAGTCTCCCGGCCAGGTTTTTTCCCGCCTGGATCTTCTTGATCGTGTTTCAGGCGAATCCTATGAAGGCTATGAGCGCACCATTGACGTGCATATACGCAACCTGCGCAGTAAGATCGAACCGGATTCGCGTCATCCGATTTACATTGAAACCGTCTATGGGATGGGATATCGCTTTGCCTCGGCATAACCGTCATCATGCGATCACTTGCGTTTAAGCTCACGCTCGCGTTCCTCGGCATTGGCGTGCTGGGCGTCACAATTTTCGCGTTGCTCGTGGGTGCACGCACACGAAACGAATTTGATCGGTTTCTTTCCGGTCGCGACCAGACGGTGTTAATCGAGGCGCTGTCAAATTATCGCGGTTCACGAACCAGTTGGGCGGGGGTGGGCACGATGTTGCGGAACACGCCCCCACTGGATTTCTACAGCAGGGACATCGTAATTCTGGACGAAACACGCACCGTCGTCCTGGGCAACCGCGTGGTTCCAATCGGTCAACGCTTGGGATCGGATGGGGCCGGTGGTCTGCAGACCCTGGCGATTCCGGTCCCCGGTTCTTCGGCGGAAAATCTCGGCTACATCCTCCTCCTTCCCCGCGGCGAGGGCCCGGAACCACCCCCGGGGAGACCCCAAACCGACCAGGCATTTATTGATCGCATCGGTGTTGCGGCCCTGACCAGCGCGGCAATCACCGCGCTCCTCGCCTTGGCGGTTGGGTGGTTGCTGGCGCGCACACTAACGCGTTCGCTTACCGAACTGACCCATGCGACACACGCCATGGCGGGCGGCGCATTGAACCAGCAAGTGAACGTACGGACGCGCGACGAAGTAGGATTGCTCGCCGCTTCGTTTAACAAGATGAGCACCGACCTGGCGCGCGCCAGCCACTTGCGCAGGCAAATGACGGCCGACCTGGCCCACGATTTGCGCACGCCACTGAGCATCCTGCGCGGCTACACCGAAGGGCTGCAACAGAAGAAAATCACAGCCACGCCGGCAATTTATGAGGTGATGAATGGCGAGGTACAGCACCTGTCTCGCATGGTGGAGGATTTGCGCATTCTGTCCCTGGCTGATGCGGGGGAACTGACGCTAAATAAGCGCAAGGTCGATCCCAAAGCCCTGCTCGAGCGAACGGCGCTTGCCCAATTATTTGCGGCGGAACAACACGGGCTCAGCCTTGAGGTGAACGCGCCGGAAACCCTGCCATCAATCTTGGTTGATACGGATCGAATAAATCAAGTTCTGGGCAACTTGGTGACGAATGCGCTGGCGCACACGACCCATGGTGGCATTGTGCTCTCAGCGCGGGCGGACGCGGATGCGGTGTCGCTTGTGGTTCAAGACACCGGGAGCGGCATCGCACCGGATCAGGTGCCATTCCTGTTTGATCGGTTCTATCGCGGTGATGCGGCGCGCCAGCGCGGTGACAATACCTCGTCCGGGCTGGGGCTGGCCATCGTCAAGGCTCTGGTTGAGGCCCACGGCGGCACGATCGGCGTGACCTCGGAGTTGCAACATGGAACCACGTTCACAATCCGGTTCCCGCTGGGCGGCGTCGGCGCCCGCCCGTGATTCCGCGCGGCGGGTGATAATTCATTCATGCAACTAACGCCGCCACCCGAGCGCGGTCTTGGCACCAGTGTTAACGAGCCCTTGCCAGCGATCGATTTTGCGCCACTGCGCAGGCGATTGCGAACCATCGTCCAGGGTGCGCTGATGATGTTCATGGTTGTCGGCCTTTGGCAGTTGACGTTTGTCGACGGGGTTCCGGACGGCAGCAGTATGGCGCCGGCGGTCGCGCCCGATCAGCGAATTCTTGCCAGCCGGCTCACCTATGTCGTTTCTGCGCCAAAACGCAACGAAATGGCGGTGGTGCGCAACATGCGCACTTCAACGACCGCACTCAATCGCGTAATTGGTTTGCCCGGTGACACCGTGGAACTGCGCGGGCTACAAACCGTGATCAACGGTCAGCTTGTCGGCGATCCAGCCCTGGCATTTTTGGCGGGCAGTGCCACTGGAGCAGCGGGACGCGATCAGATATTTGTACTTAAGGCCGATGAATATTTTGTCACCCTGGACAATTTGCCGTTAAATGCCACATCCGCAAGTTTGCGCGCAAACGGCCTTGTCAGCACAACCAACGTGGTTGGGCGCGCCTGGTTGAGTTACTGGCCGCCCGACGCCATCGGCCTGGTCAAATCACCATGAGTCATGACGTTCTGGTCGCTAAGCACCAGGCTTGGTGCACAACGCTGTTGTCGGTTATCACCGATGCATATAAGCTCGGAGCGGTGATTGGTGCGGCACCGCTCGTTTTGCCTGATCGTTCCACCATTTTCGCACACGTGCTGTTTGTGCCCGGCGAGCTGAGCAAAATTGTGCGACGCGATGACATTCGTCCCGCCGAGTTTGGGCCCGCATTGGTCGTTGACATCGTGACCGGTGCAATCCCGGAGGCCGCACGAAGCCTGCGCCTGGCGAGCTTTGGCGCGGCACATGTCTTGGAAGTATGGCAGATTGATGCAGAGCGAAACAGCGCGCAATTTTTTCAAGCCCGCGCGGACTGGGGTTACGACCTGGTGCAACCAGACAAATCAGGAATCTATTTCTCCGCCGCCGCTGAGGAGCTGGCCTTCCCCGCCACGTGGTTTCGCCAGCAACCCAGTTTATTTGACATTATGGCCTGGTGGGGCATGATCGACGACTAGGTTGTAACAAAATAAGAATTGATTTAGAATTGAGTTGCACACACCTTAGTATTTAAGTAGCGCCATTGGCTATTGTTGTGTCAATGGTGCCAAAAAGCGCGTTGTCACCATGGCCGATCTCGTAGGAATTGATTCGATCTCGCAAGATAATTTGGTACGCTTGCGGTCCGCAGGCGTCCATAGCACCGATATCTTGTTAAAGAAGTGCGCCACCCCGGAGCAGCGTGCCGCGGTTGCCCAAACCTTTGGATTTGACATCGACTTGCTCACCAAATGGGTGCACATTGCTGATTTGTTTCGCATCCATGGCGCCGGGACGCAATATGTGCGGTTGATTATTGCAAGCGGGATCGATTCAACCGCCTCGCTGGCACATGTTTCACCCGAGGCACTGCTGGAAAAAATGGCGGTGGCCAACGGTGACCGAAAACTGGTGCGTCAATTACCGCGCTTGTCCACCGTCACGGAATGGATAAATACTACGAAGGGCATGGCACGACGCGTCATTGTTTAAGTGTTGTCGGCGTGCCGGTCTTCGTGCAAATAATCCACTTGCGACAACCGGCGCGACGGGTCAATAATTGCCCCTGGCATCCGCATCTATTGCGTGTTGCGAGAATGTAACCTCGGGTCGGTACAATCCACGCTACTGTGCTGTTTGAAACGCAGGCTGTCCACGTTGGTCGCGCACCCGATCCGGTTTCAGGCGCCGTGGCGCCACCGCTGGTGTTGAGCACCACCTTTGCGCGCGACGGCGACTACGCGCCTCCGGCAAGTGGCGACATTTATGGCCGAACCGGCAATCCAAATCGACGTGATTTGGAATCTCTACTCGCAGCCCTCGAGGGCGGTGTCGCGGCGCTGTGTTTTTCCAGCGGCCAGGCCGTAACGCAGAGCGTGTTGCAAGCACTGAATCCGGGCGACCATGTCTTGTTCCCACGTGACGTGTATCACGGAACGCGGAATCTTCTGACCCAACAATTCGAGCGTTGGGGGCTGAGTGCAAGTTTTGTCGACATGGACGACAGCCTCATCGTCGAGCAGGCCTTTCGGCCAAACACGCGGCTGTTGTGGCTGGAGACGCCCAGTAATCCCAGCCTGAAAATTTCCGACATATCTGCGCTTGCCAGCCTGAGCCATGCGCACGGTGTGCTGTGCATCGTTGACAATACTTGGGCTACGCCTGTTTGGCAACGCCCGCTTGCACTAGGCGCCGATCTCGTAGTCCATAGCTCTACAAAGTATTTTGGCGGTCACAGCGATGTGACGAGTGGCGCGATTGTCGCGGCACACTCGTCGCCGTTCCTGGATCGTTTGCGTGCCATCCAAAACCTTGGCGGTGCAGTGCCATCACCCTTTGATTGCTGGTTGCTGCTGCGTAGCACCCCCTCACTCGCGGTGCGCGTGCGTGCGCAGACCAAAAGTGCCGGGCAAATCGCTCACTACCTGCACACGCATCCGAATGTGGCGGTCGTGCACTATCCCGGGCTTGAATCTCATCCCGGCTACGCCGTTGCAAAACGGCAAATGAGTGGTTTTGGCGCCATGCTGAGTTTTGAAGTGACGGGTGGTGAATCCCACGCGGCCAGGGTTGCCAGGGCCGTCGCGCTATTCATCCGCGCCACCAGTTTGGGTGGCTACGAAAGCCTCATAGAGCATCGCGCTTTGGTGGAGGGACCGCAATCGGCGACGCCGCGTGCGCTTTTGCGCTGTTCCATCGGCCTGGAACACGTGGATGACCTAATTGAAGATCTGGCCCACGCACTGGTTTAGCAAGATATGCGTCGAATAACTCCCCGCCTTGTAGGTGTTGTACTGGTCACGGTTGCGCTCGTTTGTTGCGCTGGCTTGGTATTGACCCTGGCACTTGTTCCCAGTGCGGGCCCGGTTGGCGCGGACATGCTGCGCAAGGTCGCGGGTGATGCTTTCGTGGCCCGGCTGGAATCCGCCGTGTATACGACACGCGACAAAATCGACCAAGAGGAATTCGCACTGGGGATCAAGCAGGAATCCGCACCATGGGAAGTTGAGCCAACGCCAAAACTTCAACCCACGGTTACTCCGTTCCCAGTGCACGAGCCGGTTGCGGGTCAGACGGCGGTGCCGCAACCTACGCAGCCACCGCCCGAATTTCGGCTGGAGTCCCTAAAGCCTTTTACAAAGAAGGCGGGGGAAGGCATATGGCAGCCCTACATTTTTGATGCGGCGGGACGCACTGTGGCCTACCGGACGTTTTTGTCGCCCGATCCCGTGCGCCCCTATGTGAGCATGGGGCTTGTGGCGTTTGACCTGCGAGCGGCCCGACTGGAGTTTGTGCTGGGCACGCAGGAGCCCGTCAATCACAACAATGCGCCCATCCCAGCGCGAACCGGAAAAATACCTGACCTGGACGTCAAGCCGGGCAAACTCCTTGCAGTGTTTAATGGCGGCTTCAAAACTCAGCACGGAAACTTTGGTGTTGGCGTCAATTCAAACACGCTGGTTCCCGCGCGTGATGGCTTTATGACCGTAGGCCAGCCCAAATCTGGTTCACTAAAGATGGGAGCTTGGAGTTCCACCCTTGCGGGCACTGAGTGGAAATGGTGGCGACAAAACGGGCCGCCCATTATTCAATCCGGGCAAATAAATCCCCTTACCGAAAACAACGCCGCTGGAAACTGGGGGGCCGCGTTGGACGGAAGCGTGGCGGTTTGGCGCAGCGCGATGGCTACCAACAAGGATTCAAGTGTGCTCTTCTATGCCGCGGGTGACTCATTGCTGGTCAGCACCATGGCGCGCGCCCTAATTACGGCTGGTGCGCAGGATGCCATGCAATTGGACATCAACAATTTCTGGGTGCACTTCGACGCAATCAAGGCGGATGGCGACAAGCTGGCAACCGAACCATTGTTTGACGGGATGAAGGTGCAGGATGATCGGCGCTATTTGAACGGTTACACCCGCGATTATTTCTACGTGGTTAGCAAATAGCGCCGGTCAACAGTGATCGGTTATGGTCGCTGAAGCTGCAGGCGCACGCTTTCCCTTACGGTCATGGTTCGATCCAAAATGGCCTTTTGATAGGCCTCGGTCCATTCGAACAGCTGTGACCGCCCTTCGCGCAATTCGCGGAGCGTGAGCTCGGCCATGGGCAATGCAAGATAGCCGCTGGTGGTGTAGTCATGTTCGGTTTGGGCACGGTCGTAATCCACCCGCACGATCCGGCTGTACCAGGCATCGTGCTGCCAAACCAATTGGGCGTAACTGGCACGGGTGTCGCGGTCAAATGGCATGCCAACGGAACCACAATTTACGACCAACGTATTATCAATACACCGGACAAGCGGAATGTGCGTATGGCCAACCAGAAGTGTTGAGGGTGGGTTTGGCCCAATCTTCAAACGCATGTCTGCCAGTGGGGTGATTGGCCAGATTGAGTCGCGGTTGTTGCGCACGGAGGCGTGCACGCACCGCACCTCGGTGCCATCGGGTGCCTGCACGCTAATCTGGTCGGGCCAGACCCGAAAGGGTTCTGGTGATCGATATAGCTGTTCCCATGTCCAATATGAAATCTGATGCAGATCGGCGTGTAACGGATCCGTATGGGCCTCGGGCTTTAGCCAATCCAGCACATAGTCTTCGTGGTTGCCCTTGATCACTTTCCAGCCCGACGTCGCGACCTTGTCCACCACAAAGTCCAGACACGCCTTGGGTGACGGGCCGCGGTTAATGACATCTCCGGCCAGAATAACCTCGTCCGGCTGCCATGCAGCGATATGCGCGGCTACCGCCTCAAGGGCGGGATAATTTGCATGAATATCTGCGAGCAGGGCCAGCTTCATTCATTGGACATTGTAACTGGCTGGGGTGCACTTTAGAATTTGCTGTCTATGAAAGTATTGCTGCTGGGTGCAAACAGCCAACTGGGCACCGATCTTGTGCCGGCGTTGGCAAACCACGATCTGACTGTGACCGCGCGCACACCTGTGGCGCTTGCAAAACACATTGCCTTCCACCAGTTGGATCTGCAAGACACGGATGCGGTGCGCGAACTCGTGCACGCGGTGGGCCCGGATGTCATCATTAACACCACGGCCTTTCACCGTGTTGATGACATTGAAAAAGACTCCGGGCAGGCGCTGATCATGAACGCACGTGTTCCGCACTTTTTGGCACTTGTTTCACGTGAAACAAATTCGTCCCTCGTGCACATCAGCACCGACTATGTTTTTGATGGAGCACAAAACACACCTTATGGTGAGCATGACCCGGTACACCCGCTAAGCGCCTATGGCGCCAGCAAGGCGGCTGGCGAATTTTTGATTCGCGCCAGCTGGCACAAACACTTTATCGTGCGCAGCACCGGGTTGTATGGACTTGCCGGCGCGAGCGGTAAAGGCGGAAACTTTGTAAACACCATGCTTAAGCTGGCCGAAGCCGGCAAACCCATCCGCGTGGTGGCCGACCAGGTGTGCACCCCCACGTTTACGGCCGATCTCGCCCGACAAATCGTCGCATTAATCGAGACATCCGGCTACGGCACAGTTCACATTACAAACGCCGGGGAGTGCTCTTGGAAGGATTTCGCAGTCGAGATATTCGCCATCTCGCATCTAAACCCGGATTTTGGCGCGACCACCAGCGCGGCCTTTGCGGCGCCCGCGCGACGGCCCGCATATTCTGTGTTGGCGAACAACGCAACCCGCGTCTTGGGGCTGGCGCCCATGCGCAGCTGGCGGGGAGCCTTGACGGAATACTTGATGTTGAAAGCCGGCCTCGCGTAGGACTGGCTACTTCCACCAGTCGGATCGTGACCGCGGATCCATAAACTGCGCGGTATCCCGGATGGCCACGGTGACCACCGTGCCGCGCGCCGTGCCGACCGGTTGACTGTTGCGCACACCAGGCAGCTGCCCGGCCGTTCGTCGCCCATTTCCGTCGGTTACCCCGCGATACGCACTGATCAAACCGGGGTCGACACACAGGTTGCTCATGTAAAACGTGTAGCCGGATGACACGGTATCCTGGCGCGTATAGGTCAAAACCAAATTATGCGCGTCGGCAAACAACAGCAGGGCCACGACACCTTGATCCCAGATTGGAATGCCTCTGCCCGGTATCGACAGCGATTCGCCGGGTGTGGTCGCCAGATCAAGCACGGCCGCCGGCCAATCACTATTCAGACCCGCGCGACTGCCATAGGGCGGTGGACCCGCTTCGTTCCAGTTCCAGTCATAGCGGCGATAGGCGGTGACAAACTGAGGCTGTCGGGCAGGCGCAAAGATGGCCTTCATCTGCGGGGCATTGTCATCGTGTGACCCGTTGTAATCCACGGTTTGCAGGGCCACGTTTGTTTTTGCATAACCCAGCACCTGCAGCCGAAAATCGACGTTGTTATCCGTCAGTCGATTGTCCTTGTAATACGAGTCGATCAATACATTGTGATAACTCTGACGTGAGGAGCTCGCGCAGTCATCGCGCACAATCGATGGGATAAAGATCGTGTGCCGCGCCGGAGCCACAGGGCCGGCGGCAGCGGTCGGGCCTATTTGGAGCGCACCAACCAGAGATAGCATTAGCGCAGGTTTTATCAAATTCATGGAGCTTTTCAACGGTGGCGGGGAGTAACGTGCTGCCGCAATGATGCCAAATATACGTGCGCCTCGCAGGATTTGAACCCACAACCCCTTGATCCGAAGTCAAGTGCTCTATCCAGTTGAGCTAGAGGCGCACAACAAATTAATTATAGCCAAATCTTCGGGCGTTGCAGGAGTGTCCGATAAGAATTTGGGCCAGGCTCACGAGCGTTTTGTTTCACGTGAAACCAAGGATTGTGATTGCGGGTGGCAACTCACCTTGCGAACGAGAGGAAATCACGGGTGTGGATAGAACCTGCCCTGCGGATTCTTTTAGCGCAAATGCCTGTGGACAATCATACGCAGGCTGTCGTTATCCACAAAATCGGTTCAAGGGTTACACACATAGTGCGTCCAGCATCGGGCGATGGCCCGGACAGCCCCCAAAGGAGGCCGGGTTGGGAAATAGTGCGCGAGTTGTGATATTTCCCGCTGCACGTGGGATATACATGGGGACAACTTGGGATATCCAAAACCACGCCACATGGCGACCACGCAGGGTAGTCATCCCCACATATGGGGTTCGATCAGCCTATCCACGTAATCCCCAGCACCTATGACTATGACGAAATAAGAAGGAATAATAAGATGCGTTCGCGGTAAATTCAAAGAAGACCCGTTGACCACGCACAGAGGATATCCACACTCACAACGTGTTCAGTGAACCTGCGTACACTAGGCGCCTCGTGCAAGGCTGATCGGCCGCGGCACAGATCACCTCATAATGAAGAACAAAACAAACATACCAAGAGAATCAACTGACAACACCGACAACCTGATTGAGTCGTTTTTGGGCGCACCGCTTCCCAAAGAGGCGGGCGCGAACCACAAGAGCGGATACATCGCAGTGGTGGGGCAGCCAAACGTTGGCAAGAGCACCCTTGTAAACGCACTGCTTGGCCACAAGATCGCCATCGTTTCGTCCAAGCCCCAGACCACACGCAAGCGAATCCTGGGGATTCACACGGAGCCCGATACCCAAATCTTATTTGTAGACACGCCGGGCATACACCAACCCAAGAGTGCGCTCAACAAATTCATGATGCGCGAGGTTGATGAGGCGCTTCACGATTGCGATGCCATCCTGTTTGTGGTTGATGTTAGCCAACCATTGCGCGACGCAGATCGCAACATCGCCACGCGCATCGGCAAGGCCGGGCGGCCACTGATGCTGGCGATGAACAAGGCGGATATCCTTGATCCGCGGGACGTGGTGACAAATGTAGAGGCCTATACCGCGCTGGTTGCGAGCAGCGTGGTCGCGGTTCATGATGAATCCACCAAACCGGCAAACGGTGATGCAACCGGCAGCCCGGTGCTGACCGTGGCCAGCTTATGGTCACACGACCGTGCCTTGCTCACCAGCGCCACCCGTGGAGACAACCTTGATCGGGTGCTCCCCATGCTCCGGGCGGTCCTGCCCTTGGGACCTGAATATTATCCGGCGGAACAGGTTACGGATCAGACAGAGCGCGTGCTGGCCGCGGAATACGTGCGCGAACAGGCCCTTCGGATGTTGGATCAGGAAGTGCCCCATGCCGTGGCGGTTCAAATTGAAGAATATACCGAACGAAAGAACGGGGGCGCGCATATCGTCGCCACCTTGTTTGTGGAACGTGACTCACAAAAGGGTATTTTGATTGGCCAGGGCGGCAGCATGCTAAAAAAGATTGGCAGTGAAGCGCGCAAAGTGATCGAGGAGGAAATCGGTCACAAGGTGTTTTTGGAGCTATGGGTAAAGGTGCGACCGTCATGGCGGCGGGACGAACAAGCTATTACACAATTGGTAGGGTGAGACATGAGTCGACTCCATCTGCAATATTTGATCGTGTGCGCGCTCAGCACATTGATCGCCGGTTTGGTCGTTGGTATTTTTGTGATTGCGCTCAACAAGCGTTTTACCGGGTTGGCGCTCGTCGCGGGTTACATAACTAATTTGACGGTAGCCGGCGCGGTCGCCATCATGGCGGGCAGGAAGACCAGCAAGGCCTACAAGCTGGAAGATGCCCGGCTTGGCAGCGTTGCCGGTCTATGGATGGGTGTGTGGGTTGGCCTTGGCGCAGTCCTGGGAATGGTGCTTCTGGCGCTCTCGTTGAACTGGCTGTTTAGCGCCATAGGTGTGCCAAGCGATATTCGATCGGGCTTGATCGGCGTTTTTGCAGTTGTGAGCGCCTTGATTTGCATTTTTGCCAGCCGGATTGCCGGTCGCGAGACCGCACATCCACAGGAAGAGGAAGAGGCAACCTAAGCGCATGCCGGATCGCAAAACCGTGGGCGCCTGGGGTGAGGCGGTCGCCGTCAAGCGACTGGAACTACACGGGTTTGCGATTCGCGCGCGAAATTGGCGCCCAAGGGCGGTCAGCGGCACGTCGCACGGTGAGTTGGATATCGTGGCCGAGCGGGCCGGTGTCATCCATTTTGTCGAGGTTCGCACCCGGCGCAGCCAGCGGTATGGCGCGCCGGGTGAAACACTTGGTGCGCGCAAGCGGGCGAAGCTCCTGATTACGGCGCAGGCCTATCTGGCCGAGCATCACCTAGAGGATTGCAATTGGTGCATCGATGCCATTTTGATCGAAATGGATCAGCGCAATCAGATTCAGCACTATGATCACATTGAGCGTGCAATTGAGGCCTAATCCCCGGAGGCACGGCCGCGATTCATGACGCCCACCGCAAAGGACGCGCGATCGCTGGATGGCACGTGGTGGTTCCAAATGGCGGACTCCCCCGGGCGCATGATCACCGTTCCGAGTGCCTGGGAGGCGGACTCACCGGATAAGATCACCGACGGGCCGGCCATCTATGAACGCACCATCCGGTTGACTGCGCATTGGCTGCGCCCGCGTGCGGCTGATGGGCGCGTCACGCTGGTCTGCGATGCTATCAGCTTTTATTGCAAGGTTTGGGTGAACGGACACCTGGTCGGGGAGCACACCGGTATGTGGCACGGATTTTCGCTGGATGTGACGCGCCGGCTGTCGCCGGGTGAAAACAAAATTCGGATTGAAGTGTGGAAACCCGGAACCACCTATCCGGTGCGTGAGACGTTGGCCGGATTTTTGCCGGATGTGGCCACAACCTTTGGGGGCATCTGGCAGTCGATCCGTTTGATCTGGCAAACGCCCGGCCCGGGCCAAGCGGGGCCGGTGGTGCGTAACGCAAACCAACCCGCATTAATGCCGCATTTCCGGGGAATATTGGATTGGGGGTGGAACTCGGACCGCATCGCACCCGGCCGCACCCAGGCCCAGGTGCACACGCAAATTCGTCAGGCACGCGCGCTTGGTTTCAACCTTATCAAGCTGTGTTTGGTTGTCCCCGATGACGTCGCATATGAGGTTTACGAATCAGAACAAATGTTTGTGTGGCTGGAGCTGCCACTCTGGCAACCAACCGTCACCACGGCCCTTACCCGGCTGATCCGCGCCGAGTACGAGGCAATTCTGGCGCGGTGCGCGCGCTTTAGCTGTATCCGAATCATCAGCCTCGGTTGTGAGTTGGATGCGCACGTGCCGTCCAGCTTGCTCCACGAATTGGCGCAACTGGTTCGTCGGTATTTCCCAAACGTCCTTCTTAACGACAATAGCGGCAGCGCCGAGGCGTATGGCGGGGTGCGCACCGGGCTGGGCGACTTTTACGATTATCACTTCTATTGCGACCCGCATTTTTTTGAACCGCTGCTGCAAAAATTTAGCAGAGGCCATGACCCGCGAAAGCCATGGATATTTGGCGAGTTTTGTGACGCTGACACCGGCCGGATGATGCCGCCCGCGAGCCTGTGGTGGGTGGCCGATGAGCTTGCGAACCCGAGACCCGAGCTGATGGCATGGCGACGGGCCGTGCGCGCCAATGACCCGGCGCTGACCGCGGATCTTGCGCGCTTGTTGCCGATTGCTCACGCGCAGGCGACCGCGGTGCGCAAGTTTGTTTTGGAACGCGTGCGGTTGCACTATGCGAGCGGTGGATATGTCGTGTCAGGCTGGCAGGACACGCCCATCACAACCAGCGGCATCGTGGATGACGGCGGTCGTCTAAAGTTTTCCCCAAAAGACTGGCTTCAGTTTAATAATGACCGGGTTCTGGTGCTGACCCAGCCGCCCGCACGGAAGTGGGTGGCCGGTGGGGATCGCCCGGAACCCGGTGAGCCATTGTGCCTATGGGATGACGAGCAACGCACCGCGCAGATCGTGATTGCAAATGGTGGGGAACCAACACAGGCGCAGCGCGTGGACTATCGCTGGCATCTGGATGGTGAGCCACCTGTGCGTGCTGGTGTCAATCGGCCAATGGCGCTGGCGTCCCATGCCCACACACACCTGCTCGAGATCACGCTGAACGCCAAAACGCCCACCGGTTCACGACGCGTGCGCCAGGCCACGCTGGCGGTGCGGGTGCGCGTGTCAGACGAATCGCACGCGCGCAATCAGAAAGCGGCGGCAATCCCGGCGCGCCGGGCGCGCGCGCCAATAGTCAATCAATGGCGGTTTTTTGTTTTGCCTGACCGCACGATGGTGCTGGCAGGCTTGGCGGTTGGCCGCTGGCACGACGACACGTCGGTGACCACCACACGGATGGACCGAATTTGTGAACGTATCCGGGGCGGAGCGCGCGAAGTTATTTGGCTGCAGAAGGATCATGCGTGCACACGGCGGTTGCCATTCTGGCGCGAGGCAATCCATGAACGTGCGCCCCATGACCTGTGGCGCGCCCTTTCACTCCCCGAACGAGGCGGCTTGGACATGCGTTTCTTTGGCATCGCCACCGATTTGGCACTGGACACAGCGGTCGTGCGGGCACTGTTGCCAGTGGATGCCGAAGTGTGCGAGGTTTGGCGCAGATTTGACGCGCGCCTCTTGACCTGGCACGCCTACCTTATCGAAGCCCGCATCGGTTCCGGTCGGCTTTTCTTCAGTACCCTGCGCTTTGCCGGGGGTGCTGGCGCACAGCCCGATTCGTTTGCGACCAATCCGCTTGGCGCCTGGATGTTGGCCTGGCTATCAGGCAGTCAGGGCGCGACCACCATAGACCACGACGAATGATTGGCGTCGCCCGGCAAGGCGATCACGCACGGCATCAAGCACCTGCACAAAGGCCGTCAAGCTGGCGGGATCACGGGCCTGCAATATCGCCAGATCGTTAAATGCCAGGATGTAAGCGGGTGCTGCCGGCAGGCTGCTGAGGCTGTCGATAAGTGCATCCCAATTAAAGCCAAAGGTGGCGGGCAACCGACACCCCTGATAGAGTGCGTGTAACACTGTGACCTTGTCAAACACCGGTGCGCGGTCGATCCAGAAAAAAGAAGCCTTTCCCGCGGCGGCCTGCTCCAAACCGACGATGCTGACGGGGCCGCCGTCCAGGTGAACGAGCGCCTCTGGCGAGGCCAGCGCCCGGCGGATCAGTTTTACGGTTGCGTTTCGATTCATGAAGGTTGGTTGATGTGTTGGATTACTTGATTCGCGTAAAGTGCGCGTAATGATCGGCGGTGTAATAGGTATCGCCGGCGCCGCCGATGATCAACCGCTGTGGCCCCACCTCGCGCAGGTTGGGAGTGCGCACCACATACTCATGGTAATAGTTGCGATCGGTGTGCACCGGGAGAATTTTCTCGACGTTGGTAAACACTGAACCATCGTTTGGGTGCGGGTCTTTTTGACCCGCGGCAATCCGCGCGAGCACCGGGCGCAAATCCACATCGCCCTCATACGCCAGATGCCCGTCCAGGGCGTATACCTTAATGTTGTGCTGAATGAGACGCCCGGCATCCACGCTGACAACGGTAGCCTGGGGCGGTCGGGTTGCCGTTGGGGGTGTGCGGGTTGGTGCGGCCGCGGTTGCGGTACTCGCTGGCGCAAACACATCGGTCGCGGTTGCCGCAAGCACCGGTGCCTGGGTTGGGGCGGCTCTTACTGGCGTGATGGATGGAGCCGGCACTGTGGCGGTTGGAGCGGGAATACTTGTGCTTGCCGGCGCTACGTCGGCGGGGGTATTGATCCATCGAATCACCGAGAACGCCAAAAATCCCAGCACAACGACCGGGATGAGGAGCAACCATAGTCGGTTGGATGGTTTGGCGGGTGTGCGCGGGTTCATGACCCACAATTATCCTATTGCCGGGCACATGGCACACCGGCTGGTGCCATGCGCCCTATAATCTTTGTGTGGCTAACTCATTCAATCATGAACGCGATGAACGCGTGGCAGGCGACGGAACAAAGCTGGCCTATCAACATTGGGCGCACAACGACCCGCGCGGTGCGGTGGTGATTGCGCATGGGCTTGGCGAGCATTCCGGACGCTATGATCAACTTGCGCAATTCCTGGTTGCGCACGGCTTTGACGTTTGGGCGCAGGATCATCGCGGTCACGGGAATAGCGTCGGGGCACGCGGCGTGATTGCGCAGGCGGATGACCTGCTGCTTGATCTGCATGGTTTTATCGAGATTGTTTCGACCCAGACTGGCGCGGCCCCGTTTCTATTGGGGCACAGCCTGGGCGGATTGGTGGCGGCGGCCTATGCCACCCACCGCACCGGCGCGCTGCGTGGGCTGATTCTGAGTTCCCCGGCGCTTAAGCTGTATGGCGGGGGGGCGCAGCGCCTGCTGGCGCAAACACTAAGCCGGCTGGCACCAGCTATGACCGTTCCAAACGGCCTCAAGGTGGATGGGATTTCACATGACGCGGCCGTGGTTGCCGCGTATAAGTCTGATCCGCTGGTCCACGGGCGTATCAGCAGCAAGCTGGCATATTGGATGATGACCGAGGCCGACTATGTGCGGCAAAACGTCCATCGTGTGCGGACGCCCACACTCGTGATGTGGGCCGGGCAGGACAAATTGGTTGACCCCGCCGGTAGCGCGTTGTTTGTAAAACGGATGGATCAAACGCTGGTCACGTCGCACGCATACCCCGTGCTCTATCATGAAATCTTTAATGAAACGGAAGACGCACGCGCGATCGTATTGCGCGATCTGGCGGACTGGCTAAACCGACACTGATGAACCTACCCCCACCCGCGACGGATTCCACCGGCAAATTTGTTCTAGCGGGGATCGGAATCATGCTGGGTACCCTGATCTGTGGCATAGTGGCGTCCACAGTGGCGGGTGGCCGTTTGGTGGCCCCGACAATTCTTCAGATGGAGGCGACGAACATCCCGCATGCGCCGGGCAGGTTGGATCTGCCGACCAATTTCATCACCGGGCGCACGGTTACCATTCGCGGCTCCGGTTTTGCACCGGGCGCGCGGGTCGAAGTGTTCTATGCACACACGGAAGATGACCGACCCGACACCTGGATCAAGGTTGCGGATGGGCTGGGCGCCGAACGCGTGGGTGAAAACGGTGGTTTGGAATTAAAGGGTGTGCTAGTTCCGGGTGGTGTGACGGTTCCCGGCGTGTTGTTTGTGCGCGATCCCGCCACCCAGGCCGTGACTGTTGCGATTTCGCTGGTTGACGGGTCGGTGATGAACCCAAACGTGGTGGCGCCGGCCACGCAGCCGGTCGCCGCGACAAACGGCGCCCCGACCGCCGTGGCGCCCACGCTCACGCCGTTGCCCCGGCTTGGCATGCCGACCTTCCCGATCATGCCCACGCCTAACGCGGCAACCGCCGCGGCCCTCGCCACGATGGCCAGTATCCCGACCCTCCAACCCATCAACGTGACGCCCACGCCGGATTCGCTGGCCGGTGATGTGTGGGAGGCCAGCTACTTTAACAACCGATTTTTGTCGGGCGCACCCGCTGTCCGGCGCGGTGAACCCACCATCAATTTGAATTGGGGTCGTGGTTCACCGGCACCCGAGATTCAACCGGATAATTTTTCGGCGGTGTTTCAGAAGTGGGTGAACTTTGAGACGAGTGACAATTATTGGTTCGCCTTGAGTATGGACGATGGCGCGCGGTTCTATATTGACAATGTGCTCGTCATCGGCGACCAATGGTTTGAGGGCGGCTACCGGGTCGCCGGTGTGAATCGCTATCTGCGGCGCGGACAGCACCGGTTGCGTGTCGAATACTTTGAGGCGACCGGCTATGGCGCGGTTGGATTGACCTGGCAACCGCGCTACCTAAACTGGCAAGGCACGTATTTCAACTCGCCCAACCTTGAGGGGGAGCCGGCCTTTCAGCGCGATGACGCGGCCATCAATTTTGATTGGGCATTTGGTCCGCCGGCACCCGGGGTGAACGCTGATCAATTCTCGGTGAGCTGGAAACGGGTGGTCACGTTCTCTGCGACCAGCAGCTGGGTTTTTACCGCCACAATGGATGACGGCATGCGCGTGTATGTTGATAGCGTGCTTGTGCTGGATGGCTACGCCGACCGTGGCTTGCACACGCTTACCAGCGTCGTTAACATGTCTCAAGGCACGCACCGGCTCGAGGTGCAATATGTGGACTACTTTGGTGCGGCCACCGCAAAGCTGGATTGGGCGCCCTATGTGCCCCCGTCAACCGCGACCCCCACCGCGGCGCCCACCAACACACCCGTGATCGTGGTGACGGTCATCGTGGTGCAATCGCCAACGCCCGTTTCGGCCACCGCCACCGCCAGCCCGGTGCCAACCGGCATTACTGTGCCGACCGGGACACCGGCGCGGTAAGGTTCATGCGTACGAAGTGACCTGAATAAATTTAAGTTTGACGGCGTCGCGCATGCGGCGCAATTATCCACTCAACCACCCACGATGATTGGCATGCCGCCTCACTGCGCGGGGTCATTCCGAGCGAGCGCCGCCCTTACTGCAATCCGCCCTAGTGTCACGCAGCGACGAGGAATCCCCGATGCCCGCACCAGCCTGATTTTGCCCGGAACATTGCGAATGATCTCGGTAATGTTTTTCAAGATGCTCGTTTTCTTCTTGATTAGATTGCAAAAAGATGCCGATCATGGTGGCGGCCGGCACATCACGCAATCAGCGTACGGGCGATCGGCGTCCGCCCACTGACAAATTTGTAAATTAGCGATCGTGCCGGGAGTAGTTGTGGAAATTACGTCGCCGCGCTGCGCGCCCGCCCGAAGAAATAGAGACCCAACATGGCGCACACGGCCGCGGCCGGAAAGATGGCGAAGAGACTGCGCGTGGCGATGACGCCACCAAGGATGGGACCAACCACGGATCCAAAGTTCAGTGGCAGGTAGACAAAGGCCATGATGCGCCCACGCGATTCGTCATCCACAAGATTGGATATGACATTGAAGGAGAGCGAGGAAACAGCAGCCATGGAGGCGGTGGCGACCGCCCATATCGGGATGTAGGCGCCAAGACCACGGACCATGCTCAGCGCCAGCCACGCCAGCAACAGGCTGCTCGACACTGTCAAAAGCATGGGCCAGTAGCCGACACGATCGGCGATCGAACCGATCAACGGTCCAAACAGAATTGTGCCAACGCCGCCAATTGCCAGCACAATTCCAACTGTTGTGCCCGGGTCTGGCCCGGCGTAATACGAGGTTATGACCAGTGCCGAGAAGGTGGACACCAGCATCCAACTGGTGCCTACCAGGAATTGGGCGAAGAATATGGTGCGCAACGCCCGTGACCCGGTAATGATACGAACGGATTCGACAGCCATTGTCAGGATTGGCCGGGTCGTGCGCGCGCGTGGCACCTCGTGGTAACCCAGGGTCAGGCCAAGGATGACCGCCATCAGCAGGACGACCATGCAGGCGAGCAGAACCGTGAATCCAAACCTGTCAAATATCGGGCCACCGAGCAGCGTGCCCAGCAGGCTGCCGACTGAAAGCGAGCCGTTGACAACTGCAAATGCAAACCCGCGACGCGGGGTCGGCGTTCGATCTGCAATGGTTGCCAGCATGAGCGCGGTGTCGCCGCTTGCGAAGCCAAGAAGCGCGCGCCCAATCGCGAACACCCAGATGCTTGGGGCGAGCAGCATGACGGTGGCTGCAACCACGTGAACGACAAAGGAGCGCACAATAATGAGCTTGCGGGAATAGCGATCTGCCAGCGTGCCCCACAGTGGGGCAAGCGGGATGCTCACAAGTGAGGCGCACGAGGTGATGCCGCCAATCCACGCCTGCACATCGGACCGCGGCACTCCAATATCTGGCAAATGGAGGGGTGAAAATGCCGACAACGACCCGTACAACATGGCCTCCACAATACTCACCACCGTGAATAGGAACAGCAGGCGCGGCCACATTGTGCCCATTATGGGGGATGCCACGTGATGTCCACAGACTGAGTAACAGTTCAGATTGGCAGTAAAGGGATGGGCGCGCCGCGTAACATCGCTTAACAGGCGGATAGAGCAGAGTGACCCATGGCGATCCAGGTGGCAAATATGGATTGCAAGGAACGCATGTGGTCGCTGGTCTCTCTGATAACCATGCCACGCCACAACTGCCCGCGCCCATCCCCATGGCCTCCTCCCGAAATATTTTTTGTTTTTGAGGACATTTTGGGACATCCAAAAACCCGCCGAACCCCGCAAAAAGCCCTGTGACCATGAAAATCTAGCCATGCCCATACAAATGTCCTCGTACAGAAAAAAGGATGTTATGTGGAGGACACACGAGGATATTAAACGTGCGCTAGTCGTCATCGCGGCCATGCCAGTTCTTTAGATGATGTCTGTGCGAGTCCAGGTAGGCGCCGGGTTCGTAATAGTGATCGTAAAAGTCGAGGTCAATGTGTTGTGCCTGCAGATACAGCATGATCTGCAGCGTGGGCACCGTCCCGGGGAACTTGCCAAATGTGTCAAAAATATACTGGGCTTGAAGTGCAATTAACTCGCAAAATTCCGGCGTCCAGGGTTTGGCGCTGGCGCGCACACGTTTATTGTCCTTCCATGGACCGGGTGTGTCGGCATGAAACGGGCCGTTTGCCCCAAACTTTCGAGCCGCGAGGGCGGCCACCGCGGCGTGCATATCTGGATAATGCGGCGGGCAAAAGGCTTCAAACACACCGGCCAAACCGGTGGCGTTGGGTTGGGTCCAGCGCGGATCGGTGTCATAGCGGAACCCCAGACCGGGCACATGCGGATTGCCGCTGGCTCCGAGCATCTTTAACCGGTCGATGCCGTTGTATACCCATCCGCCCAGCCCCATGGCCTGCAACAGAAGCGCTCCGTTGTGCGCCGCAATGGATACCTCCGACGTGATGCCATTGAGGGCGTAGCGCTCAACCGAAGTGATCATGTAAGGCGTCTTGAGATCAACGAGGTGTCCAAACTTTTCAACACCCGGGATGGCCCGTTTTTTAACGTCGTCATACAGTGCGTAGCCGTTCTGGTTAAAGAATGCAATGGTCAGCAACAACTGCTGGGCCACGTCACCCACCGGGATCACCAGCAGTGACCCGGGCTTGTTGGCCACCCAGGAGTTGTGCCCGGTCATATATGGTTCGTGATCGGGCATTTCGACGCGCTGACCGGATAATCTGCGTATAAGCTGGTTGTGCGTGTTTAGCAACGCTTCCAGGTCCTGAGTCCCATCCGCGCGGCGGGGAACCAGTTCGCCAATGTCACGCGTGGGGAAGAAGTAGGTGCCGCTGTCATCTGTAAAGAAGACTTCGGAAGTGTGAAACCCCGCAGCGGATGGAAACGTGCGCCCACCCGCGGCGGCGGCGTAGTTGGCAAGATGCGGCTTGTAGCGTTCATGCCGGGTGATGGAGTCATGCCAGCTGGTGTTGCCAGATACCGCGGTCAGGATCAGCAGGCGTTCGAGCTCGCTCAGGGCCACGGGTTCGTGGCGAGATTTGAACGCAAGCGGACCATCGGGAATTTCTGCGCCGCGAAAGAAACGACGGGATCGGCGACCAAAGAGCGCGGTAGTCAGAGGAAAGGACGCCAGATCTTGTAACGCAGTGCGTTCATCATCCGTCAGTTTGATCGGGCTTGGGGCATGGGGAGCGGGGTTGGTTGCAGTTGACACGGTGATCCAACTGTAACCCGAACTTGGTGTGCCTGCCGGGCAGATCAGCCTTGGATTAGGATAATTTCGGGCCAGGTGCCCAGGCGCGCGGTCAGGCTGGCTTCGCCACATCCGGCGCCAACATAAACCCGCCCTTGCGGAAGATGAAATTCACCACGATATAACCTGCCGCGAATGGGCACGCCCAGACCGGGCGCGAAGGGAAGGTAAATCTGCCCGGCATGGGTGTGACCAAACAAAAACACCGTTGCGTGTTGCCTGATTTTGTCCATAAGATCCGGGTTGTGTGCCAGCACCAAAACGATATCGTTTTTCTCGCAAGATGCAAACGCCAGATCCGCGTTGTCATCATTCGCCCACAGCTCACCTATGCCGACCAGGCGCACGGGCGAAGTGACACCCGGTGGTGACAGACTGATCGATTGATTGTGCAAAAGCGTAATGCCAAGTTTGGGCAATAGTGCGCGCAGTTCATCCGGGCGATCGGTTCGATCATGATCGTGCAATCCGTGATCATGGTTGCCAAACACGGCAAAGACACCCAGCGGCGCCCGTAATCTTGCCAGCGGCGCGAGCAGTGCGGCCAACGGCAATGCGCCCGGGTGACCATAGAAATCACCGCCAAATAGGATCACGTCCGGCTTTTGCCGATTGATCAAATCAACAACCCGTTCAACCCAGGCCGCGCCCTTGATGCGGTTGACATGCAGGTCTGAGAAATATGCCACACGAAGAGGAAGGTTTGGTATGCGCAGGTTGGTGACGCGCAATTGCCTGGGCGCCACAAATCGGGCAAACAATCCAAGTGCACATAGCACCGTTGCGAGCAGCGAAAGAATAGGGAACAGTATGTTTTCCTGGCTGCTTGTCAGGATGACAAAACCAATCGAAATCGGCAATACGGGTGCCGTGGCCAGCGTCAGGATGTTTAGGATTCGCTCCAACATCGGAAAGACGGTATCTGTAACGACGGGTGATAGGCGGTAAGACGTAGGATTTTGGTTAGAGGACATGCGCTTGGCGGGTCTATAATTCAAGTTAGATAAGTGTTTGTGCGGTTGCATTATGTCAGGCGATTATTGGCAAAACCCCGCAAACGCATAACAGTACAGGAGGCGTTATGAACGGTTTCAAACGTGGACTGGCGGGCTTGTGTGTTGCCGCAGTGATGTTGTCGGTAACGGCGTCGCCGGCGCTGGCTGCCCCATACCAATCCGGGATGCAGGCAAGCGGTTGTGTTTATTACACGATTGTCCCCGGTGACTGGCTCTCAAAAATTGCCATTCGCTATGCCACGTCCGTGTCCGCGCTTATGCGTGCCAACGGTCTCGTCAGTACACTGATTTTTCCGGGTCGTGTGTTGTGCGTTCCGCAGGCAAATGGTGGGCCGGTGATCACCCCGCCAACGTTTAACCCGTGGCGCGTGCAATATTGGAACAATTTAACCCAGGCCGGTGACGCGGTATATGAGACCACAACGCCGGTGGTGAACTTCAACTGGGGCTTCGGATCACCCAATCCGGCGGTGGTGGTCGCAGACGGATTCTCGGTTCGTTTTACCCGCACCGCCTTTTTTGTCGGCGGGCGCTGGCGCTTTACGGTGACCGCCGATGACGGCGCTCGTCTTTTCATAAATGGCGTAAAAGTGCTTGACAACTATACATACGTGGGTCCCGCCGCGACCCAGACCGTTGACGTGGATCTACCAAGTGGCTCAAACACATTTCAGCTGGATTATGTGGAGCAGATTGGCGTCGCCAGCGTGTCTTTGGGATACGGCAGGATTGGCGCCGGCACAGGTGCCCCGCTTCCCGGCTTGTCCAGCGGACCGTGGCTCGCCGAATACTTTAATAATCCAAGCCTGACCGGAACACCAGTGTTTAGCACCAATGTGCCCCATGTGCGTTTCAATTGGGGCTACGGCTCACCCAACGCCAATGTCGTCTTTGCCGATGGGTTCTCGGCGCGCTTTAGCTCGCGGCAAACGTTTGCAGCAGGAACGTATCGGTTTGTGGCTCGGTCAGATGATGGCGTTCGCGTCTATATCGATGGCAACCGGGTGATAGACGAATGGCGCGATCAAAGCTATCGCACTTTTATCAGCGGCGACGTGGCGGTGGCGGCGGGTGATCATGATATTCGCGTGGAATATTATGACAACACCCAGTTGGCGGCCGTGCAGGTGTATTGGGAGCAGCGGTGAAGGTGATCAATGCAAGCTGGTATGAAAAACCGGCGGGTATTAACACGTCCATCTCGTGCGGCGGCGTTGTGGTGCGGATAAAGAACGGTCGTATTTTGGTGGCGATGGTGCGTGAAGACCCGGCTTCGCTACCCGTTTTGCCAAAGGGACATCAAGAGGAGGACGAAACGCTACAGCAGGCGGCCATCCGTGAGATTGAAGAGGAAGCCGGGCTTTCCGAATTGACGTATGTCTCGCAATTGGGCACGCAGGAACGCTTGGATTACTCAAAGTCTGTTTGGAAGACCATCCATTACTTCCTGTTTTCCACCAACCAGGCGCAAGGCAACCCTACCGATAAGAGCCGTGACTATGAGGTTGAATGGCACGAGTTGCGCTCGTTGCCAACCATGTTCTGGCCGGAGCAACGCAAGTTGCTTGACGACAATCGCGAATTGATCGAACGGGCGTTGAGCTGAGCTATTTGCCCGTCCAGACTGGCTTGCGTTTTTCAAGAAAGGCCTGCATGCCTTCCTTCTGGTCATCGGAAGAAAACAGCAGGTAGAAACTGCGGCGCTCACCCGCGATGCCGTCGGTCAGCGGAGTTTCAAAGGCGTTGTTAACCGCCTCCTTGCCCAGCCGCACCGCCAATGGGGCCCGGGCGGCTATTTGATTTGCCAGTTCAAGCGCCAGCGTCAGGTGCATCTCAACCGGCAGCACCCGGTTTACCAACCCGGCTTGCAACGCTTCCTTGGCACTTAGGAACCGACCATTTAGCACAACCTCCATCGCAAGCGCTTTGCCCACCGCACGTGTCAGGCGTTGGGTGCCGCCCGCGCCCGGAATCACGCCGATGTTAATTTCGGGTTGGCCAAACTGCGCGGTCTCGGAAGCCACGATCATGTCGCAGGCCATCGCCAGTTCGCAACCGCCACCCAGACACCAGCCGCTGACCGCAGCCACGATGGGTTTTTTGATTCGCTTTAGCCGATCCCACAGCTCGATCCGCCCGTTGGTCAGCATTTCGACCGTGGTTGTGGATGCCATATCCGCGATGTCGGCGCCTGCCGCGAATGCGGCGTCGTCACCCGTGATGACGAGTGCGCCGATCTTTGGATCGGCATCGAACTGCTCGGCGGCAACAATCAGCGCACTCATGACCGCGCCATTCAGCGCATTGCGCTGGCGGGGTCGATTGATCCGCATCAAACCGACACGGTCAACTACTTCTATAAGAACAACGGAATCAGCCATGTGTTTGCCTCGTTATGCTGGTTATCTTTGGTTTTGAACCTAATATAAATAGAAACCCCGACCGGTCTTGCGGCCAAGCCGGCCACTCTCAACCATTTTTTGTTGAATCGGGTGTGGTCGATATTTTGGGTCTTGAAAGAAGGCTCCGTAAACGGATTGGGTGACCGCAAGGTTGACATCACAGCCAACCAGATCGATCAATTTGAAGGGCCCCATTTTGAATCCAAGCGAAACCATGAGGTCATCGATCGTAGCCGCATCCGCCGCGCCCTCGCCCAGCAGGCGCAGCGCTTCACCGTAAAACGGTCGCGCCACCCGGTTTACGATAAACGCCGGAGTATCTTTGCAGATCACGCTGCTTTTTTTGATCGAAACCGCGAACGCCGATACCACACGCATCGTCTCATCCGACGTATCCTCTGTGCGAACCAGCTCGACCAGCGGCAAAATGTGAGCCGGGTTGAAGAAGTGCACGCCACAAAAGCGATCACCCCGCTTGGTTGCGCCGGCCAGCGACGTGATACTTAGTGAGGATGTATTACTTGCGAAGATTGTGTGCGAAGGTGCGAGCGCATCCAGGGCGGCAAATAGTTCGCGTTTTAGTTCAAGTTTTTCCGGTGCAACTTCGATGATCAGGTCGCACCCGGCACATGAGTCAAGGTCGATGGTGGGTTTGACAACTGCGAAGGCGCTGTTTGTCGTTTCGATCGTCAGCTTGCCGCGCTGCACGCCCTCATCCAGTTGCCGGCGCATGGTCACAAGACCGCGCTCCAGGGCGGCGGCGTTGATATCAAACAGTACCACGTTCTTGCGCGCAAGCGCGCAAACCTGCGCGATGCCGACGCCCATGGTTCCCGCGCCCAGAACCGCCACCGATCCAATCATCCCGGCTTCAGACATTAGCGACCTGTAAACGTTGGGGGGCGCTTCTCGAGAAAGGCGGCAATTCCTTCGACGTTGTCATGGGACCTTGCGGCGATTTCCTGGATGTTTGCCTCGTACTCCAGCGCCGTTTCAAAGTCCTGTTCAAACGCCCTGAGCATGGCCCGCTTCGTGAGTCCAAATGCCAGTGTTGGTCCGCTGGCAAACCGACGCCCCCAGGATTGGGCCGTTTCGGCCAGGGCCTCGTCTGCAACCACCTCATTGATCATGCCCCAGGCCAGCGCCGATTGCGCCGATACCTTGTCCGCGGTAATGGCCATCTGATAGGCGCGCGGATATCCGATCATGCGGGGCAGTAGCCAGTTGATTCCGGCGTCTGGAATCAAACCGATTTTGCTAAATGCCAGCATAAACACCGCGCTTTGCGCTGCAATGCGCAGATCGCATGCGAGCGCAATCCCGAGTCCGGCGCCGGCCGCCACGCCATTGATGGCGCCAATGATCGGCTTCTCGATCTTCAGCATTTGCTGGATAAGTTTGTGATAGCCGCCGCGCAAATGACCGCTTACACTCACGTCTTTTTTGTGGTCGCGAAACTCGGCCAAATCCTGGCCGCTGCTAAAACCGCGACCCGCTCCCGTCAGAATCACCGCGCGCACGGAGTCATCCCGACCGGCCTGCTTAAACGCGTCAATCGTTTCCTGGATCATGAGGTCGTTAAAGGCGTTTAAGGTTGCCACGCGATTTAGCGTGATGGTGGCGACGCCGTTGTCCACCTCGAAGCGGATTGTGTCTGTGCTCATGGGTTAGCTGGCTGGTAGCCGTACCGTAAACAACGTGCCCTTGCCGGGCGTGCTGTCGACGGAGATACGTCCGAAATGCTTTTGTACGATGACTTGGACCATTGCGAGGCCAAGACCGGAGCCGCCGCTCTCGCGTGACCGGGCCTGCTCAGCGCGATAAAACCGGTCAAAAATATGTGGCAGGTGTTCGGCGGAAATACCCATGCCGGTATCACGCACGCTGAGGATGATAAATGACCCAAGCCGGACGCACTCCACCGATACCGTGCCTTCCTCGGTGTAGCGCAAGGCGTTGTCGATAAGATTGGTGATGAGTCGCTGCAGCTGACGGCGATCCCCCTTCACCAGGCATTGTGCCGCGCCGCGCGTCGTAGGCTCGGGCGGGGTGAGCGTGATTGACTTTGATTCAGCGACGACGGACAGCCGCGAACACACCGTGCGGGCTAGATCGGCCAGATCGATGTTTTCGAGCGCGGATGAGGTATTGCCCACGCGCGCCAGAGTAAGCAAATCTTCCACCAAGCCGGTCATGTCGTCAACGCTGGCCGCCATGTCACTAAGCGTGTCGCGATACTGATCTGCGGTGCGCGGTCTGGCTAGGGCAACGCCCAGCTCACCCTTGATCGCAGTGAGTGGCGAGCGCAACTCATGCGAGGCGTCCGCGGTAAATTGACGTTCACGATCAATCGCCGTTTCTACGCGCGAGAGCAGACCGTCAAAGGTTTGGGCCAGCAGCCCAACCTCGTCACCCGGCAACCCTTTGCTCACACGCTGTGAGAGATCACCGCTCTCAATGATGCCCTGCACGGTGCGGCGCATCCGTTCCATGGGCGCAAGGGCGCGGCTGGCCATAAACAGCCCGCCGCCAAGAGCGAGCAGCAGGGCGATTGGCGCCAACACCGCGAGCAAATTCCGAAGACCGCGCAGGGTTTGTACTTCGCCATCCAGTCTCTGGCCCACCTGAATCGCGGCCACGCGGGTGGCGTCCACCCGCACCGGGGCCATGTAGAAACGCCAGGCGCCCTCGGGCAGGTTGACGGTTTCGCGGCGTGCATTGCCATTCGCCACATCGCGTAAGGCGGCCTCGCTGATGGCCAGCCCTTCCGGGAACTGGGTGTCATTGCTCAGCGTAGTGCCATTCAGGTCGATCAACCTGCTCGGAACCAGCGCGCGCAATGCAAGCGCACGGAGGCGACCATCATCGGTCAAGGTGGGGTCATCGGGAACATTGCCGCTGATGCTGCGCTCGGCGGCTTTTTGCAGCGAGTCGTCCACGGCGCGGAGCAGGGTCTGTTGCAGCCCGATGTATACCAGTCCGCTCAAAAAAACCATGACAATCGCCAGCAACAGCACAAACAACATGCTGATGCGAAACCGGAGCGTGCGGACAAACCCCATTTGTCAACTTACGGGCGTTCCCACATAAAGGTGCCGTTGTAGGTAAAGGTGTGGGTGCAACCCGGATCCTTGGTCGGCACCAGTTTGTGCACCACGGTCAGGTTTTTATCGTCCTTAAACGTAAGCTGAAGGTCAACCGTGCCATCGTTAAGCGGGCTGGCCCCGGCAAAGCGCCATTGCCCGGCGCCGCTGCGCTTAAAGGTATAGGTCGTCTGCTGGTTCTTCCACTCCAATACATCCGCCGATGGCGTAATTTGCACTTGGCCGTAGGCTGGCAATATGGGCGCACCCGAACACGTCCCATCCATTTTGTTTGAGCCGATGGAGGTGTTCCAGACCGTGCGCACCTTTGGAGTGGTGTCAGCCGCGGCTGGTTGGGCGGCGGTCGGGGTTGCAACCACTGCCGCGGTTGGCGTGGGCGCGACTGCGGTTGGGCTAATGGTTACAGTTGCCGGGGAACTGGTTGGAAAGCCGGCCACCGTCGATCTTGTCTCCGGCTGTGGGGTCGGGGATGGCGCTGATCCACAGGATGCAAGCAACATCGCGCAAAAAATAGCCGCGGCGCGCGAGACAATTGTTGAGCGCATGCGCCGAAGTATACGATGGGCTTATCTAATAATAAACTTAGAAACTCCGGCGTCCACATTTAGTTCGGCCGCCGTAATTTGCGAGGCGTCATCCGATGCCAAAAACACCACGGCGTTGCCCAAATCTTCGGGCGTCTGATGCCGTCCAAGCGGGACGCGTGAGGCAAGCGCGCGCAGCTCGGCCTCGCTGCGACCTTCGGCTGCGTGGGTTGCAATTTCGTTGTCGGTAATCACCCAACCCGGGACCACCTCGTTAAAACGGATGCGATCCCGGGCATACACCCCCGCCAGCGTCTTGCTCAATGCGGACAGTGCCGCCTTGGAGGTGGCATAGGCCACCAGGTTTGCGCTTCCCTGTGTTGCGTGAATACTCGTGAGCGAGATCACACTTCCACCACGCACCTTCATGTGAGGCACGCAGTGTTTGCAAAAGTAGAAGGCCGAGCGCACGTTTACCTCCATGACCATGTCCCACAGCTCGCTGGTGGTGCCTTCCAGAGTTGCCCGCGGGTATATGCCTACGTTGTTCACCAGGATGTCGATGCGACCAAACTCGCTCAGCACGGATTGAACCGCGGCGGCAACCTGGGCTTCGTCGCGGACATTGGCCCTGACAAACATCGCCCGGCCGCCATTCCCGCGCAACTGTTGCGCGGCGGTCTCGCCGGTGTCGGCGTTGTCAACAATGCACACGGATGCGCCTTCGCGCGCCAGCGACGTGGCAATGCCAAACCCTATCCCATTGGCGCCCCCGGTCACGATTGCAAATTTGTCGGTTAGTCGCATAATCAGGTTGACAATGATACCGGGATGGCACTACACTGGCTGGCATGAAATCACAAGGCATGGTCACTCCTGTGCGATATCCCGACCCCGCGGTAAAGACGCTTGATCCACGGTTTGCCCCGTATAAGCTTGGCAGCGCTGCGGTCGAGCGGTTGTGGACGGGTGCGCGCTGGGCCGAGGGGCCGGTGTATTTTGGGGATGCACGCTGTGTCATATTTTCAGATATCCCAAATAACCGAATGCTGTGCTGGCACGAGGACTCGGGAGAAACAAGTGTGTTTCGCGCACCATCAAACAACGCAAACGGGCACACGCGCGACAAACAGGGCCGGCTGGTGGGCTGCGAACATGACACGCGCCGGGTGGTGCGCACGGAGTGGGATGGATCGATCACAATTCTTGCCGACGCTTTTGGAGGAAAGCCGCTAAATGCCCCGAATGATGTGGTGGTTCATTCCGATGGTGCCATTTGGTTTAGTGATCCCGGGTATGGCATCCTTTGGGAATATGAAGGACACAAGGCGACACCGGAAATTCCAAACGCGGTATATCGGCTTGACCCCGCATCGGGCGTGCTGACCAGGGTAAGTGATGCACTGGATCGGCCAAATGGCTTGTGTTTTTCCCCGGATGGGGCACGCTTGTATGTGGTTGATTCTGGAACGCCCAAAAACATTGTCGTATATGACGTGGACGACAACAAATTGTTTAATCAGCGGGTCTTTGTGGATATGAAGCCCGGCTCATCCGATGGCATTCGGTGTGATGTGGATGGCAACCTGTGGGCGGCCGCCGGTTGGGGCGGCGAGGGCTATGATGGCGTCCATATTTTTGCACCAGACGGCGTTATGATCGGGCAGATTTTGTTGCCTGAGCCGTGTGCCAACCTGACGTTTGGCGGACGCAAGAAAAATCGACTGTTTATGGCTGCCAGTCAGTCGCTCTATTCGCTCTATACCGACGCCAAGGGTGCGCAATGGCCATGACCACAGACACGCCGACCGCCACGCTGTCTGAAATTGTTGTCTATCCGATCAAGTCATTGGCCGGAGTGTCGATCTCGACAACCGAGGTGCAACCGCGCGGGCTCGCCCATGATCGGCGCTGGATGGTGGTGAACGCTGCGGGTGCGCGCCAAAGCCAGCGGGAGCATCCCATCATGGCATGCGCCACCGTGCACCTGGAGTCAGGCGCGCTGCGTGTGGCGGCGCCCGGTCTGCAACTCTTGCGCCTGCCGTTCCCCGGCGCCGATGATGGGCACATGACCGTTATGATTGGCCGAACCACGTTTTCGGCGCCAAAGGTGTCTCGCGAATGCGATGCCTGGTTTAGCCAACTGTTGGGTGAGCCCGCGCACCTCGTGCACATGGATGAAGCAACACGGCGACCGGTGAACCCGGCTTATGCGTTGAACCACGACGAAGTAAGCTATGCCGATGGCTATCCCTTTATGCTGGTGGGGGAAGAAAGCCTGGCCGATCTAAATGCCCGCATGATCGAGGCGCTCCCGATGAATCGGTTCCGTCCGAACCTAATCATTCGGGGTGCCGGGCCCTTTGCCGAGGATGGCTGGAAGAGAATTCGCATCGGGCGTGCGGAGTTTGCGATTGTCAAGCCGTGTGACCGGTGTGTGTTGACGACCATTGACCAGGAGCAGGGTGTGCGGCGCGGCCCCGAGCCGCTGCGCACGCTTGCGCGCTACCGGCAGGTGGATCAGGATGTTTACTTTGGGCAATACATGCTGCTCACTGGTGTGGTGTGTGACATTTCCGTTGGCGATGGGGTGTTGGTTCAATAGGCGCGCTAGAACGCGCACCGGCCGCCAACTCGCCCGAAAATCCCCATCATGCTAAAATTGTGGCCTCCACAATTGCACGGCCCTATCGTCTAGTGGACTAGGACGCGGCCCTTTCAAGGCCTAAACACGGGTTCGAATCCCGTTAGGGTCACTATGAGCCCGGGCGGACATACACAGAGAGGTTTGTGTCCGCCCGGGCTCATCTATTTTTCTCAAACGGGCGCAGGGGAATCGTCACGCGTTCGTCAACAATTTGTCAAGCCCGCCGTGTGGAAACCACCTATGCTGGATCACGAGGCAAAATATGGAAAACCAAGTAAATGCTCGTGATTATCGAATGATGGTGTTTAAGGCTTTTCTGGCCTTCTGGTTTTTGGTCGTGATTTTTGGAGTGTACGCCGGGCTGTAAGACCACTCTCACGGCGAACTAATGAAGCCGCCGATCACTGCGGTTATGATATAGGGGAATGGATGTTCGACCGACCGGCTGGATAGGATTGGGTATGCTCACCGCATTTGCAATGATGGCGGGCGTGGTCACGTTTCTGGGCGGTCGTGTGTTTGCTGATGATACGACCGTGCTCACCAATGGCGACATCGTCGTAAAGCTCAACGCCCGCCCGGTAACTTCGGCGCAGGTTAATCCAACTTCGTCTGACAAACCGCTTTCTGCAAACGACACAATTGTACAAATCGTCAAGCAGGCGAGGGACATCCGCAGCAATTTCGAATCGATATTTGCGCAACCAGTGCATGGGACTGCGGCGGCGGATGCGGGATCGGTATCGAAAGTGTCTTCTTCTGCGGGGGATTCTCAGCCAACGGTCGTGCCGGGCGCCACTCGCCAGTTTTTGCGCGCGTTGCCTACGGTGATCGCATCCGACACTGCTGTGCCACCCACGCAGGCCGTGGCTGTTGTAGTTCGAACCCAAACGCCTGAACCTGCCAAACCATCGGATCCGCCGGATGACAACCGCGGGCCGGGCAATACACCTGGTCAGAAGCCACCCACATTACCCACGGAACCGCAGCCAACATCGGCGCCGGTCGTGAAGCCACAGGCAACCCCGCTTCCAACTCAACCACCTGCGCCAAGCGCGACGCGTGTTCCTGATCCTGAGCCGCAGCCAGTATCCAAACCTGATCCTACACGCAGACCACAGCCTACGAGCATGCCGCAGGCGACTCAGAAACCAGATCCAACCAGGGTACCGGATCCAACGCAAAAGCCAGAATCTACCAGGGTGCCGGATCCAACGCAAAAGCCGGAATCTACCAAGGTGCCAGATCCGACACAAGCGCCACCATCAACCGCCCAACCGCAGCCAACACAGGTACCTCCGGCCCCGACACTGGTTCCGGATCCTACTCAAAATCCCGACCCAACCGAGCAGCCCCAGCAAAAGGGGCGGCCAGTCCCAACCGCGGCCCCTACGGCAGTACCTTCTCATTGAGCAAACAGAACAAAGGAATGCAGCTGGGCCGAAGCGCTTGAGCTACACTTAACATTCATCATGCGTGTGCTATTGGCCGAAGATGATCGCAAGATCGCAAGTTTTATTCTAAAAGGGTTGCGCGAAGAAGGCTATCTGGTGGAGCACGCCATTGATGGCGAGCTGGCGCTGAGCCTTGCCCTGTCTGATACATCTTCTCCGTTTGACATGATGATATTTGACATCATGCTTCCCCGACGCGACGGGCTTAGCCTGTGTCGTGAATTGCGCACACGTGGCATACACGCCCCGGTTTTGCTGCTGACGGCGCTTGATGGAGTGGATGACCGGGTTCGGGGTTTGGATAGCGGAGCCGACGACTACCTGGTCAAACCGTTTGACTTTCCAGAATTGCTTGCGCGGTTGCGCGCACTCAGTCGGCGCATGCCCCACGCGGTATCCACGGCCTTGCTGCAGGTTGAGGATTTGATCCTGGATGTGAACAAACGGGTGGCCACGCGCAACGGTCAGAGTATTGACCTGAGCACGCGGGAATTTCACTTGCTTGAGTATCTGATGCGTAGCGCCGGGCGGGCCGTGGGCCGCACCGTGCTGTTGCAAACCGTGTGGGGCTTTGACTTTGACGGCGCCTCAAACGTCGTTGACGTTTATGTGGGTTATTTGCGCAAAAAGATTGATGCGCTGGGCCCCCCGCTTATCCACACCGTGCGCGGTGTTGGTTACAAGATCGCCGAAGCCGAGTAGACCCGGGGCGCATGATCGGCTAGGTCATTTTTTGCCGCCCTTCCAGGGCACGGCTCAGCGTCACTTCATCGGCATATTCCAGATCGCCTCCAACCGGCAGGCCTCGCGCCAGACGGCTCACCGAGAGACCGGTTGGCCAGCTCTGCATCAGCTTGCGCTGCAAATACGCCGCGGTGTTTTCACCTTCAAGCGTGGGGTTGGTAGCGAGGATCACCTCGGTTACCCCGCCCGAAGATACGCGTGATAGCAATTCATTGACCTTCAAGTCATCGGGCCCCACGCCGTTCATGGGCGAGATCACGCCGTGCAACACGTGATAGCGCCCGTAAAACGCGCGCGCGCGTTCCAGCGCGGTGACATCCAGCGGTTCCTCGACCACGCAGATCAGCGCAGTGTTGCGCGATTCGTCCGCGCAGATCTCGCACGGGTCGTCTTCGGTAATGTTGAAGCACACGCTGCACAGCCGGGTGCGTAGTTTTAGCTCACGCAGCGCCTCGGACAGCACCATGCTCTGCTCGGCCGGCGAGCGGAGCAGGTAATAGGCGAGTCGCGAGGCGCTTTTTGGGCCGATGCCCGGCAGTGCGGCAAAGGCATCGATCAGCCGTTGCACCGACGGCGGCAGCGAACGGGGAGCTTTGGCCACCAGCCGCTACATCATCCCGGGCAGGTTCATGCCGCCGGTGATGGCTTCAAGGCGCTTGGCCGAGTGTTCCTGGCTCTTGGCTATAGCTTCGTTTATGGCCAGCACCAGCACGTCTTCCAAGGCGCCCACATCGGCCGGATCAACCAATTCGGGGTCCACTTTGATACTCTGCACGCGCTGATGACCGCTGATGACAATATTTATCGCGCCGCCCGCGCCCGTAAAGTTGATCAGCTCGCTTTCGAGCTCGGTTTGGGTGCGCTTCATGTCTTCCTGCATCTGCTGAATCTTGTTCATCATGCCGGGTTGCACACCACCGCCAAGCGCTGATCCGCCGCCGCTTGCGCGGGGCACAAAATCTGTTCGTCGTCCTTTTGCCATGTTCCTATTATGATGCAAGACGGGTCGTCTTGCTGACAGTACCTCGGTCGCACGCTCGGTACGGGGTCAATCGCGCAGCTTTCCGCCCAACTGCCGGGCGGCGCGGAGCACCGGGTCTTCACTCGCCTCGCGCACCGCGCGTTCGCCGATAAATACCTGGACCGAATATTTGACACCCGTCACTGCCTGTATCGCGGTCGCTATGCTTTGAATTTTCCGCGGGTCATTGAGCTGTTGAAAGGCCATGTCATGGTTGGCCTTGATATAAACCACGGAACCCTCGACAGAGTGCAAGCGTGCGCTGTTTAACCAGCCCAACACCGGTTTGTTGGTTCGGCTCAGCTCCTGACCAATAGCCTTCCAATTCTTTTGCAGCGCATCAAAGCCGTCAGTCTGGTTGGGCTGGGTCACATGAGACGTTGACAACGTAGTATGTGATTCGGCACTGGATTCCGCGTGCGCGGAGGCGGCGTTTGCCGCGTGAGATCGCGAGGTCTGCACCGCCGCTTGCCTGGTTGGCGCCGCCCTGCCGGATTCCGGTACGGAACGGGCGGGACCGTCGGATGGTTCGCCAGCGGACGCCGCCGGATTGCGCTCAACCACGCAGTCCAGGAGCGCCATTTCAAGCGCCAACTGGGCATCGGTGCTGCGGCGCATTTCATTGATCGCGGCGCTAAAGGCGCGAATGCCGTGAAGAAATACTTGTCCATTGGCGCGTGAGGCCAGCTCACCAAGTGAAACCCGCTCGCCTTCGCTAAGCTCGCCCATGCCCCGGCCATCCTTTGCCACGCGCAGCTGGGTCAGCGTCCGCAGGGTATCGACCAGCTGCCGGGCTATCTGGCGCGCGTCCGCACCTTGATCCAGTGCACGCTGGATGGCGTCCATCCCGGCACTGGCATCCCGCTCAATAACCGCCTCAACCAGCGCCTTTACCGTGGCGGCGTCGGTTGCGCCCAGCGCCTCGCGCACATCATCGGCGGTAATCCGCAGCGAGCTGCTGCTCGCCAGCTGATCCAGCAGACTGACGGCATCCCGCAGCGCACCGGTGGCCTGGCGCGCGATCAACGTCAATGCCAGGTCATCGGTCTCGATTCCTTCGGCGTCGCAAATCGTGCGCAGACGCGCAACCATGGTGTTGATGGGCACGCGCTTGAAATTAAACCGCTGGCAGCGCGAAATAACCGTTGCCGGAATCTTCTGTGGCTCGGTGGTCGCCAGGATAAAGACCACGTGGCTCGGCGGCTCTTCAAGCGTCTTGAGCAGCGCGTTATACGCGCTCTGGCTCAGCATATGCACTTCATCGATGATGTAGACCTTGTAGGCCAGCTGGCTGGGTCGGAAGGGCACTTTGTCCAGGATTTCGCGGACGTTGTCCACACCGGTGTGCGAGGCGGCATCAAATTCGATGATGTCCATGTGCCGGCCTTCGTTGATGGCATCCGAGATCGAGGATATGGCGATGGCCGGGAGGTTTGGATCAATCACGGCTAGGTTTAGCTCCTTGGCCAGCAGGCGCGCGCACGTGGTCTTGCCGGATCCACGTGATCCCACAAACAGATAGGCGTGACCGATCCGCCCGCTGCTTATTTGATTTTTAAGCGTGGTGGTTACGTGATCCTGCCCAACCACCTCCGCAAAGGTTCGGGGGCGATACCTTCTGTAGAGCGCTTCTGCCACAAACCGTATTGTACGGGGACGAGTTGGATTCGTCCCTAAAAATGCACGCGGATCGGAGTAATGTCGGCCACCAACCAGCCTGGATTACCTTGCCAATAAAAAGTAGGCCGCAATTCCAACCGCGACCAGGAGGGCGATCCAAATCCACGGGGGCAGCTTAGTGCCACCCACCTCAGTGACCGTTGGCAAATTTGGTTGAATGGCTTTGGTTGGTATGGCTTTGACGGGAATGGTCGCAACGGTTGCCTTGCCAGCGAGCAGTGACGCGACCTGTTCACTTCTGCCTAGCGCAAGGGCCTCAACCGCGTCCTTGGCCTCTTTTAACCCGGTGCCGCTATGTTCGCGCAATACCTTGATTGCCTGAATTTTCTGGCCGGTCTTCATCAGTTGGGCCACCTCATCCAGGGTGTTGCCACTCGAAACCGGGTTTGGTGAGTAACCGGATACTTCGGAGCCCGCCACCACGGTTCCGCCACCGTTTTTCATTGCGGCTTCAACTCCATTGACGGCGTCGAGCGCTTCTCGCAACCCAAGACCGGTTGCCTGGCGAAATACCTTTACCGCTTCGATCTTGTTGTTTTTTGCAAGCAGATCCATGATTTGTTGGGTCACCTGCGGGGGAAGCGTTTTATTTTCTGACATCTCTATCCACACATTGTGCACCATTTTTTCACCTATGGATATAAACTACAACGAAACGCACGGCGCGGGGCCAAACGTTTGCAAAATTCCATGTGGAAGCACCAGGAGAAATGACAGATGATGAACTTGTCCAGCATTATTGAAACCCATGCAAAATTCCGATCCGACCGCGAGGCCATTGTGTTTGGGGGCATGCGGTTGACGTTTAAGCAATTGAACGACATGGCCTGCCAGGTGGCCAATGCGTTGATGGCGCGCGGAATTAAGCCGGGTGACAAGGTCGCGTTAAGCTGTCCCAACGTGCCCTATTTCCCGGTTGTCTATTACGGGATTCTCAAGACCGGCGCAGTGGTGGTACCGCTGAATGTGTTGCTTAAGCCCCGCGAAATCGCCTATCACTTGAGCGACAGCGACGCCTTGGCATATTTTGCATTTGAAGGAACGCCGGAGCTTCCGATGGGGCAGATGGCACATGACGCGGTGAAGGACACGCCGGGTTGCCCGCATTTCTTCATCATGACCGCGACGCCAAATGCGCCCAGCCCGATCCCGGGTGTTGAAACTATTGGCACGTTGATTGCCGGCCAATCCACAGTGTGCGACAGTGTGCAGCGCAGCGCGGATGACACGGCGGTGATTTTGTATACCAGCGGAACCACCGGGCAACCCAAGGGGGCCGAACTGACCCATATCAACATGCTGATGAACGCGATGATTTCGCGTGATTTGCATGGGCTGAGCGGGCTGGCCGATCCCAGGTGCCTGATCATGCTACCGCTGTTCCACAGCTTTGGGCAGACCTGCCAGCTCAACGCAATGCTATATCTGGGCGGGTGCTGCGTTTTGGTGTCCCGCTTTGACCCCAAGGTGGTGGTTGAGCTGCTTGAGAAAGAAAAGATTTCGGTGTTTAGCGGCGTACCAACCATGTTTTGGGGGCTGTTGAACTATGCCAAGCAGACCGATTACAACCTGGCTTCGCTTACCAACCTGCGTTTGTGCTCCAGCGGAGGCTCCGCAATGCCGGTGGAAATCCTGAGCGAGCTGGATCGCGCCATGCCCCAGGTGACCATTCTGGAGGGCTATGGCCTGAGCGAAACCGCACCCGTGGCCAGCTTTAATCAGCTGGACTTTCCACGCAAGGCGGGCAGCGTGGGCCGGCCAATCCAGGGGGTGGACATGAAAGTGGTTGATGACAACGACGTGGAGCTGATGCCCGAGCAACTGGGCGAAATCATCATTCGCGGGCACAACGTCATGAAGGGCTATTACAAAAAGCCCGAGGCCACGGCAACCGCGATGAAGAACGGTTGGTTCCACAGCGGAGATTTGGGCAAGATGGACGCGGATGGTTACTTCTATATCCTGGATCGCAAAAAGGATATGGTGATACGCGGCGGCTTTAACGTGTATCCACGCGAGATTGAAGAGGTCATGGCCACTCACCCTGCGGTCAGCCTTGTGGCGGTGGTCGGGGTTCCCCATGTTGAACATGGTGAGGAAGTAAAGGCCTATGTCATCCCCAAGCCGGGCGCAACGATCACCGAGAAGGAACTGATCCAGTGGTGCCGCGACAACATGGCCGCATACAAATATCCGCGCGTGATCGAGTTCCGCGATAAGTTGCCCATGACCGCTACCGGCAAAATACTAAAACGCGAGTTGCGCGGATAGCGCGTTCACGGTTCCACGCTGGCAGGTGCCGGGATAATGTCCTTGATGTATGCGTGGACCACGGACATTAACCAACTTCGCACCCGGCTGAGCCAACCATTGCCGGGTTTGGAGGCGCAGTTACGAATGGCGCCTCCCCAGCGCCCGGCGGCGGCCCCGGGAAACAGCGCCAAACCACGTGATGCGGGGGTGCTCGTGTTGTTGTATCCCGTACGCGACACGGTTTGCTTTGTGCTGACCAAACGAACGGATCACCTAAACAAACATAAGGGTCAGGTTTCGTTTCCCGGCGGCGGATATGAAGACACTGACGAGAATGTTACGGTCACAGCCTTGCGCGAGGCGCGTGAAGAATTGGGTATTGCGCTTGATGAGGTCGAAATTTTGGGTGCGCTCACCGAATTGTGGGTACCACCCAGCAACTTTATTATTCACCCAACCGTGGCGTTTGCTCCCGTGCAACCAGTCTTTCAGGCGAACCCAAACGAGGTGGCGGCGCTCATTGAGGCGCCAATCAGGGTGTTGCTGGACCCAACAAACGTCGGCGTGGAAAGGCGGGCTCTGGTGAGCCAGAATGGCGCGGAGCAGCCCGTGCCGTATTACCTGCTCGGCGGGCACAAAGTTTGGGGCGCAACCGCGATGGTGCTGGCGGAATTTGCCGCGCTGCTTGGCTGATTGTGGATTACGTGCTGTCGCAGGTTGTATGTGCGGGTTATCCAACCAGCCAACCAAGCGCCCATAGAACACCCATGCTCACCACCATGGTGACAAGCATATTTCGGGTGCGCCAGGCCAGAACTGCTGCGACCAGCGCGGCGGCAATTCTATGGTTGTCGACGGGGTTTAATGCAATGCCTTGATTCAGGGTGATAACTCCCGGTAACACGATGGCCATGAATACCGCGGGTACGGTCAGCTTAAACATGCGCTGCGACCATACTGGGAGGGTCACCTTGCCGAGCAGTGCCACCATGCTAAAGCGGGTGAAATAGGCCACCCCTGCCAGGGCAAGGGCCGTGAGCCAAAGACGCTGTAGGTCGCTCATGACGTTATTTCCTTGTTGTCGGCCGATCTTGACGCTGGCCGTTTAACTGCATACTCGCGAACCCTCGGCTTTGTAACCATCCCCACCACCAATCCCACCGCGGCGCCAATAAACAAACCCGCCTGCCAGGGCAGACCGACCAGGGCGACACTGACGACGCCTGCTGCAACAGCGGCGGCCCAATCGTCCTGTTCGCGCAGCGCAGTGCTGAGGGCAAAGATAAACGACACAGTGGGCACAAAATCCAGGTTCCAGGAAGGTGGAATGACGTTGCCAAGCAGTGCGCCGATTATGCCGTCACCTGACCACATCGCAATGTTGAAGACTCCGGCGCCAAGGTAGAAGAAGTGTCTGGTTGGAGCATCAGGTGTGCCTGCCATGTCACCCAATGGCTTGATGGACACGGCGTAGGTAAAGTCAGCCAGCATAAACGACAGCCCAATTTTCCAAGGCCACGAAAGATGGCGGAAGTGCTGCGCAATGGCGGTACCATACATCAGGCAGCGCAGATTGATGACCAGACAAGCGAGCAACATAAACATCAGGGGTGCATGCTCTTTTTCCAGTTGCATCGCCACCATTTGGGCGCGACCCGCAAACATAAGCGCTTGCATCCCGGTGCTCAACCAGAAATTATTGACCACGGTCACCGTAAAGGCGCCGGCGGCCACGCCAAAGGGGAATGATCCCGCGAAATTTGGGACCTGGGCTCGCATGCCCGCAAGAAACTGTTCGCGTGGGGTTATCGGCATGCTAATAAACAGGAATCATACCCGCCGCTAAAATGATGACATGCCACACCTTGCTGTATCGTCCTGGAGCTTGCACCGATCCCTTGGTCAGCCCGCAATCTATGGTCCCGAGCGCACAGGTGCACTTGGGTCCCCGCCAACCAAAACGGCGGATTTCTCCCTGCTTGAATTGCCTAAGCGGATAAGCGGTGTTGGGCTCACGTCACTTGACCTGTGCCATTTTCACTTGCTGAATGGTGAGACGGGCTACCTCGCCGAGTTACGCGTCGCCCTCCAAGCGGCGGGCGTGACATTATGGTCGTTATTGGTGGATGGCGGCGACATAAATCACCCGGATCATGCTGCGCACGACCGTGACTGGATCGCCCGATGGATCCCGGTGGCGGCTGCGCTTGGCGCACGGGACGTTCGGGTGGTTGCCGGTAAGAGCGCGCCAAGTGCAGAGGCATTGCAGACTAGCCTGGCGGCTTTGAAGACTTTGGATGCTGTCGCAAGGGCGCACGGCGTAAAGCTGGTTATTGAGAACTGGTTCCCCACCGCATCCCGCCCGGAGCACGTGCTGTGGCTGCTTGAACACATGGACGGGCAGCTGGGGTTGAAGATCGATTTTGGCAATTGGAGCGGCCCGACCAAATATGAAGACCTGGCGGCGATCGCACCATTCGCTGAAAGCTGCCATGCCAAACCCCGGTTCGTCAGCCCATATGTCATTGAGCGGGAGGACTTTGAGCGGTGTCTGGCCATTACCCAGGCCGCAAAATTTGACGGCCCGTATGCGCTGATTTATGACGACCCGGCCGGCGTCGATGAGTGGCGCGGGTTGCAGAGCGAGAAGAACCTGGTTGAAAAGTACACTTAGCCCGCGGGTTGTCCACATCTATTGTCACGTCATCGATAACTTCGGCGATGTTGGCGTATGTTGGAGATTGGCGCGCCAACTGGTGCATGAGCACGGGCTGGATGTGCATCTTTGGGTAAATGACTGGTCTGTAGCGCGCCAATTGCTGGGTACACATCCGGCTTGGGTGGGTGAACATGTGACTTCCCAAGAAGGTGTTTGGCTGCATGCCTGGGACCAGGCCCTTGCAAACCGGGATTGCACCGGTGATGTCTTGATTGAGGGGTTTGCCTGCGAGATACCGGAGGCGGTTCAACAACAACTTGCCGGCAGATCACTGAAACCGGTCTGGATCAACCTCGAATATTTTTCCGCGGAGCCGTGGGCTGCGGACTATCATTTGCGATCGGGCTATATTTCTGCCCTCGGTGCACGACGCTGGTTTTTTATCCCCGGCGTTGCGGCGAATAGTGGCGGATTGATTCGTGAACGAGGCTTGTTGGCTGAACGCGACGCAATCGTGAGCCGGCAGGAATCTGCGGCATTACCAGGTCACGTTCTGGTGTTTGGATACGCACATGCACCGCACGCCGAGCTGGTCGATGCGCTGCAAGGGGCCAACCCGGGTCGAATTGACCTTCACGTCTGCGGAACCTACAGCCAGCGGGCGCTTCCGCAAACCACCCTCTCACCGGGCGTTCGTATTCATCACGAGCCATTCGTTGGTCAGCCCGAGTTTGACCGGCTTATTTGGCGGAGTGACCTCGCATTTGTGCGTGGTGAGGACTCATTTGCGCGTGCGTTGTGGTCGGGTCGTCCGTTTGTGTGGAACATTTATCCACAAGGCGAATTGGCTCACGCGGTAAAACTTCAAGCGTGGCTGGATAACTATTTGCAAGAGGCGCCGCCTGAATTGCGTGTGGCCATTACTCACATCCACCTGGCGTGGAATAACCTGCCGGGGGCACAATCCCTTGGCGATTCATGGACAACGCTGATGCATCTTTGGCCGGCGTGGCGCGACCATGCATGGCGTCGAAGCGCGGAATATGCCGCGGAGCCCGATTTGGCAACACGTTTGATGGAGGAGATCCATTGGCTGTCCGTGAACAAATAGTGACGCCAGGTGACCCAAACATACGGGATTTTGGGTAAATCGACACCAGTTTTGACCTACGATCTGAAAATCCATTATGCTTGGCACCTATGAAAACCGCAATGGAACTACGCGCCGGCAACGTCTTTATGCTCGAAAAAGAGCTGATGGTCGTAATGCGGGGCGAATTTAGCAAGTCTGGCCGCAATTCGTCGGTGGTCAAGCTTAAGTATCGAACGCTGCAGGGTGGCCGGGTAAAGGAAGAAGTGTACAAGGCGGATGACAAGTTCGAAGATATTCTGCTTGACCGCAAACCATGCACATACAGCTACTTTGCGGACCCGATGTATGTATTCATGGACGAAGAATACAACCAGATTGAAGTGAGCCCGGACAACATGGGCGAGTCGATGAATTATCTGGAAGATGGCATGGCGTGCGAAGTGGTGGTGCACGAGGGAAAAGCGCTGTCCATTGAAATGCCCAACATCATCGAGCGTGAAGTGGGGTTCACCGAGCGGTCCGCCCGTGGCGACACCGTGGGCAAAGTGATGAAGAAGGCCCGTCTGAAGAACACCAACTATGAGTTGGATGTGCCGGCCATTGTCGAGATTGGCGACAAAATTGAGATCGACACACGCACGAACGAATTTCGCCGCCGCGTGGTGTAGCCGGTTGTGGTCAATCAGGGGGAGGCAGCAGTGCCAGCCTCCCCCTGATTGCGCGTTACAACTCCGTTCCGTAATCCCCGATGATGTGTTTGGCGCGCGCAACAAACGCAGCGACGGGCATTGCATTCAGATTTTCGCCAGTGCGCAGGCGCACGGCCACGCTATCTTCGGTCTGTTCCTTGTCCCCGACCACCAACATATAGGGGGTCTTCATTGCCTGGGCCTTGCGAATTTTGTTTTGCATGCGCTCGTTGCTGTCGTCCAACTGTGCACGGATTCCCTCGGCTTGCAGACGTTTGACCACCTGACGCGAATAGTCAATGTGCCGATCGGCAATGGGTATCATCGTGGCCTGAACGGGCGCCAACCACAGCGGGAACGCTCCACCATAGTGCTCGATTAGGAAGCCGATAAAGCGTTCGTGGGTGCCCAGCGGCGCGCGATGGATGCACAAGGGTGTTTGGTCCTTGCCATCCTTGTCCACATATTTCAAATCAAAGCGCGCAGGCACGCCAAAGTCCACCTGATTGGTCGCAAGCGTAAATTCCCGCCCTATGATGCTGTAAATCTGCACATCAATCTTTGGTCCATAGAATGCCGCCTCATTCGCAACTTCGACGAATGGCACCTTGCCATTGATCATGGCACGGCGGACCATCTCCTCGGTGTGCAGCCACATCGGCGCGTTGTCCAGGTATTTCTTGCCAAGACCGGCCTTGTCATGCAGGCTTAGTCGCATCATGTAACGGTCTATGCCAAAAATTTTGAAGTATTTGAGATACAGACCGATTACGTCCATAAACTCCGCCTCGAACTGATCCGGGCTGCAATAGATGTGGGCGTCATTCATTTGCATGCTGCGCACCCGTAGCAAACCGATCAATTCACCGCTTTGCTCATAGCGATAGCAGGTGCCGTATTCGGCAAAACGCACGGGCAAATCCCGGTAGCTGCGCGGCTTTGCGGCATACAGCTTGTGATGAAATGGGCAATTCATCGGCTTCATGTAGTACTTGATGCCGTCCTCGAGCTCCATGGGCGGATACATGCTGTCGGAGTAATACGGCAGGTGGCCACTGCGAAGGAACAGGGTCTCCTTTGTCAGGTGGGGTGTCTTCACCCGCTCATAGCCGTGCTCATATTCAACCTTTTTGGCAAGTGCTTCCAGGGCCTCAATCATCGCCGCGCCATTTGGCTGCCAAAGCGGCAGACCCGGGCCGACTTCATCATCAAAGATGAAGATTTCCAATTCCTGACCTAGCTTGCGGTGATCCCGCTTTTTGGCTTCCTCGATCATGTCCAGGTGGTGCTGCAATTCCCCGGGTTTCTCAAACGCCAGACCATAAATGCGCTGAAGCATGGGTTTGTGCTCGTCACCCCGCCAATACGCGCCGCTGCTCTGGTTTACCTTAAACGCACCCGGATTGATCTCTCGCGTGTTTGCCACGTGGGGCCCGCGGCACAGATCGATGAATCCGTTTTGTGTGTAAAGTGAAATTGGAACGGCGCCCGCCGACTTGGCGTCAACATCTGCGGTCTTTTCGCCATACTCATCCGCACCCTTGTCCAAACCATCGATCAGCTCAAGCTTGAACTCGTTACCGGCAAATAGCGCGCGCGCCTCGGCCGCGGAAACCTCGCGCCGCTCAAACATGACGCCTGCACTAATAATTTCCTTCATCCGAGCCTCGATTTTTTCCAGATCTTCGGGCGTGAACGGCTTTGGCACGGCGAAGTCGTAGTAAAAGCCATTTTCAACCGGCGGGCCGATGGTGGGCTTCGCCTCCGGGACAAGCTCCAGCACGGCCTCCGCCATGATGTGTGCCAAAGAGTGTCTGATTTTGTAGAGCTGCGCCGGCATGTGCTTGCCCTTGCCATATGCAATTTGTGCCTCTGGCACTGAATGGGCGGGTGTTGGCGCCTGTTCGTCGACGGCTTGCTTGGCGGCTATAGCTGTTGCTGTGACCGCACCCGGACTCAGTGCAATGTTTTCGAGTTGGGGTTTGGCAACCTCCAGATAGTCTTTGGCCGCCAGGAATAGACTCTGATCCAGCCGCGCGGCGTTAAACACTATTTCATCGTGCGCAAGCAAAGCCGGGTCGCAAACGAGTGGCAAGTCCGGGTTAAACGATATGGGCAGGATCGTTCCGGCGATACAGCCGGTCATGCGCTCGGCAACATCCGTTGGCGCAAAGCTGGCATATTCACCTTTGAACAGCGTCTTGACCGCGTTCATATCCAAGCGTGAATCACCCGGTACCACGGCCAGCACAAAGCGCTTCTCCCTTTTACCGAGCTTGACCATGATAACCATGCATTTGGCGGCCTGGCTCAGTTGGTTGCCCCGTAGTTTGCTAACCTCTTCCGTGCGGCCTTCCGGCGCATGATCCAACAGCCGGTAGTGCGCGTTATTCTGATTTAGAAAATCAATCAATTGATTGTGTGCGTCCATTTCATCTCCTTGACGGTTGTGTTCGGTCTTGGGCCACCTGCGGTGGCTGTGAACGAACAAGTGACGGTATTGGCTACCGCAAAATTCTCGCGGCCAGGTGATGTACGTGTTGCGCAACGCTCCATTCACGTGGCAGGAAGTGGGTGGTCAAATTAGTTGAAGACAACCCGCCAACATCGCTCCGCAATGCCCGGGGGAACGCACGAATGCGTTCGATAACTGGCGTTCGATCACTTGCTTGCATGTCCCGCACCTCCTGTTTTCTGCTGAAAATGAAAAACCCCCCGCCCCTATCGATTGGGGCGAGGGGCCAGAGGCTGCACTCGCGGTTCCACCCAACTTTGTTCTTTCACATCGCTATTACGGGCGATCCCCGTCACAATTTTTGCAGCACAACCACCTGCGTTTACATCGTGCGCTCACGAGTGGTGCACATCTGCTTCATTGGCACGGGAATTTCACCAAGGTTTCCCGCTCTCTAAGCCGCTGTTGCAAAGCGCGTGTCTCGCTCACCGCTGTCAACTTATTTTACTACCAAGTGCACCGTGTGGTTCTCAATATCTCGGAGGTCTCGATTTTCTAGCGGACCTGGGCCAAACGACTCGTATCAACTGTATTGCGTCGGTACATGCCATTCAACTGCGTCATTCCGGAGGACTACAAGTACGCGTGGCAATAGTGTGGTGGGCGTAGATGGCGCTTCAGACGCACGATACATCAATGGCATGAACATATGACCATCTTGATGACATTGATAGTTTCAAAAATTAAATGTAGTCTTATAGATCGGAGAACAAATGCCGATCAACAATCGTCAATGTCTTCAGAAATGCACTGACGATAATGAACACACAAACTAAAGCGCTAATTGAAAAGACCGCAACACGATTTACGATCAAGGCGGGTCGCGTCGTGATTGCGTTGGCACAGGTTTTGGCAGCGCTTGGTGTTGCCACCACTGTCACATTGCGACCGGAGGCATTGGCGCGTGTGGTTGGTACGCCCGATATTGCGGCAGCCTGGACCTGCAGCGGTCAATACATCCAAAACTTCCGTTTGATGGACGCGGCGACTGGTCTGCCAATTCCCGGATACGATCCGTTGCAGAGCAATGCTGTTATCCCGCAATCCAGCTTTCCGGCAAACTGGTGGATCCAAGCGCTTGTGCCCGCGTCTCAGGTTGGGGGCACGAGCATGACGTGGGTGGTTACCAATGATGGAGTGGCTGATCTCAACAGCGGGCATATTGAAAACACCTCCCCTTACGATTACCCGGGAACCGGTGTATATTGGAACGCTGGTCTGGGTGTCCACTCGGTGACCGCCTATGACTTTGCCGATCAGAATGGATTGGGAACGCAATGTGACCAGCGCAGCGTGTCATTTTCGATCGTCGCTTCTGTTCCGACTCCCACTGCAACGCCAACACCATTTTCCTCCACGTGTTCATTTGTTTGTCAGGGTTCCTATAGCAGCATGACGTTGAACGTCGACTACCGATCGGACAATGTCATAAATCCTCCATCCGAGGTCATCCGCGTGCGTGTTGCGGCTGCAAGCGATTACCAGGGCATGACCAGCCCGGCGGGTCAACTGTTGTATACCAATGACGCGGACGGATATGCCTATGGGGCGGCGCCAAACCCGATCATGTATGTTGGGACGCAATTCGTTGTCAGCGGAATACCGGCTGGAACGCCACGAATTGTTATTTCGGTGCAAGGACCTGATCATCCGACTGAATTTGTGAAGGCCGTGATGAACGCAGACTGCAGTCAGGCGCTGAATAGCGTGGAGGGCAACAGTTATATTGGGTTTCGTCTGCTAAATGCCACCCACTCGGGCGGCACCTTGCTAAGTTCTGGCATTGCCGCGGAATATTGGGATGGAACCACGAGTGCCTTGTCCACACTCACGGCAAAAATTGCGGCTGGCCCGGCCACCGGTAGCTATCCTGTAAGTTCGATTGAAGGGCGCACCGATTGGCGCGATCTTTATGGAACCAGAATTCGCGGTTATATCGTGCCGACCATGACTGCATCGTATGTGTTTTGGATTGCAAGTGATGATCAGGGTGAATTCTGGCTGAGTACCAGTGCCAGCCCGGCAAACAAGGCCCGGGTGGCCTATGTGAACGGATGGACGGCGGCGAGAACCTGGACTACGGAGTCGAATCAAAAGTCGGTGGTGATCCCGTTGGTTGCCGGCCACCAATACTATTTTGAGGCGTTGCAGGCTGAAGGCAGCGGCGGTGACAACCTGGCCGTGGCGTGGGATAGCGTGTCGCCGTATTCTGCTCCTGCAATTGTCCCGGGCAATGTGCTGCAAGGTTATGGTGCGGGATGCACCGCGCCCACACCTACGAATACGCCGGTGAGCACGTCCACACCGACCAGGACTCCGACTGCTACGAACACATCGACAAGTACTCCAACCAATACACCGACGAGCACGGCCACGGCGACAAACACACCGGTTAAAACTTCAACCCCGACGGCGACCAACACCGCCACGCATACGCCGACCGTTACCAACACGTCTACGAGCACCCCGACCAGCATCCCAACCAAAACCAACACCCCGGTGCCAACTCCAACCGCAACCACGGTGCCCGCACAATTGGGTGATCGCGTTTGGGAGGACTACAACAACAATGGGATTCAAGACGCCGGGGAGCCCGGTATTGCGGGTGTTTCCGTTACGCTTTATAACGGTGCGGGCGCCATTGTTTCCACGACCACAACGAATGCGAATGGTCTCTACCTATTCAGCAACCTGGCACCTAGTGTGTATAGCGTGGGCTTCTCCAAACCGCTTGGATACACATCCACGAAGCAGGACCAGGGCGCAGACAACGCTATCGACAGCGATGCCAACCCGATTACTGGACGCACCGTGACGACGACGTTGGTCGCCGGGCAAAGCGACTTGACTTGGGACGCAGGTTTTTGGCGTCCGGCGGCTTTGGGCGACTATTTCTTTTATGACAGCCAGGCCAACGGTGTCCAAGACGCCGGCGACTTTGGTTTAGATGGCGTGCCTGTCCAGCTCTTTGATGCAAACACAAGTCAACAAGTGGGCAGCACCACCACGGCGAGTGGCGGTTATTACACCTTCACCAATTTGATCAGCGGCACGTATTACGTACGCTTTACCCAGCCGTGGCCGTCAAATGACACCGCATTTACGGATGCAAATGTCGGTACGAACGATGCGATCGACAGCGATGCGATCATCAGCACCACAAATGATCGTATCGGTCAGACCGGTAACTATGTGGTGCTCCCGGCCACGTATAACAATACCGTTGACGCCGGCGTATACAAGCTTGCCAGCATTGGCGACTACGTCTGGCTGGATGCGAACCACAATGGCATTCAGGAAGTGGGCGAGACCGGAGTCGCCGGGGTCACAGTTACCCTGTTCAAAAATGGCGCGCCCTACAGCACCACCCAGACCAACGCAACTGGATACTACTTATTTGACAGCCTGCGGGTGAATGCCTACTATTCCTTGAGCTTTGGATTACCCACGGGCTATGCCTTTACATTGCGAAACGTGGGCAGCACGTCCTTGGACAGCGATGCCGATCCAGTCACGGGCCAGACGGTGACAACCACGCTCGCCGTCCAACAAGTGGATTTGAGCTGGGATGCCGGAATTTATGTTCCCCCCACACCAACACCGACGGCGACCAAAACAAGTACGCCAACCAGCACGGCTACTAGTTCGCCAACCAAGACCGCCACCAACACACCGACGCAAACTCCAACAGCAACAATAACCAGGACGCCGACGGCAACTCCAACGGTCACCAATACTCCGACGGTGACGAACACGCCGGCGAATACGCCTACGGTCACGAACACACCGACGGTGACACACACGCCGACAAATACGTCTACCAATACACCCACGTTCACGAACACACCGACCGTGACGAATACACCGACGAACACGTCGACCAGCATACCCACAGTCACCAATACGCAGACGAATACATCGACCAGCACGCCGACGGTCACCAAGACGCCAACGAACACGCCCACAAATACGCCGACCAGCACCGCCACAAATACGGCGACGAACACCCCAACTTTCACAAGTACTCCGACGCCGACTCCTACGGCTACGACCATTCCGGCATCGCTTGGCAATTTCGTCTGGGAGGACTTTAATCACGACGGCATTCAAAATGCAAACGAGCCCGGCGTTGCGGGTGTCCAGATTGTGCTATTTAACGCAACCACGAACCAGCCAGTCTTGACGACAACGACCAGCGTTACGGGTTTCTATGTATTTACCGGCCTTACACCCGGGCAGCCTTACTCGGTTCAGTTCAATCCAACCGGCGCATACACGTTTACCCTGGCCAATGTCGGAAATGACACGTTGGACAGCGATGCCATTCCATCTACCGGGCGCTCACAAACCGTCGTTCTTGTCCCGGGCGAATTTAACGATACGGTGGACGCCGGTTTGTGGCGACCACTGGCCTTGGGCAACCAAGTCTTTTATGACTACAACAACAATGGCACACGTGACGGTGCGACCGAGCCTGGCGTCTCCGGAGTAGCGGTAACTCTGCTTGATGCATCAACAGGTACCGTGATCAGTACAACCACGACTGATTCAAATGGTTTGTATCTGTTTGCAAATCTGATCAGCGGCACATATCGCGTTAGCGTTACGCTGCCGGCCGGCTACATCAGCAGCAGCGACATAGCCACCACGGCCAATCCAAACAACGATACGGACGGTGATGACAACGGCGTGGGTGCCGACGGTGGCGTTGTAGCAAGCGGTAACGTTACCCTTCAGCCCGGCACTGAGCCGCTGGGTGAAAACCCCGCCAACTCGCCCGCCACCGCCGATGCCAACGATAACCTTACCGTGGACTTTGGCATTTGGGTTCCGCTGCGCCTGGGCAACCAAGTATGGAGCGATGCCAATAATAACGGCAAAATAGATGCGGGTGAAGTGGGCATTGCAAACGCCAGCGTCGGTTTGCTTGATGTCAACAATACGCCAGTTCAAACGACCACAACGGATGCGGGTGGCTTTTACACCTTCACCAACTTGATAAGCGGGACCTACTCGGTGCGCGTGACCGCCCCGGATGCCGGGTACCACAGCAGTGGTCCGGATAGCACCACGCCAAATGACAACATCGATGGTGATGACAATGGAGTGGGAACCGGCAGCACCGCAACCAGCAACCCCATTTATCTTGCGCCCGGCACCGAGCCCTCTTCGACAATCGTGCCCGGAGATACGAATCTGACCCTTGACTTTGGCTTCTGGCGGCCGGCCAGCCTGGGTGATCGCGTCTGGTACGACACCAACTTCAACGGTGTGCAAAACGCGGGTGAGTCCGGCGTGGCAAACAACGTGGTTAAGCTTCTGGATGGCGCCGGCACCGTGTTGACCAGCACGGTGACCGATGCCAATGGCATTTACACCTTTAGTAATTTGATCAGTGGAACCTACTCCGTGTCATTTACATTGCCGAATGGCTATGTATTCTCGCCACAAAACGGGACTGCAGACATTACGGCAGACAGCAATCCAAACCCGGCCACCGGCGGCACCGGACCAATAGTGCTGAATGCGGGTGATCAGAACCTGACGATTGACGCGGGAATCTTCGTGCCGGCGACCGCTACGCCAACGCCGACAGCGACGAACACGCCAACCAGCACCCCCACCGCGACCAATACGGCGACGAATACGCCAACGGTTACGACAACACCAACGAGCACACCCACCAAGACGAGCACGGCGACCAATACACCGACGTCGACCAACACGCCAACGGTCACGAACACGCCAACGAACACGCCGACGGTCACCAACACGCCAACGACTACGGCGACAGATAAACCAAGCGCGACACCGACGAATACCGCGACAGCCACATCCACACCGACGAATACGCCCGTGCCACGCTATGCGCTGGGTAATTATGTTTGGGTGGATACCAATGCGGATGGCATCCAGAATGAAACCGGCACCGGCGTGAACGGCGTGGCCGTGGCTTTGCTCGACAATGCCGGGAACGTTCTTTCCAACACGCAAACCGCCAATGGTGGCTATTACACGTTTACAAATCTGCTCGCAGGCACGTATGTGGTGAGCTTTACCGCGCCGGCTGGTTACACATTTACGCAACAGAATCCATTTGTATTGGCGGATGTGAACAGTGATGCCGGGCTAAACGGAGCCACGTCGGTGATCAACCTGACGGCGACGGATTACGCGTGGGACGCCGGTCTGGTGCTGTTGCCCACGCCCACGCCTATGAATACACCGACTGTATCCAGCACACCGACCAATACACCAACGGCCACACCGCTGCCTCGCTACGAGCTTGGCAACTATGTTTGGCTGGATGTAAACGGCGATGGCATACAGAATGAGACCAACACCGGTGTAAACGGTGTGACCGTGACGTTGCTCGATAACACGGGTAAGGTGATCACCAGTACTCAGACGGCAAATGGCGGGTTCTACACGTTTACAAATCTGGTGGCTGGCAGCTACGTGGTCAGCTTCACCCCGCCAACCGGCTACACGTTCACGGTGCAAAACCCGTTTGTGGTGGCAGGCGCAAACAGTGACGCTGGACTCAATGGCGCCACGACCGTGATCAACCTGACGGCCACGGATTACACCTGGGATGCGGGATTGGTCTTGCTGCCCACCCCAACGCCCACCGCGACAAATACGCCGACGAACACCCCGACGGCGACCGCCACCAACACACCGACCCTCACGCCGACGAACACGGCAACCAGCACCGCGACCACCACACCCTTACCGCGCTATGAGTTGGGTAATTACGTTTGGCTTGACACGAATGCGGATGGCATTCAAAACGAGACCAACACCGGGCTAAACGGCGTAACGGTTACGTTGTTGGATAACCTGGGCAACGTGCTCACGTCCACTCAAACGACCAATGGCGGGTTCTACACTTTTACAAATCTGTTGGCAGGCACCTACGTGGTCAGCTTTAGCGCTCCGACCGGATACACGTTCACTCAGCAAAATCCGTTCGTGCTGCCGGCGGTGAACAGCGATGCGGGCCTTAACGGCGCGACCACACAGATCAACTTGACTGGCAGCGATTACACGTGGGACGCCGGCCTGGTGCTGCTGCCCACGCCGACACCCACTGTCACAAGCACGCCTACCGCTACGGCAACCAGCACGCCTACCGCCACTCCGACCAGCATACCAACGAACACCGCCACGCCGACGCCGACGGCGACCAACACGGGAACGCCGACGGCTACTTCAATCCCCCCCAAGGCAACCGTTGGTGACCGCGTCTGGAACGATTACAACGGCGATGGTTTGCAAGACTTGATCGAGCCGGGCGTGGCAAACGTGTTGGTGCGATTGTTGGATTCAACCGGTACGCAGGTTGCCACGCGCACAACGGATGTAAACGGCTTCTATCTGTTTACGGATGTCGTACCCGGAACCTATCAAATCCAGTTTGTGCCGTCAACATATCCGAACGGCTTTACGACCACGCTTGCAAACGTGGGTGGAAGCAACGTGATCACGGACTTTTTGGATAGCGACGGTGATCGGTTGACCGGCACGACCAACCCATTCACCGTGACGTTTGGCAACATCCAGTTGCAGTGGGATCAGGGTCTGATTGGGTTTGACCTTGCCCTCCAAGTGGTTCGCGACGATCGTTTGCCGATCACCCACACAGTCGGTGACGTGGTGTCCTATCGGTTCTTTGTGTTTAATCAGGGCGTTGTGAGCGCCACCAACATACGCCTTGTCGACTACACACCCGTTGGTCTGAGCTTGGAAAGCAGCACGTGGATCACAAATGGTGGAGGAACGGCTGGAACCGTCCTAACAAGTACGCTCCTCCCGGGCGCATTTGTGGATTTCTATACATCCTTCCGTATTGGTCCTGGGACCACGCCCGGTACGCTAAAAAATTGTGCCGAAGTTCAAGCAGCCAAAGATACGGCCGGCAACGTGATGGGAGATCGTGATTCGACCTTTGACAATATTCCGACGAACGATTTCCTGGTTCCGCATACGGTCACAGGCAATGCCAAGCTGCGACCGGGAGTCGACGATGAGGATGATGCGGATTGCGATGGCGCATTCGTAGTGACACCCGCTGCGATTTTTGCAACGCAGGCTTCCACCTTAAACACATTGACGGGAAATAACATACAGTCAGACCTCGGCGGCTATGTCCTGGTTTATCCGAAAGGGAGGGCCGTGCTTTCCGCCGCCAACGTGATTAGCGTCACGCTGGCCGGTGATGTCACACTGGCGGCACCAGAATATCGCTTGGCGCGATCAGAAGTAAACAATCGTGCGACGGCAACGATTTTGGATGGAGACGCCGGTTGGTCTGTCACTGCTACTGGTGCAAATCAGTTGCAGTGGTCGGATAATTCTGTCAAGCCAAACACAACCTATTACTATTGGATTGAGCGCGTGGCAAATGGCAGCATATTGGCCACATACGGCGCTTATAAGGTGTCAACGGATCCTTCATCCCCACGTGATTTGGCAAGAATTTTCCTGCCGTTGGTGACTCAATAGTTGCACGCCAGGCGCCATGCCGGTGAATATCGCCTGAACCGACGCTATTCACCGGCGCAAAAAGACTTACATATGAAACAGGGCCAAACCACATTACATCTCAATATCCGTATCAATGGACGCGCTCGGCGGGTATTCTTTGCAGTCTGCTTACTGCTTTCCTGGCTGGGGTTGCCTGTGCGACTGAACGTAGCGATAGCCGTCCCAAATGCGCCTGAAACGGTAATTTCGGGAACGGTGTTTAACGACCTGAACGCCGATGGGATACTTTCCGCGGGAGAACAAGGCATTGCCGGTGTTTTAATCAATGCCTACGACGCGAATAACACTCTGATCGCGTCCGTGCAATCACAAACTTCGGGTGCCTACCAACTCTCTACGAGTGGCGCAGGTCCTCTCCGGATTGAACTGGACATTCCCCAAAATATGAGGTATTTCAAGCCTTCACCGTCCGGTCTGAACTTGGACAACAGTACCGTGCGGTTTGTCTCAAGTGCCGTGCAAAACTTGAATTTTGGACTGTACTATCCATCGTCATATTGTCCGGCAGGGACTGCCCGACTGCTAACGTATGCAGCTGAAAGCGGATTGGCCGTCGACAACAATCACACTGGAATATATTCGATCGACCCGTTCTTTTCGCCGGATGTGCAAACGTCGTTTGATGAAAACACGGGGGTTTCCACATTTTCTCCCCATACCCCGCCTGTTGCGGTGGCTCCGATCAAAAACGTCGGTAGTGTTTGGGGTGCGACGTTTTACGCCCCAAAGAACCTCTCGCTTTTTTCGAGCGTCGTTCATCGTCACATCGGAATTGGTCCGCTTGGATACGGAGGAATCTACGTGGTTGATTCCTCCAAACCCTTCTCCGACTCTGTTCTCGGTGGGACAAGTTTAAATGGCATCGCGACTGTTAGCGGTGGCACCATAGATCTTGGATCGGTGAATCGCGTGGATGGCGGCGCACAACTCGCCCCGAACGCGATCCCGCCGTCGACCGCGCTCTATCATGATCCAACCTCATCCTCAATCGACTTGGATGCTTTTGACAAAGTTGGGAAAGTTGGGTTTGGGGGCATGCGTGTTTCTGAAGACGGAACACGCATTTGGTTGACCAATCTCAATCAACGCACGTTGATTAGCGTTGACGCGCGAGCGCTCGCGACCACGCTAACTGGTACGGTGCCGGCTTCCAAAATAGATCAATACCCGATTTTGGGTTTGCCTGGCATCCCTACGTGTACCGGTGGTCAGTTTCGGCCCTGGGCCATCAAGTTTGATCGCGGACTTGGCTATCTTGGTGGTGTTTGTTCAGGAGAAACCTCGCTGAGCATCTCTGATGTCACAGCGTACGTGCTTTCATTTAGTCCGGACAATATTGGTGCAGGCTTTTCCACGGCGTTGACGCTTCCAATGAATTATCCGCGCGAGCCGGTAACGTCACGATTCTTTCAAAGCCCGAGCACACCGCCAAGTATCATCACGGGAACATGGAATGCCTGGGTAAATACGTGGACGGTGGAAAGCTTGACTTTCAACAGCAGCAGCGAGGTGGGATATCCGCAACCCATGTTGACGGATATTGAGATTGCGGATGACGGCAGCATGTTTGTTGCATTTGCGGATCGGTTTTCGCTGCAAGGGGGGCTTGAAGACTTTCCCGCCATCGCCGGGGGAAATGGTCAGGTCTATTCTGCAAACAGCGCAGGTGACGTGATCAAGGCTTGTGCGGTTGGAATAGGAAAATTCGTCCCCGAGGGCGGTGCTGGCTGTCAGATAACAGCAGGTCATGATACGGGCGCTGCCGGCCAGCAATTTCCAGGCACATCCGGTCACCCAAGCAGCTTTTCCAGCCTACCGCTCGTGACGACCATCTCCGCAGACGACGGTCCCAGCCGTGCGGGTGAATTCTATTTTGAGGATTCATACGTTCACATAATGCGTCTGGTTCCGGGAACGTATTTTGTGAATATTCAGCATAACGAAAATTCGACTGGTGGCCTTGCGCTCATTCCGGGTACTGACAAGATGCTGGTTGCATCCTACGACCCGGTTGCAGTGATAACAACAACCGCTGATCAGCAGGCTAAATATGCATTTACGCAGGGTGTGCGACGCATATCAACTTCGACGGGGGCGGCAGATGGGGGCTACGTTATCGTTGAAAGCAACAACGGGTCGCCAAAACCAGAGTCAGCCGGAAAAGCTGCCGCGATTGGTGACATTGAGGTTATTTGCGATACAGCGCCACTTGAGGCGGGTAACCGTGTTTGGCAGGACACCAACAACAACGGTATTCAGGATGCTGGCGAGCCGCCCATCGCGGGTGTGGTGATTACGTTGACAAGCGATACGGGCAGCGTGGTGACGACCACCACCAATATTTCCGGCCAGTACGTGTTTACTGGTCTGGCGCCCCAGACCGATTACACGCTCAGCCTGCAAATAAACCAAACGCCGTTGGCGGGCCTGGTTCTTGCCAAGGCTAACGCGGGTGGTGACACCTCCAATAGCGCTTTTGACGATGTGCGCGATTCTGACGCGACGCAAACGGGTAAGATTGCGCAGATACAGTTTGCCACTTTAGGCGTTGGTTCAAACAATCATGGACTGGATTTTGGCTTTGCCTCAGGTGCCAGCCTTGGGGAGTTCGTTTGGCTGGACAAAAATGGCAATGGCGTCCAGGATGCTGGCGAACCTGGCGTGGCTGGAGTCAATGTTACGCTTCACGGACCAAACGGCCTTGTAACTTCAACGGTGACAACAATAAGCGGCACCTACATCTTCGTTGGGCTTACGCCGGGCGTACCGTACTTTGTAACGTTTACGGCCCCGCCCAATTACGGCTTTACAACACCAGGACAAGGCACCAACATAGCCAAGGATAGCAATGCCAATCAGAGTACTGGCAGCAGTGGTACCGTGATTCTTGCGCCGGGCGAGTACAACGATACGATCGACGGAGGATTGGTTCCGGCCGTTAATGCCGTGACGCTGGCTCGGTTTTCAGCCCGCAACCTCGGCAATAGGACGGATCTTGCCTGGGTTACCTTGAATGAGAATAATACGCTCGGGTTTTATGTAATGCGCGCTCCGGGTCGCTACAGCGGCACGTCGTTTCCGTTGGCCGCGGCACGCGTAAATGCCGATCTGATCGGTGGGACCGGCGCCAGCGGAGCGGCTTATCACCTGATCGATACCGCCGCGCCGGCAAGTCAGCTGTATTCCTATTGGCTGGTTGAGGTGGATGCCGACGGCAGGGAAACAACCTATGGCCCGGCTACAACCGCGATCACCAGCGGCGCGATATTCCTGCCCTTGGTGACGCAGTAGCGCGGTCTGAAGAGCCATTGCGCAACAATCGGGCGTGTCATCAAGGCACGCCCGATTGTTTTGCTTGGCGTCGATTTGCCTTATACTCGTTTTGATGTCATTTCTACAGTCGATCATCGAAACCCTGTTTGGCAAACGCAAAGATACGGCGCATACGCCGCTCCCACTGCCGCTGCAGGTAACAGACAACGCGCCCCTGGAACCGAGCGCACCGCGCGTGTTGCTCATAACCTTTAACCCCGTCGTGGACGTGGAGCACGGCACCCGCATGATCCCGTTTATGGGGTGGAATGCGGTTGATCAGCTGGTCGATGGCTATATCGCGGACGTCCAGAAACACAGCTCCGGTCTCGTGAACTATCAGGTTGTCGAGAGCATCGAGGTGGACGATTGGATTCCACTGGAGGATGGTTTTCGCTATGACGGCAAGTCGTTTCTTGCCATGATGGATCAGCGTGGCACCGCGCACAAGCCGGACATGATGGACTACAACTGGTGCATAGAGAAATTTGACCTGGTCAATCGGGTGATGCGCAATGACATCGATGAGGTTTGGATGTTCGCCTTCCCCTACGGCGGATTTTTTGAGAGCCGGATGATTGGCAAAGACGCATACTGGTGCAATGCGCCCGCGATGGCGCATATCGACTGTCCAAAGCGCTTTGTGATGATGGGCTTTAACTATGAGCGCGGGGTGGGCGAGATGGAAGAGGCCTTTGGCCACCGCATCGAATCGATCATGACCGAAGTGTATGCACACGCCAGCACCGCGGCGAACCTGTATAAACACTTCATTACGTATGACAAGAAAGCGCCGGGCATGGCCCAGGTTGGTTGGATGCACTACGCACCAAACAGCCAGACCGACTATGACTGGGGCAACAAGTCAGTTGTGACGAGCGCATGCGATGATTGGCTGAATTTTCCAAACTTGACCGGCGCCACCCGCCAGGTGAGCACACCGGATTGGGGCGACGGTGACATCCGCGCCCACCACACGTGGTGGTTTGATCGATTGCCGCACGTTGCCGGTCGGGTGGATGGCATCCGCTGCAACTGGTGGCACTACGCCGTTCATCTGGACCCGAAAGCGTAAACCAGGCCCGCCAGGATCAGCAGCGCAACGCCCAGCCACACCAGTGCGCGCGACAGCCAAACCCGCCTGCCATGCCGGGCGTGCACGGCTTCTCCCTGCCGCAGCGCGGCCGTGTTGGTTGGTTGCACCTCCATCACGCTGCCCAGCCACCAGGCCCGTGCGCAAAACGCATACCTGCCCAGTTCGCTGGCACGGATAAATCGTGGTCGTTGCGGCGCCATGCAGGAATTCTATGTCACGGTTGTGTTCGCGCTATACTTTTCGCCATGACCGGCAAGCAAAGTGCGTTGGGTGGATACGTTCCCTATTTGGCCATGTTGGTGGCCTGGGTGGCTATGGGGGGAAGCCTTTACTTTAGCGAAGTGCTGCGCTGGCCCCCATGCACGCTGTGCTGGTGGCAACGCGGCTTTATGTATCCGCTGACATTGATCATCCCTGCTTCGATCATTCTGCGCTGGCGAAATATGCACCGGCTTATCCTGCCGATGGTCATCATTGGTGGCTGTATTTCGGCCTATCACTATGCCGAGATCATGTTCCCGGCGCTGATTCCCCCGGCGCCCTGCGCACCCGACAGCCCGCCTTGCACGATGGATTTGCTGCGCGCGTATACCCGGGTTGATTGGCTGGCGATCCCGCTGCTGGCCTTTACCGGTTTTACCCTGATCGCCATTTCAATGGCGATTTTTGGACGCGCGCGCCCATGGGAGCCGGACGAGGATGACGACGAGACCGACATCCCGGAATTGGCGCAGCTTCAGCGCTAACGCACCGCCTACGCCCGATCACCGTCGCGCGTCACCCGCGCCTAAAGCCGTGGCCAGGGTCTGCGACGGGTACAATCTCCGGCCCCAACAATGCGCCTTAAAGAACTCACGCTTACCGGCTATAAGACCTTCGCAGACAAGACCAAATTCGAATTTGACGCCGGCATCACCGCCGTAATCGGCCCAAATGGATCGGGCAAGAGCAACGTGGCTGATGCCATCCGTTGGGCGTTGGGCGAGCAGGCCTATAGCGTGCTGCGCGGCAAGAAGACCGATGACATGATCTTCTCCGGCAGCGCCAAGCGCTCGCGCAGCAGCATGGCCGAAGTGTTGATGACCTTTGACAACAGCGATGGATTCTTCCCAATCGAGTTTAGCGAAATCAGCCTGGGGCGACGGGCATATCGCGATGGTGCGAATGAATATGTGCTGAATGGCAACCGGGTGCGCCTGAAGGATGTAAGTGAGCTGCTGGGCAACAGCGGGCTGGCCGAGCGCACCTATACCGTGATTGGTCAGGGCCTGGTGGACAGCGCGCTGCAGGCCAAGCCGGATGAGCGCCGGGCCCTGTTTGAAGAGGCCGCGGGTATCGGCACCTATCGCGACCGGCGCGATGATGCACTGCGCAAGCTTGAGGAAACCCGCCACAACCTGGAGCGAGCCCGGGATATTTTGAGCGAGATCACGCCGCGGGTGAAGACGCTCGAGCGCCAGGCCGAGCGCGCGCGCTCATATACCGTGTTGGCTGCCGAGCTGGATCAGCATACCCGGTTGTGGTTTGCGTATCATTTTGCAACGCTCAAGACCGTGATTGCGCAGAGCACCATGGCGCGGGATGCATGCGCCACTCAGGCGGCCGCGGCGCGCGCCAGTGCCGAGGCTCAGGAACAACGGGTTGCCGGTCTGCGGGGGGAGCAGGCCGGTCTGCGCGAACAGTTGCAGGTGTTGCTGCCCATGCGCGATGCGACCCGGCGGCGTAATGAGGCCGCCTCCCGCGAGCTGGCCGTGCTGCGAGAGCGAGGCAGCAGCCACATCGCACAGATCAGCAGTGCCGAGCGGGAAATTGAGGAACGCGCCGGGTCGATCAGCGACCTGGAACAGCGGGTGCAACTGGCGACCGAGATGGTGACAACCACCCAAACGCAACTGACTGCCCGGCAATTGGAGCTGGATGCAGCGCAACAAGTGGCAACCACGGTTCGGGCGGCCCGCGCCGGGTTGGAACGGCAGCGCTCTTCAGCGCAGCAAGAGCTGATGCGCTATAACGCTCAGATCGCCGGGTCGCAGAATCGACTGAACGTCTTGCGCAACCGGCAGACCGCCCTGAAGAACGTGATGGGCGAGTTCAATCAGCGCACAGAGCGCACCGCGGCAAACAAAACCCGGGATGCCGAGCTGCAGGTCTCTCATAAGCTAGGGCTGGATCAGGATGTGCAGCGACTGGCGGAATTGAGCACCGCGGTGAATACCGCGCAGCAAACGCACGAGCAGGCGCGTGCCACGCTGGGCGAGGTGGGGGCGCAACATGCGGCCAGCGAGGCCGAGTTCAAGATGGCCGAGCGCATGAACACCTTTGTGCAACTGCGCGCGCAGAGCCGCGATGGTGACCTGGCGGCCGCGGCGCACAACGCCGGTTTGCAGGGGTATCGCGGTACGCTGGCCAACATGATCAAAATTCATCCGGATGATGAGCGCGCGGTTCGCGCTGCGCTGGGTGATGCGCTTAACGCGGTGGTGGTTGAAACCCGTGAAGGGCTGACCCATGCACGGGCTTGGATGGCGCGCCAGACCAACACCAATGGGCGCCTCGCGCTGTTGGCATTGCCGGCGTTGCGCACGATTGACGATGAATATGATTTGGGTGACCGTACCGTGCTCACCATAGCGCGGGGGCAAAACGCCCGACTGCTGGCCGATCTCGTAAATTGCGAACCCTGGCTGCAGCCGGCCGTGCGTTTGTTACTGGGGCGCGCTTTCTTGTGTCGGGATTTGGACTCCGCCAATACGCTTGCACAAGCGCTGCCGCCCGGGTGTATGTGCGTAACGCGCGACGGCGAAGCGGCTTTTCCCAGTGGCGGCATGCAACTGGTGGCCGGCACGCGACGGGCGATGGTGATTGGTTCGGATGGCGCGGTGGATGACGACACGTTGTTACTGGATTTGGACACGGCCAAGGCCCGCCTGAGCGACGTGAAGGCACGGCGTACCGAGGCGGAAGCTCAGGTGACCGCGGCCCGGGCAAGGCTTGAAGAGGCCACCCGCGTACGGGTGCAGTTTGAGCGCGAGGCCGGCCAGCGCCGGAACCAGCACGACGAGCTGCAGCGCCAGCTGGCGCGCTATGACGACCAGACGGCGCTGATACAGACCGAGCGTGGGCGGGCCGAAGTCGAGCTGACCGAGCTCAGGGTGACCATGACCACGGTGGCGGGCGACATTGAACGAGACGAGGCGCGTCAGGCCACGGCGCAGCAGGCACTGGCCGCGATTGAGCACCAACTGCGGGAACAATCCGACCGCACCGATGCGCAGGGGCACCTGTTTCAGGCGACCGGGCATGCCCAGAGCAATGACGCGTCGGCCACCCGCAGCGAAAGCTGGATGGACGCGTTGAACCGGACGACCGCGCAAATGGCTACGGCACAGGCGCAATTGCGCGCCGCCGAGGGTGTGCTGGGCGAGCGCCGCGCCGAGGTGAGCGCCGCGCGCCTTGCGCACCAGCAACGCGTGGCATGGTTGCAGGCGATCCACACCGAGCGTGAGCAGTCCGCCCACAAGCTCGGCAAATTGAGCGCGGAGCATGAACAATCCGCAACCGAGATCGGCGAAATCGAAGCGCGGCTGAAGCCGATTCAGGAGGCGATGGCCGAAATCGACCGGCAGGTGTTTGACGCCGACACCGTGCGCCGCGAAGCCGAGCGCACGCTGCGCGAAGCCGAAAGCGCGCTCACCGCCGCCGAACTGGAAGTGGCCAGGCACCATGACGAAATGACCTCGTTGCAGGCGCGCGCGGTGGATGCACTGGGTGAACCCGAGCCCGCGCCGGCCATCAGCCCGGAGTCAACGACCTCCACCGATGCGACCGTGAGCGGGATGGTGACGACGGCCGATACTGCAGCCGAGCACGCCCAAGTGCATGGTGCGCCAGTGGAGCTCGCAGCGGAAGCAGAGCCCGAGTTTGTGATGGAATTGCCCGAAGGCACGGATGAGCGCATGCTGCAACTGCGCGGGCAGATCAAGCGCCTGGGAGCCATTAACTTCGAGGCCCAGACCGAATTTGACGAGCTGAGCAAGCGCCATAAATTTATTAGCGAGCAGAGCGAGGACCTGGAGAAAGCCAGCGCCAGCTTGCAGGCGATCATTACCGATCTCAACGACGTGATGAACGTAACGTTTCGCGAGGTGTTTGACCGGATCGCGCGCGAGTTTCAAGACACCTTCAAAATGTTGTTTGGCGGTGGTCAGGCCCGGCTGACGCTGATCAACGCCGACAATCTGGATGAGAGCGGGGTGGAAATCACCGCGCAGCCGCCGGGTAAGCGCCCGCAATCGCTGGCGCTGCTTTCGGGAGGCGAGCGTAGTATGACCGCAGCCGCGCTGCTGTTTGCCATTCTCAAGGTCAAGCCCACGCCGTTTTGCGTGTTGGACGAGATGGACGCCGCGCTGGACGAGGCCAACGTGTATCGCTTTCGCAGCATGCTGGAAAGTCTGATCGACACCACCCAGTTTATTGTGATTACCCACAATCGGCGCACGGTGGAGGCCGCCAAGACCATTTACGGCATCTCGATGGGCTCGGATAGCGCGAGCATAGCGCTGAGCCTGAAAATTGACGAGGCGGAGGCACGCCTGCGCAAGGATTAATTACGGGAGCCCGCGCCGCGGCAAGATCTGGTGGCGGGTTTCCAAACCATTTGCTAAACTCAACTTATGAAGAACATTGCTGTCATCGGCACGGGCTATGTTGGCCTGGTCACGGGAACCTGTTTTGCCGACCTGGGCAACCGGGTGGTGTGCGTGGACATCAACGAAGAGCGCATCAACAACTTGAACAAGGGCATTCTCCCCATTTATGAGCCCGGGCTTGAAGAGATGGTCCGGCGCAACATGGCATCCGGGCGGTTGAACTTTTCGTTGTCTTATGACGAGGCCATCAACAACGCGGATTCGCCGGCCGAGATGGTGTTTATCGCGGTGGGCACGCCCGAGGGCGTGGATGGCGAGGCCGATCTGCGCTATGTGCGCGCGGCCGCGGAGACCATTGCCGAGACTATGAAGCATCAGGTGATCATCATCAACAAGAGCACCGTGCCGGTGGGCACCGGTGACTGGGTGGCCGACATCGTGCGGGGCAAGCAACCCGAGCCGATCGCGTTTGACGTGGTGAGCAACCCGGAGTTCTTGCGCGAGGGCGCGGCGATTTCAGATTGCATGAACCCGGATCGGATCGTGCTGGGGTCGCTAAACCGCGACGCGGCCAACAAGGTGGCGCAGCTGTATATGCCGTTGCGCGCGCCGATCATCGTCACCGATCTGCGCACCGCCGAGATGATCAAATATGCCAGCAACGCCTTCCTGGCCACCAAGATTTCGTTTATCAACGAGATCAGCAATATTTGTGAGGCCTTGGGGGCGGACGTCAAGGAAGTGGCCGCCGGGATGGGTTATGACAAGCGGATAGGCCGGGCGTTTCTGGATGCCGGGCTGGGCTATGGCGGATCGTGCTTCCCCAAGGACGTCAAGGCGCTGGCGCACATGGCCAACATCCAGGGCAAGCACCCGCAGCTGTTGGAGGCGGTGATGACCATCAACACCGATCAGCGGCGCAGCCTTGTGAACAAGGTGCGGGGGCTAATTGGGAATAATGGCGCACACCTGTCCAAGCTGGAGGGCAAGACTGTGGGGATGCTGGGCCTTGCGTTTAAGGCCAATACCGATGACATGCGCGAGAGCCAGCCTGTGGACATCATCCGGATGTTGCAGGCGGATGGCGCGCAGATCAAAGCTTATGATCCGGTGGCGATGGATAACGCGGGGAAGCAGCTGCAAAATGTGAAGCTGTGCGAAGATGTCTATGATGTGGCGGTGGGCTGCGATGCGCTGATCTTGGGCACAGAGTGGAATGAGTTTAAGAACTTGGATTGGCACCGGATCAAGGGTCTGATGCGCAAGCCGGTGCTGGTGGACGGTCGCAACCTCTACGAGCCCGCGGTCATGCGTGATTTGGGGTTTACCTATCGCGGCGTGGGTCGGGGCTACGCGTAGGCTCTTTCGAGAAATCTTGATTTGAGGTTATCCTGGCAAGTGCGGTTGCGCAGATAATGTATGCATACGCCCCCTATCTGATTGCAGCAACCTGGGTACCGTGACATATGGGTGAAAGGGTAAATCGTACTTGTGGTAATGATGCGGTAACGAGCCGGCATATACTAATTCGTATTCACAAGGAAAATTAAAATGCCAAACCTTTCATCTGCACAAGCAGCATCGATTGAAACACGCAACGCCGCCAATCTCAAGGCGGCATCCAATGGGGCCACACTGATGGCCGTTTACTATCACCCGGTAATTTTGGTTGGGAGCACATCCAACGAAACCGCGAATCACGATCCCGCAATTGTCACCTGGTTGCAGCAGAACTCGATCACGGTCACCCCAAGACATGGAACGATCAAGATCAAAAAAGGCCAGCTAACTAATCCTGGGTCGCTGACGTTTGGCGGCGGTCTTACCAGCCCACCTGCCGAGGTCAAGACGTGGCTTGCGAACATCACCAAGAAGAAACTTTTAGGCTAGGCGACGGGTCTTCGCCAAACAAACAAACCTAAATCTTGTAAATTGGCGGGGTTTAGGCCGGTAGCTCGATGATGAACTCGCTGCCGAGGCCAATGGTGCTGGTGGCGCGGGCTGTGCCGTGGTGGGCTTCGGCGATGGCTTTGACCAGGGCCAGTCCGAGACCGGAGCCGTTGGCCTGCACGGTCGGGCTGCGGTAGAAACGGTCAAAGACGCGGGCTAGGTCGGTTGGGGAGATGCCGGGACCAGTGTCGCGGACACTAAAACGGGCGCCGGCCGGGGTGGCACTTGTTGCCTGCACGTCAACGTCCACCCGCCCACCCGACTGGGTGAACTTGAGAGCATTGTCGATCAGATTACTTAGCGCCATTTCAAGCCGGGTTCGGTCGGCGTGAATTGGAATGGGTAGATTCGGCAGCGTGACGTTTAGCACAATCCCCTTGCGGGCGGCCACAAGGGCGAATGGCGCGGCAGCAGTTTTAAGCAGCGCGGCGGCATCGTGTTCCCGCACGTCGAGCTTGGCGATGCCGGCATCCAGCCGCGACAAATCCAGCAAATTGCGGGTGATCCACTCCAGCCGTTCAATTTGCTGCTGGCTGTTGGACAAGAACTCGGTTTGGGCCTCAGTATCGGCCCGGGCGCTGGTTTGGAGGAGTTCGTTGTAGGCGCGGAGCGCGGTGATCGGTGTGCGCAGTTCGTGCGAGGCATCGGCCACAAAATTGCGCAGCGCGTCGCGCTCGGCGGAAAGCGCGTTAAAGCTGGCGTCCAGGCGGGCGGCCATATCGTTAAACTGATGCGCCAGCTGGGCAAACTCATCTTGGGGCCCGGGGCGGTTACTTACTGGGGCGCGCACGCGCAGGTTGCCCTGGCCCATCTGATTGGCCGCCGCTGCCAGCGATTGGAGCGGTTGCGTGAGACCGCGGCTGAGGACGAGCCCAAGACCGATAGCCAGCGCAAGCGCAGCCAAACCGGCGATGGCGATGGCGCGCTCGGCGGTATCGACCGCTGCGGAGCTGATGTTAAAGGCGCTGACAAGTTCGACCGAACCGACGGGTTGCTTGGCATCGCCGATGGGCACGCTGACGCGCAGAATGCTGCCACGTCGGGCGTCGTCCGGGGACTCCGTCGGAGGTTGGCCAAATCCCAAGCGCTGGCCATAGGGAGCGTTTCGTCGTTGGATCACTGTGGCGCGGTTGTTGGCGAGATACCGCTCCAGAAGGACGCGATTGGCCGCGCTGGTGATGGGTACCACCATGATCCTGTCACCATCGGAGATGATCCCAAACTGAATGTTGTCATCCGCCAGCGCAGCGCTCAAGTCTTGCGAGGGTGCCATCCACAAGATTCGTTCGTCTACGCCGGCGGTGCGGGAATCGGCCAGTGGGTGCCCCTGTGGATCGAGGATCCGCACCTGGGCGTTGCCAAGGAATGAGGCGGTGCTTGCAAGCTGGCGCAGTGCGAAGACGTTTGGCTGAGGTTCCATCAACGCGGATGCCTGGCGGGACACGGCCTGGGCATTGGCATTGAGATATTGAATCTCGCGTTGATTTAGATTGCGTCGAATCAGAACCAAGGCGATGGCGCCCACGCTGCACACGGTCAGCAGCGCGAGGGCGACAAAGCTGGCGACCAGACGCCAGCGGATGGATGCCAATCTAAACACGTGAATAACAAAACGCCCGCCCCATGATAGACATCACGGGGCGGGTACACCTATTACTTAGCCATTGGTCGCGGGGTTCTGGGGTTCCTCAGCCGGTGCGCCGGGGCCGAATGCTCCAAAGGTGCCGCGGGTGCGGTTTCCTGGCTGGCCTGGCTTGGGTCCATTCTTGCCTGGCTCGCCGGGACCGCCGTTCCGGTTGCCACGCCCACCAAAGCCCAATCCGACTCCGATGTAAGGCTTGCCATCCTTGTCATCGATGGTGATGTTTATGTCCTGGGAACTGCCACTGCGTGTGACGGTGACCTTGAACACATCACCAATCTTGTGGTTTGCCAGGGCGGTCACAATTGCGCGCGGGTTTGTCAGTGACACGCCGTCTACCGCGGTGACGATGTCACCCTGCTTGAGACCAGCCTTGTCTGCGGGGCTGCCGGCAACCACGCTTCCGATGGTCACTTGACCTGCCAGTCCCTGACCAGGCCCACCACCCTGCTTGGTTTCAGGTTGGCGCTTGCGCAAATCACCGCGCGCAATGCGCGAGCCATCCGGAAAGGCCGGGCCAAAGGTGATTCCAAGAAAGCCGGTGCCGGACTTTGTCGGGCTCTCACCAAGCGTGGCGTTGATGGTTTTAGTTTCGCCATTGCGAACTACGACCAGCGTAACGCTGTCACCAGGCTTGCCGGCGGCAATCACCACCCCGAGCCGGTTCTTGTGCCAGTCGATGGCGGTGCCATTTACCGTGGAAATGACATCACCAGACAGCAGACCGGCTTTGTCGGCAGGGCTGCCGGCGGTCACGCTGATCACCTGGGTAGGAAGCTGGAACGTGCCAGTGATAAAGTCACCGTGACCAAATCCACCGCCCTTGTGACCGCGTACTTCCATGGAGGAACCGATGCCGGGGGACAAACCCAGATAGGCATGGCCGTTCTTGTCAGCCAGGGTCACGTTAAAGGTCTTCTCGGCACCGGCGCGTTGCACGGTCAGGATCATGCTATCACCGGCTTTGGCGGCCATGACGGCGGCGGCCAGCGCGCGCGCGGTATTGACGTCCTTGCCATCAACCTTGGTTATGATGTCGGCACGGGCCACGCCAACCTTGGCGGCCGGGCCGGCCTCGTCCACATGCACCACCACCACACCCACGTCGGTGGCTTGAACTTGGGCCTCAAACGTGGCCTGATCCACTGTGGCGTCTTCGGTTGAAAGCGCGCTGAGCGCATCAACCGGTTCCGGGGCGCGATTTGCAAACGCGACGCCCGCCATAATTGCCGCTGCACCCAGCAGGCCACCTGCCAACATTACGATCTTACTTTTCATTTAATACTCCCTGACGACACCGTTTGTTTGGAATCGTCGAATGCTCAGATCATGCATCGCGGGTGTTTTTTAGCTATGAATTTGTGGTTAAGGGTTCGCAACCTAACTATGAAGATTATTAGGGGTCAAATTTGTAGCCGATGCCGCGCACGGTGAGTATGTGACGTGGATTGGCCGGATCAACCTCCAGTTTTTCACGCAGGTGGCGGATGTGCACGTCGATGGTGCGATCGGCTTCGATTTCTGCGTTGTGACCCCAAACAGCGGTGATCAATGACTCGCGCGCGAGCGGGATGCGCGGGTTCTGGCTGAGGTGACGCAGGAGTTTGTATTCGGTCTGGGTCAGCCAAAGTGGTTCGCCGGATCGTAGCGCGGTCAGGCGCGAGAAGTTTACGGTGACGTCGGTCAGGCGCAGTTCATCTTCGTTTGGAGGTTGAGAAAGCTCACCATACGCACGGCGCAGGGCGGCGCGGACGCGCGAGGCGAGCTCGCGCATGCTAAAGGGCTTGACGATGTAATCGTCCGCACCCAGCTCGAGCCCCACCACTTTGTCGGTTTCCTCATCGCGTGCGGTGACCATGATCACCGGCAGGCGCCGGCCCTCGGCGCGCAGCTGGCGCAATACGTCAAAACCATTGATGTCGGGCAGGCGCACATCGAGCAGGAGCACATCGACAGCGCCTTCGCGGAGGATTTCCAGTGCGCGCTTGCCGGTATCCACCCAGGTGACCACGAAGCCCTCCTTGGTCAGGCCATATTCCACGCTACGAGCGATGGCGGGTTCATCTTCCACAAGGAGCAGTCGGTTTGGATGGGTCATGTCACGGCTATTAAGCTAATCGTCAGGTAGTCAGGCGGTTGGAAGCTAGTAGTGCTCGGGTTTCAGCACACCGATAAAGGGCAAGTTGCGAAAATATTCGTCCAGATCAAGACCGTAGCCAAACACATATTTGTCTTCAATCTCAAATCCAACATACGACAACGGCACGTGGGCCTGACGACGGCTCTGTTTGTTTAGCAAGGCGCACACCTTCAAACTGGCGGGCTCGCGGGTTTGCAAAATTTTCAGCACTTGGGCAATCGTGTGCCCACTGTCCACGATGTCTTCCACCAGCAGCACGTGTCGATCCCGGATACTGCTGTTTAGATCCAGGGTGATCCGCGGCTCGCCATTGCTGGATCGGGCGCCCAGGCCATAGCTTTGGACGGCCATCATGTCTATCTGGCACGGCACCCTGATGTGGCGCATGAGATCGGTCAGGAACATTACGCCGCCGCGCAGAATGCAAATCAGCAGTACTTCGCGCCCGGCATAATCCTCCGAGATTTGCCCGCCAAGCTCACCACAGCGCATCTGCAACTGGGATTCGGTGACCAGCGTTTCTGCCAGGAGCGGGGCGTAACCTTTGTGCGGGTCGAAGTTGGCCATGCGGCAATTGTAACGATTGGGTCAGCTGCGGAGATGAAGCCGGCCACTGTAGCCAAACAGTCGACCCAGCAAGGGATGGCTGACGGCGGTGTCCGTATAGAACTCGGTTGCATTTATGGCGGTCTCGGCCGCGTCGACGCGCAGACGGGCGAGACCGGGCAGGCGTCGCATGAGCGGCCCGGTGATGACATACTGCGGGCCAACCGATACCGTGGCGAGCGCGCCGCCATCCGTGCTGGGGTCCAGCATCAGCGTCAAACCCACATTTGGCCGGTACCGCTGCACAAATTTCTCAAGTATGCTGGGAACCACCAGCGGGCTGGGTGGTGGCTCCTGGATGGAGACACTTTTAACGAGACCGGACTTATACGAAAACTCCCGGGTCCATTCCAGGCATACACGTCCGACGCGATCATGCACGCTGCGCAACGTGGCGGTTACCGGGACATTCTTTTGTTGTTTTGGCAGAAACGGCGCGAACAGGCGCAGCATGGGAAAACGATTCCAGGCAGTAAGTTCACCTTCAATGACCACTGAATGGCCGGACTCAATATCATAGTGCCGCTGCAGCACGAGTGCAAGTCGGTCAAATTCCGCGCCAAGCGTGGCGCGATACAACGAGAGCTCATGCATGTTTTTGATGGTGATTATTTGGTAATGGGTACGTAGCGCGCCCGCTCAACCACGCGCTGACCCTCGGCATTAAGCGACCAGATGGCAAACACGCGCGCCTCCCATTGTGGCTCGAAAGGTGAGAGGAGATACAGGCTGTGGGTGAGTTTGTATGTACCATTTGCAATGGATTCCGGGGTGAGCTTTTGCCCCTCTATCGAAATCGCCTTGACCTTTGGCGCGGCGGGGGCGGCAAGACGCGAGGCCGGGATGTAACCGATTGCGCCCGGTTTGATGGCGACGAAATTCTGCATCACCTCCACACTGGGTAGCACGATGGCGTTGCGGCTCAGCTCCAATCGCCCCATCACCGCGCCATCAAACACTGTACGTTCGGTGACCGCGGCATCCCGGGTGGCCAGATCGATGTCGCCCATTTGCGGCTGGCCGACATCGCTCCAGCGGCTGCGCGCGCCGGCAAACACTTCGCGCAGCTCGAAGGCGGATAAATTTTCTATCGGGTTTTGCGGGTTGACCACCACGGCCACCCCGTCTTGAGCCAGCTCGGCGTTCCATGGGCTTATTTTGCCTTCGGGCAATGGGAGCAACCGGCTTACGATAGCGAAGTCTGTGCGGTTGGCATAGATGGCGTCAAAGGCGCCTGTGGTGCCGGCCCATTCCACGCTAAACATCACGTGAGGATGCGTGGCGGTATATGCGTCCATTAGTGCTTGGGCCAGTGGCACACTGGCCAAATCCGTGACCACACGCAACCGGGCCGGCGCAGATGTGGGTGTGGGCGCAGGTTTTGGTGCGACGTTGCAGGCCATCAGCATCAGCGCTGCAAGACAGGCCGCGCGAATGGGATACAGGCTCGATGCGCACCTGGGATGCATTATGTGGTTCGGACGCGCGAGTTTGCTCTGCAAGGAGGTCAATACTACCAAGCGTAGGGCAAGCGTAGGCAATCCGTCATGCAGCGTGTTGGATGGCTGGCTATGATCTCTCTCAAGAGTCAGGGTGGGACCTCCTCTTCTCCTCCTTTTGGTTTGAGGGCCAGTGATCGGCGTCACTGGCCCTCATGATTTTTCTAGGAAATGATGAGACTACCGCGCATGATGGCGCTGTGGCCAGGGAAGGTGCATATATAGGGATAGCGTCCGGGTGGTGGCGCGTCAAATGTCACCTGAGTGGATTCGCCGCCTTTGATCAGCTTTGTATAGGCCAGCACACCGGGTTCATTTGGCTGCACATAGCTGGCGACGGGGCCGGCGGAAATGCCGTTTGACGCTACTGTGTCCTCAGTGCCGGGTTTTGCCAGCACCCAGTTGTGCATTTGAACATCGGATACTGCGAGGCTGGAAAATTTCAGGGTGATGGTGCTGCCGGTGGGGGCCATGAGCGTGTCCTTGTCAAACAACAGTGCCTCACCTTGCGTGCCGATCTCGAGCATAACCGGCTTGCCACCACCGGGCACCTTTGTGGGTGCTGCAGGGGCGGCCGGGGCCTGGGCACATGCCGTCAATAGCACGGCAAGCGCCGTGATCCGAAGCAGGCGCATCGTGGCGTGGCGCATCAGGCCAGCGTGTGCAGCGCGCGTACGGCATCGCGACCGTGACCGCCGCTGACGACCAGCGACAAGCCGCATTCGCTGCTGCCTTGGGCGATCGCCAGGATGTTGATATTCTGATCACCCAGTGCGCCAAATATCTTGCCACTGACACCGGGTCGTCGGCTGATGCCGAGCCCCACCGCGGTGATGATGGCGACGTCGTCCACTACTTGGACGGCGTCTATCTCTTGATTGCGCAGTTCGCGCTCAAACTCACCCAGCAGCGCTATTTTGATCGTCTCGCTGGCGAGCTGCGGCACCATCATGCAAATGTTTTGTTCGCTACTGGCCTGGGTGAACATATATACGCTGGTTCCGGTGCGGGCCACGGTTGTAAAGGTGCGCCCGGCGATACCGACCACGCCGCGCATGCCGCGACCGCTCACCGTCACCATGCTGACTTGCTCGATGATCGTGACCGCCTTGATGGGCTTGTCGGGTGCGCGGAAGTCGTCGACCTTGGAGTTGTCATACACGATGAGCGTGCCGGGGTGCCTGGCATTAAAGGTGTTTTTGACGCGCAAGGGAATCGCCTGCTCGACCAAGGGCGCGATGGTCATCGGATGCAACACGCTGGCGCCAAAGAACGCGAGCTCACTCATCTCGGTGCTGGACAGCTGGTCGATGGTGTGGGCATCAGGCGCTATGCGTGGGTCAGTGCTGAGCACGCCATTGACGTCGGTGAAGTTATGGACCTCGGTGGCGTCGAGCGCGGCGCCGATGATGCTGCCGCTGTAATCGCTGCCGCCGCGGCCAAGTGTGGTGGGCACGCCAGCCTCGGTCGCACCAATGAACCCGGTGATCACCGGAACGATGCCGATCTGTAGCACTGGCAGGATTTTGGACCGGACCCGTTCACGGGTAAGCTCCATCAGGGGCACTGCGCTTTGGTAATTATTGTTGGTGACCACGAAATCGGTGCTATCAAATGCCTGCGATGAAATGCCGGCGGAACGCAGGGCGCCGGCCAGAATTCTCGCCGCCATGCGCTCACCCAGCCCGGCAACGGCGTCCAATGCGCGGGGGGTGACTTCGCCAAGCACACGCACGCTGGCGCATAGCATTTCAAAGCCGGCCAGCAGGCGCTCGATGTCTTCGCTGATGGCGCGGCGATCCTCGGCGTTGCTCACCACACCATCGATGGCCGCCTGATGCTTATCGGCCAGCTCGCGTCGCGCGCGTTGGTAGGCGTGGGCATCGCCGTCCGCGGCCTTGCGGGCGGAGTTGAGCAGCGTATCCGTTACCTTGACGTTGTCGGATGGCGTGTGGATGACCCCGGGCTTGCCCATGGCCGAGGTGACCACAACAACGTGGTCCCACTGAGTGCGGGCGTCGCGGACCAACTGAGCCACCTGGCGCATGGCTGATGCATCACCCACCGACGTGCCGCCAAATTTGAGTACTACCAACGTCATAAGAACATGATTATAAATTGAGCGATGTGATGCGCAAGCCGCTCCGACTGTGAAAGCAGCCGCTAGCACCTTTTGCGGCAAAATGCCTCGGTGATGCGGTCATCGGCTCACGGCTGATTTTTTTAAAGCGCGGTCTTAACCACCTGGTACAAGCTCTCGGCACGCAGGTCACTAAGTGACAGACAGGCTCCGTCGAGGTTTTCGGCGAGCTTGCGGGCGAGACCTTGGTCAAACGCGGCATGTTCCATGTTGATGACCACGCTGCGGATGTGCTCGTCGCGGATCATGTTTGCCATGCGGTGGGCCTCGACCATTGGCGGGAGGTTCGTCATGCTGACGTTACCGGCACCATCAGTCAGGATGATGAGCAGCGGCAACACCTCGGGATGGGCAAGCTTGTGTTGCTTGATCACGCCATAGGCCAGGGTCAGCCCGGCCGTGAGCGGGGTCTTGCCACCAACCGGGATGTTTTGCAGCGCGCGCTGGGCGAGGTCAACCGAGCCAGTGGGCGGGAGCACAAGTGTCGCGGAGTTCTTCTGAAAAACCACCAGGCCGACGCGGTCACGGCGCTGATATGCATCGGTGAGAAGGCTCATGATGGCGCCCTTGGTGGCGGCCATGCGCTCGGCCACGGCCATGCTCCAGCTGGCATCGACGACGAACATCACCAGGTTGCTGATTTTCTTGACGCGGATTTTCTTGTGAATATCCGGGCGCTCAATCAGAAACGCCAGGGTCTTGTCCGGCTCGGTTGCGCCCACCTGCTCTTTTGGCGGGCGAGCTCGGCGGGCCTTCTGATGTGGGGCGGCCGCCCGCAACGTGGCATCAAAGGCCAGATCGCTGACCTTCTCCCCAAGTGGCACGGTTTTGGCCTGAATGTAGTGGCCACGCTTGCGCTCGGTCTTGGTCACGCTGCGACGACCGGCCCCCTTGCGGGTCATCTTATCCAGCTGTGTGTTGAGTTTGCGCGCGTTAAAGACCGAGCCGATATCGGTGTTCTTTCCGCCAGGGGTGTCTTGTGCTGTTTGAGGCGCTTGGGGCACGCTTTGTGCCGTGGGCTCCGCGGGGCTGAGCGGAGAATCGGGCGCCTCCTGGCTTAGCCCCTGCTCGCTTTTTTTGTTTGCGTCTGGGGCTTGCCTTCCTGCTTCTCGTCGCTCAGCTTCTGCTGCTGCTCCATCTGGCTTTCAATCTGCTGCAGCTTGTCAGACATCATCTGCATGGCGCTCTCGGTATCCGAGAACGGATGGCGCTTCATGCGGTGAGGCAGGGCGAGCTCGGCCGCCAGCAGAATGTCCTGCTCGGTGATCTGGGTGCGCTTCATTAGCGCGGCGTGGGCGCGGGCGGCGCGAAGGATCACGATATCGGCGCGGTGACCATCCACCCCCATGCTGCTCATCAGATTGGCGATCAGGCTGAGATCTTTCTGAGTGTATTTGACCTCGGGCAACAGCGCGCGGGCTTCGGTGATTTCAAGCGACAGCGCCTCTTCGTATGGCGTCCATTGCGCCGAGAAGGCTTCCATATCGCTCTCGCTCTCGAGGTTGCGCTCGAGAATCTTCATGCGCGCGACGGGGTCCTTGATGCCGACAATATCCACGCACAGAGCGAAGCGATCCAGCAACTGCGGACGCAGATCACCTTCTTCCGGGTTCATGCTGCCCACCAGCACGAAGCGGGCGGGATGGCGGAATGAAATCCCTTCGCGTTCGACCGAGTTCACGCCCATGGCCGCCACGTCCAATAGCAGATCGACCACGTGGTCATCAAGCAGGTTTACCTCGTCGACATACAAGATGCCACGGTTGGCCGCCGCGAGCACGCCTGGTTCGAAGTGTTTTTCACCCTTTTGAATGGCTTTTTCAATATCCAGCGTGCCCACCACGCGATCCTCCGTGGCGCTGACGGGGAGGTTTACAAAAGCCGTCTTGCGTTTGACGATCTTGACCTTGTCTGGATGGGCCATGCGCGCGCGCAATTCATCGGTCATCAGCGCCGGGTTGGTCGGGTCGCAGTAAAAGGGATCACCCTCAACGACGTCAATTTCTGGGAGAAGCGCGGCAAGTGCACGCGCGGCGGTGCTCTTTGCCGTGCCGCGCTCACCTCGGATCAACACGCCACCCACCTGCGGGTAAATGGCATTCAGGATCAAGGCGCGCTTCATGCGTTCCTGACCAACGATTGCAGAGAAGGGAAATAAGTTAGCCATTGGAGGAGCAATTCTACCGGCTGGAACTGGTTACCACTCGACCAATAGTTGGGCGGCCATGGTCAGGATCACATCCGCCGGGACCCGACGCTGTCGGTTTGCGTTGCGACGAAGGCTTTCTTCAAGCGGAGTATCCATCCGCAGCACCACGAGTTCGGCCGCAAGCTCTGTCGCAAGCGCATGCCATTCCCGGACGCGCTCGGGCTCGGCATTCGTCGCGTCGACCACCACATCATAGCCACGTCCCAGACCGTTGCGGACGCGCGCGCTTAGCAGTGGAAAGACCTCGGAGTTGCGGGTTTGGTCGTTTTCGTCGCCGGTCAGCTCAAAGCGGATCAGGTCACTGCTGACATAGATCGCCTGCCAGGCGTGCGCCAGTTTTTGGGCAAAGCGCGTTTTGCCGCTGCCAGGGATTCCTCTCATGACGATTAGGGTTGGCATGGCGCGGATTCAACCACACGTTTTGTGCCCGGACCAATGACCGCTATGATGGGTGGGTGTCCTTTGGCATTTACCTGCATATCCCATTTTGCCGCGCACGCTGCTCATATTGTGATTTCAACACCTATATCCAGATGGAGCCCCTGTATGAGCCCTACGTGCAGGCGCTTCTAAAGGAGATCAGGCAGCAGGTGCGGCACAAAGCGACGACTCTGTTCATCGGGGGCGGCACGCCTTCGTTGCTGGCGCCCCAGGAGTTGGGGAGTTTGATCGGCGCGGTGAGAGAGCACTTTCAGCTGGATGATCAGGCGGAGGTGACGGTGGAGTGCAACCCCGGGACAGTAACCCGGGACTATTTGACGGAGCTCAGAGCCCAGGGAGCAAACCGGCTGAGCTTTGGCGCGCAGAGCGCGGATCCAGATGAGCTCAAGCTGCTTGGTCGCGAGCACGGGTTTGAGGACGTGATTCGCGCGGTGGATAACGCGCGCGCGGCGGGCTTCATCAACATTAATTTTGATCTGATCTTTGGGTTGCCCAGACAGCAACTGTCCACTTGGCGCACCACACTGCAGCGTGCGGTTGAGATTAATCCGGAGCATATTAGCCTATATGCACTCACGATCGAGAACGGCACGCCCATGTATGACTGGACCAAGCGCGGGGAAGTGCCGTATCCCGACCCGGATGCCGCGGCGGATATGTATGACCATGCCGAGGCCGAGCTGGACAAACATGGTTACGGACATTATGAGATTTCAAATTGGTGCAAACCCGGTCACGAGGCGCAGCACAACCTGGTCTACTGGCGGAATGAACCGTATTTTGGGTTGGGAGCAGGTGCCCATTCAAGCGATATTGCCAATCGATGGTGGAAGGTTCGGCGCCCGGCAGACTACATCGCTCGGGCCGAGAAAGGCGAGTCGCTGATCATGGGGAGCGAGACCATCGACGCGCGGACCAGTCGTGGCGAAACTATGATGTTGGGGTTGCGACTGTTGCAGGAGGGAGTCAACCATGAGCGATTTGCCGCGCGCCATGGCGATGCGATTGCAAGGTTCTTTGCCAAAGACCTGAAGACCGCCGAGGCCCAGGGTTTGATTACCAATGACGCCGAGCGGGTGCTGCTGACTCAGCGTGGGCGGTTTTTGAGCAACCAGGTGATGAAGCTGTTTGTGTAACTCCTGCCAGCCGATGATATGGATTGCCAAGCAAAGATTTTGCAGGCGTAATTGCACGAATGCCAAGTGACTTGAAATCAGTCACGTCGCGCGCAGCGGATCCGTGTGTCGCCTGTTTTAGTAACTCCTCAATCAAAGCAGACGGATTACTGTGGCGCACGTTTGGAATATCAACCCGCTTTGATATTTGCTTGGACGCCGGTCACACAAGTCGCCGTGTCACATTGAAATCAATTAGATAAGATGTAAAATTTGAATAGGTGCGCAACTTTCAGGGCTACTCCAATCTGATTGAGATCGGCCGGGGAGGCATGGCATCGGTTTATCGGGCGACCAGCTCGGATGGGCGGATTGTGGCCATTAAGGTGCTTAATTTGGCGCGGGTTGCGGACAAGACCGCGCTGTGGCGGTTTGAACAGGAGGTGACATTGGGTGTGTCGCTCCAGCACCCCAATATCGTAAAGGTGGTGGACTATTCCTTGAACGATAGTGCACCCTTTATTGTCATGGAGTATGTGCCGGGTGAGAGCCTGGATCGACGCCTGGCGCGCAGCAAGGTGATTTCCCCGGCCGATATGGTCCCAATTTTGACCGATGTGGCGGCTGCGCTGGACTTTGCACACTCACGTGGGGTGATTCATAGGGACGTCAAGCCCAGCAACATTATTGTGCGGTCGGATGGTCACGCTCAAATCGCTGATTTTGGAATTGCCAAGGCCAGCGGGGTAACCGCCTATACCGCCACTCAGGCGCGCGTTGGCAGCGTGTTTTACATGTCGCCCGAGCAGGCGGATGGTGTGCCGGTGTTAACCACGGCGAGTGATATTTATTCGTTGGGGGTGACCGTTTTTCATGCGTTGACCGGGCGCCAACCCTTTGTCAGTGACAGCGAAGTGGCCGTGGCGCGCATGCACATGGATGTGTTGCCCCCCCACTTGGAAGGTTTCAATCCGCTGATCAGCAAGGCGCTTTGCGGGACGGTTCTCGCGACGCTTGAAAAGACGCCTACACGGCGCCCCCGATCGGCAGGCGCCTTTGCCGCATCCTTTGCCCGGGCTGTCGCCTTGCCCGAAGGAGTCACCGGTATGGCGGGCTTGGATCGATATCATCAGGTTCCGCGGATTTCCGCAGAAGCGGTTGTGGTTCGGACGCGACAGACATCCCTGATTTTGTCGCGTCGGGTGTGGATTGGCGTGGCTGGGGCCGGTATCTTGGCGGGTCTTGGAGCCGCCGCAGCCTTCTTATCGGGGCTTATTCGTTGAGCTGACGGCGTGATCTTGCTCCTACTTCGAGCATTTTCTTCATTTCCCGCAAAATACCACTTGAAATCTAAGCTTAAATCCTTATAATTGGCCCACACATGGCCAGCAAGAACGGCAAAAACTCCATAGCCCACATTGAAACCAAGGTGGTGGCACCACCCGTCAAGAGCAAGGAACCGCCCCGCGACAAGGAAAAGGACGCGCTGGCGTTGGGCGCAACAAAGATCGAGAAAACAATCATTGAATCCATTCGCACTGCCAAGCTGGGCCTGCCAGACTGGCAGGCAGTGGCAAAAAACGAGCACATCAGCATCGACTATTTGATGAATCGGGTGGATTGGATGCGCCGCATGGGCATGATTCGCTAGATCGGCTGTTACGCATCGAAAAAAGTGAGGCCTGGGCTGCGCCCCGGGCTTCACCCTTTTTTCGTACGTTCAAATACATTTGCTATATCACTTTAGTGGGTTTCCAACACAACTACGCGACCAATAGGGAAATTCAGTTGGAGGAATATCAATGAGCAAAATAGTTGGAATTGACCTTGGCACCACGAACAGTGTGGTTGCCATTTTGGAAGGCGGAAGCCCCACCGTTATTCGAACCGCGGAGGGCGGCAACCTGGTGCCAAGCGTGGTGGCTTTTGCAAAGAATGGCGAGCGTCTGGTGGGCGTGCCGGCCAAGCGCCAGGCGGTGGTCAACCCCGAGAATACGATTTTCTCGATCAAGCGGTTTATGGGGCGCAAATTCGACGAGGTGGAAGCCGAGCGCAAGCGGATGCCCTATCCGGTCATGGAAGGCCCCAGCAAGGATGCCCGGGTAAAGGTTGGCAACACCAATAAAATCTATACGCCACAGGAAATCAGTGCGATGATCCTAGCCAAATTAAAGGCGGATGCCGAGGCATACATCGGCGAATCCGTGACCAAGGCCGTGATTACGGTGCCGGCCTACTTTAATGACAGCCAGCGTCAGGCAACCAAAGATGCCGGGCAGATTGCCGGTCTTGAGGTGTTGCGGATTATTAACGAACCCACTGCCGCTGCGTTGGCCTACGGTCTGGATAAAAAGAACGACGAAACCATCCTGGTATTTGATCTGGGTGGCGGCACATTTGACGTGAGCGTATTGGAAGTGGGTGATGGCGTTATCGAGGTGAAGAGCACCAATGGCGATACGCACCTTGGCGGGGATGACTGGGATGGTGCGGTGATGGATTGGTTGATCACCGAGTTCAAGAAGGAACAGGGTGTGGATTTGCGCACCGACCGGCAAAGCCTGCAGCGGTTGCGCGAAGCCTCGGAAAAGGCCAAGATTGAACTGAGCACGCTGATGGAGACCGAGGTGAACCTGCCCTATGTCACTGCGGATGCCAGCGGTCCAAAGCACTTGGTGATGAAACTCACCCGCGCAAAGTTTGAAAGCTTGAGCGCGGATCTGCTGGCGCGCTGCAAGGGACCGGTCGAAGCCGCGCTGAAGGACAGCGGCATGAAGGTGGGCGATATCGATGAGGTGGTGCTAGTGGGTGGAAGCACACGCATGCCGATGGTGCAGCAATTGGTCAAGCAAATGACCGGTGGCAAGGAACCGAATAAGAGTGTGAACCCGGACGAAGTGGTCGCGGTTGGCGCTGCGATTCAAGCCGGTGTGCTTGCAGGTGACGTCAAGGATGTTCTTCTGTTGGATGTGACGCCGCTGACGTTGAGCATTGAGACCATGGGTGGCGTAAGCACTCCCATGATTGTGCGCAACACAACCATCCCCGTCAAGAAGACTGAGACCTTTAGCACCGCCGAGGACAGCCAGAGCGCGGTCGACGTAAAGGTGTTTCAGGGTGAGCGACCAATGGCGGGCGACAATATGTTGCTTGGGCAATTCCGATTGGATGGAATTCCACCCGCGCCACGGGGACTGCCCCAGATTGAGGTTACGTTTGATATTGACGCCAATGGCATTGTGAACGTGGTGGCCAAGGACAAGGCGACAAGCAAGGAGCAGCGTATCAGCATTACGGCCAGCACCAACCTCAACAAGAGTGATATTGAGCGGATGGTTAACGAGGCCAAGAAGAATGAAAGCGCCGATCTCAAGCGCAAGGAATTGGCCGACACACGAAATCAGGGTGACCAGGCGGTGTACCAGACCGAAAAGTCGCTCAAGGATCTGGGTGACAAGGTGTCGGGTGGGGATCGGGGCGCGATTGAAGCCGCAATGAACGACCTGAAGGACGCGCTAAAGACTGACGATGGCGGGCGCATCAAGAAGGCGACCGAGGCACTGCAGACCGCCTCGATGAAGCTCGGCACCGCGCAGTATGCTGACGGCGCCCAAGGCGCCACGTCCAACGGTGACGCCAACTCAAAGCCAGCTGATGGCGTCGTGGAAGGCGAATTCCGCGCGGTCTAATTCTTGATAAAGAGCAGCGGCGG
>JANXLU010000075.1 GCA_025354985.1 Chloroflexota bacterium
CAGCCGGTGCTCTGCCACCGTTATGTGCATCATCGTTTTGTGATTCTAGTGGATGTATGCGTCAAATGATATGTCAAGGGCGGAGGCCCCTCACCCCAACCCTCTCCCGAAGGAGAGGGAGCAAGCGGGGGCCCTTCACCCTAACCTTCTCCCAAAGGAGAGGGAGCAAGCGGAAGCCCCTTACCCTAACCTTCTCCCTAAGGAGAGGGAGCAAGCGGGGGCCCCTCACCCCTAACCCTCTCCCAAAGGAGAGGGAGCAAGCGGAAGCCCCTCACCCTAACCTTCTCCCTAAGGAGAGGGAGCAAGCGGACGCCCCTCACCCCCAACCCTCTCCCAAAAGGAGAGGGAGCAAGCGGTGGCCCTTCACCCTAACCCTCTCCCTAAGGAGAGGGAGCTATTGACTCTCAGGTCACCTGAGACCGCATGATGTTTCTCGTCGGCAAACATGAACTGTCGATCAAAGGAACAAAAACGTGGTACTTACAAACGGATTACTTTCAAATCAGAGAACAACAGCGGCCAACCTCCTGCAGCGCGCCTGGCAATTTAACAAGTGGCTGACCCTGCTGCTGGTGGTCAATCTTGGGCTGCTTGCAATCGGAATCGTTGGCCTGATCGCCGACCCGCGGCTGGTGCTGAATGCACCGGACTGGGCCAAGACGGTCAAGTTTGCCATTTCAATAGAGGTCTACGGGATCACGCTGTTGTGGATGCTGACATTCGTGAAACAGCGGTCGCGCGCGGCACAGTTTGTTGCGTCGGCAGTCGGAATCCTTCTGCTCGGCGAGATGGTGATGATCGTGTTGCAAGCGGTGCGGGGCGTGCCGATGCACTTTAATCAGTCCACACCCTTTGATACGGCGGTGTGGCGGGTGATGACGATCTCGATCTTTGTGTTCTTCGCCATCGATATCGTGGGCGCGGTGCTGCTGCTGCGCGAGCGGATGACCAACCCGGTGCTGGCCACCAGCATCCGGCTGGGGCTGATCATGTCATTGATCGGCATGTCCCTGGCCTTTGCCATGACCGGGCCAACTGCACCACAGATGGCCGTGCTGCAGAGCGGTGGCGCGCTGACGATGATGGGCGCGCACAATGTGGGCGCGCTGGTGGACGGCGGCACGCGCATGATCCCGCTGCTGGGCTGGAACATGGACGGTGGTGACCTGCGTATCGCCCACTTTATCGGGATGCATGGGGCGCAGGTCATCCCGCTGGTGGGTGCGTTGTTGCTGGCGCGCGGCAGTCGCGGGCTGACCGAGCGGCGCACGGTGGCCCTGGTGTGGACGGCCGCCGCCGCTTGGCTGGGGTTGACCCTGGTTGTGTTTTGGCAGGCGTTGCGCAATCAGTCGATCATCGCGCCCGACGGGCTGACGCTTGGCGCGCTGGCCGCCGTGGTCGGGGCCACCGCGCTGGCCACCGCGGTGATTGCGCGGCGACCTGCGGCCGTGGTGAAGGCGTAGGCCGGGTGGCACGTTCGAAAGCGCTATCGGCGCTTTCGAACGTGCGCGGCGCGGGATACAGGTTGGCGCCGGACCAGCGGAAGCGAGAGCTGCTTGAGTGGTAGTGGCGCGGGATAGGCCGGTTCTACGGCGCGACCAGCTTGCGGAGGTCGCCATTTGGTGCAATGCCAAGACCGTCTCGGAGGGCGCGTTCGAGCGCCCGGTAGAGCTGTATGGCCTGCGCACGGTCACCCAAACTCAAGGCGGCCTGTATCGCAAGTTGGACGGCGGGTTCGTTCCACGTGTCCTGGGCCACCGCGGCGCGCGCAAGCGCCAGCGCGCGCGCAGTGTTGCCGTTGGTAAGCTCGGCGCGCGCACGGGTCACTGACAGGTTGACAAACTGAGCGCGGAGCCGTTCGCGCGGGGCGGCCGCCCATGCGGCATAGCGATCATCCGGGAACAGGTCGCCGCGAACCAAGGCGAGCGCAGCGTCGGATGCCTGCGAACCGGTGCCAAGGGCGCCTGTAGCCAGTCGTTCGAATTCGAAGACATCAAACACGCTTCCGGGCGGCAGGTGCAGCCGAACCCGATCACCATCCGTGCTCAGGTATCGCGAGGCGAACTTGGCCGGCAGCTCGGGCTCAAGCGCGCGGCGCAGCGCACTGGTGGCCTGGTTGAGGCTTTGACCGGCGGCGGCGGGCGCGGCGCCCGGCCAAAGCAATTCCATCACTTCGTCTTTGTGCAGCGTATGCGCGGGCGCAAGCAACAGCATGCGGAACAGCTCGCCCGCCTTGCGGCGCTCCAATTCACGCTGATCGACCACGAACGGGCCGGCGCGGAGTTCAAAGCCGCCAAAGCCGCGGATGTGCAGCGGTCGCGGGGGCGCCGCTGCCAACTGTTCAAGCACGACCGCGGCCGCGGCCTGCAGGACATGGTCCGGACTGCGACCGAGAACGACGAGACGCGGGAGCAGCAACTCACGATCCTGCTCCAACAAATAGTCATAGCCGCCACGGCGCACGCGCTGCGCCGCATCCTGAAGAAGCGTGGTCTGATCACCCTCCTCCAGCACGGCCTGGATGAGGCGCACGTGCGCGGCGAGGCGCAGTGCTCCAAGACGAATTGATTGTTCGTATGCCGTGGAAAGCGCGGCCCGGGTCGCCGGCAGGTCTCCCAGGGCCAGCGCAGCGCGGGCGCGGGAGAGACATATGTGAGGGAGCAGCGGTTGCATCCCCAACCGGAGGGCATCCACATGAGCCTCGTCGGCCCAGGCCAGTGACTCGGCGGGCTTTGCGCAGGCCAGCGACACCCGGGCCAACAACAGGCACGCTTCTGGTTGCAGGGCCACGCGACCCTGTTCCCGGGTAATTCGGGCAAAGGCCTCCGCCTCGGTCAGCGCGCGCTGCGTGTCGCCCTCGGCCAGCGCGAGCTCCGCCGCCAGCGCAGTGTGCGTGGTGCGAACCCAGCGGGATTGATCCATGGCGCGCGCCATTTGCTGCAACATGGCGCGCGCCTCATGGGTGCGACCGGTTTGCAACAGGTAGGATGTTTGCAGTTCCAACCCGGCAAACTCCCAAAAGCCGGATTGCGCGCCGAAGCGGGCGCATTGGCGTGCGGTCTCCAGCGCCACCGCGTCACGACCCTGTTCCCAACGGAAGGGCGCGAGCCCGTAGAAAACCATGCACATGGCACGGGCGTTGCCATGGTTTCGGGCCGCCGCCTCGGCGGATTGCCAGGCGCGCTCGGCCAGTTCCCAGTCGCCCATGTTGTAATAACCCAGGGCCATGCTGCGCCACGCGGTGTGGGCATATGCCGAGGCGGGATCCTGTGCCACCGAGCGCTGGCCCAGCGCAACTGCGGCGGGCCAGGCGCATTGATAATTGGCGTGATAGGCCAGCTCGGACAGCGCGGCGGCTTGCACCTCGGGGACGCCGGCACGCTCGGCGGCATCGTAGGCGGATTGGGCCAGGCGCGCGGCATCGGCCAATCGCCCGGCCATCTCATGGGCAAAGCTCTCGTGCAGCAGCAACTGGGCGCGCTCGGCGCGGGTAAACAGCACGTCGCCGCCGAGCAGCCGGTCGATCAAGGGGCGCGCATCATCCCGACCAAGCCCGATAAGCTCCAATTCCTGAGCGGTGACCCCGGTGTGGTGGGTGACCCAACGGGCGGGCGGGTGCTCGGTAGCCACCCATAGCGCGGCCGCACGCGCTGACGGGTGATCGCTGCGGGCCATACGCTGGAGAAACGAAAGCGCGCTAAGCTGACGCACCTGAGCCAACAAAAATTCATGCCCGCGGACGCGCACGCGTTGCACCGCCGCAGCCCAAAGCGCCGGAACGTGCGCGCGGGCGGCATCGTCGCCGATGTCCGCACAGGCGACCTGCAACAAGTCGACCTCGGACACGAGCAGTTCATTTGCGATCGCGAGCGCCCCGGCCCGGGCGATTGCCAGCAGCTCGCCAGCGCGGATGGCATCCTGCCAGGCCAGCGCTACGCGCGCCAACATAACGCGGGCCGCATAGCCGCCTTCGGGGTAGTGCCCGCGCTCGGTCTCGCGCAGGAGGTCCTCGGCCCAGGAATGCGCGAGCGCCCACTCATCACAGCGCGCGTGCAGCGTTGCCTTTGTCAACCGGGCGATGGTGGCAAGATACGGGCTGCCGGTCTTATATGCGAGGCTGAGCGCGCGGTCGGCATGGCCGTGGGCCGCCGGGTAGTCGCCGTTAAAAGCGGCCAACCGCGCGGCGTAGGTTGCGGCCATGCCGTCATCATGCGTGCCGGGTTTGACGACGGAGAGATAGCGGGTTAGCGCGGCTTCGAGCCCGGCGGGTTCCTCCAGCGTGGCATATAACCAGCAGCGAATGCCCAACACGTGGGGCGCCGGGACCGCAAGCGCATCATAGAGCGAGAGCGCCTCGGCCGAGAACTGCTGCACAAGAACCAGATCGCCACGCATGGCATGGATGAGGTTGGCCAGGTTGCTGAGCGCGGTGGCGCGGGTGTGGGTTGAGCTCGTTATGCGCGAGAAGTGGATGGCAGTGTTAAAGAGCTGCTCGGCGGCGGCCGTATGCCCCAGCTGCACCTCGCACAGCCCGCGCGTGTTGGCCACGCCCGCCGCGGTGTGCGCGCTCTGGCTGATGTGCTCAGCCTGGGTGCACAGGCTCAGCCCATCGGTCGGGCGGCCCTGCTGCCAGGCCAACCGCGCGCGATCGATGAGCACGGCGGCAATGACCTCGGGATCGGCGCTCGCATCGGCCAACGCCTGAGCACGCGCCAGATGGGCGCGTGCCGCGGTTTCATCGCCGTGCTCAAGGCTCAGCCGGCCGTGGATGAGCGCAAGGCGCGCCTCATCACCGGTGCTTAGCGACGCGCCTGTGGTAAGTTTCTCCCACAGCGTGTTTAGGTGCGCCCGACCGGCGCATTGCGCGCGGAGTTCCTCCTGAGTTGCCACGACTGCCTGTGCAGTCTACGGCATACAGGTCAACCCGGGGTTATGACGTTCGTCCGGCGGCACAAACCCCGGTAGACCACGCGCCAGTTTGTTTATTTGATCGCGCACTTGTTGCGCAGCGCGCCGATCTTCTCAATCTCGACCACCACTTCGTCGCCATGCTTTAGGAACACGGGTGGGTTGCGCCCGGCGCCCACGCCATTGGGCGTGCCGGTCACGATCATGTCGCCGGGATACAGGGTCATGTAATGGGTGAGGTGGGCGATGAGCCTGGCCACGCCAATGAGCATGGTGTTGGTGTTGCTGTGTTGCATGACCTCGCCATTGACCAGGCATTTGATCTCGAGGGTTTGCGGATCCTTGATCTCATCACTGGTTACCAGCGCCGGGCCAATCGGGCAACTCTGGTCGAGGCTCTTGCCCAACACCCACTGCTTGCCATTGTCACCCTGCTGAATCTCTCGCGCGCTAAGGTCGTTTGCACAGGTGTAACCACCCACATATTTGAGCGCATCGGCCTCGCTCACGCGGTAGGCCTTCTTGCCAATGACCACGGCCAGCTCGGCCTCCCAGTCCATGCGCTCGGTCGCGTCGGCATACCAGGTGACGGTGTCGCCCGGGTGACTGATGGCGTTGGTCATCTTGGCAAACACCACGGGCTTGGTCGGAAGTTCGGTTCGGTTCATCTCGGCGGCGTGAGCGGCATAGTTGACGCCGATGGCGATGATCTTGCCGGGAATCATCGGTGCGCGGAGCTTGAGCTTGGTTACCAGGCCAACAGGCTTGGCGCCCTTGCGGGTCATGTGCTCTTTGGCGGCCTTGCGCAGGCTGGTGCTGGTCATCAGTTCCATCACGTCTCCGATCTTGGAGACATCAAATACGTTGCCATCGGCGTCCACTGCGCCGGTCGCGGGCATTCCCTTTGCGAGGTAGGTTACGAGTTTCATGGTTGGGGAGATTGTAAGGGGATTTCACTCTGAAATGTCTCCAAGCGCATCATTCACGCCACGCTCAGCATGGATCATGCAAACCACAACGAAGTAATCAATAGCCGTCGCGTCTGCGGTCGCTGAGCGGAGCCGAAGCGACCTTGCTGGCTGGGTGACGGTATTCGCGCCTACCAGGCTGCCTTCGGCTTCGCTCAGGCAGCGCGGCGGCGCTGGCGCGTGGCACGCGCAGCTGAAACACGTACGCCTGCGCCAGACGCTAAACTATCAGGTATGCCCATCTCCCCACTGGCCGGTCTGCCGGCCCCAACCGCACTGTTGATCGACGTCGCCGATCTGCAGCACGCGTATGAGACCCAAATGCCAGACATGGGTGACCCGACCCAGCGGGTGGCCTTTGGCACCAGTGGGCACCGGGGCACGCCGTTCAAAGGCAGCTTTAACGAACCGCACATCCTGGCCATTACCCAGGCCATATGTGAGGTGCGCGCCGCACACGGGATCAGCGGGCCGCTGTTTATGGGCAAGGATACCCATGCCGCCTCCGCACCTGCGCAGCACACCGCGCTTGAGGTGCTGGCCGCAAACGGCGTGCACACATACATCCAGCAGGATGACGGCAATACCCCCACGCCGGTGATCTCGCGCGCGATCCTTGTGCATAACCGGGACCACGCCGGTGGCGCGTTGGCGGATGGCATTGTGATCACCCCCTCGCACAACCCGCCGCAGGACGGCGGTTTTAAATACAACCCACCCGAAGGCGGACCGGCCGACAGCGCGATTACCAATTGGGTGCAGGATCGCGCCAATGAGCTGTTGCGCGCGGGCAACAAGGGCGTGTTGCGCGTGACCCATGATGCCGCGCTCAAGGCGCCCAACACCCATGTGATCGACTACGTCGCGCCGTATGTGCAGGATCTCGGCAACGTGATTGACATGGCGGCCATTCGCTCATCCGGGCTGCGCATTGGCGTGGATCCGCTGGGTGGCGCGGCGCTTGGTTATTGGGAGCCGATAGCGGATCACTACAAGCTGAACCTTACGGTGATGAACAAACAGCTCGATCCGACGTTCCGGTTTATGTGCGTGGATCATGACGGCAAGATTCGCATGGACTGCTCCAGCCCGTATGCCATGGCCGGCTTGATTGCGCTCAAGGACAAGTTTGACATCGCCTGGGCCAACGACCCCGATTCCGACCGGCATGGCATCGTCACACGCACGGTCGGTCTGATGAACCCCAACCACTACCTGGCGGTGGCGATTCAATACCTACTGCAACACCGGCCCGGTTGGCCGGTGACCTCGGCGGTGGGCAAGACCCTTGTCAGCAGCAGTTTGATCGACCGGGTGGTGGCCGGTCTCGGGCGCACGCTGTGCGAGGTGCCGGTCGGCTTCAAGTATTTTGCCGGGTTGTTTGATGGCTCGCTGTGCTTTGGCGGCGAGGAGAGCGCGGGGGCAAGTTTCCTGCGACGCGACGGCGCGGTGTGGACCACTGATAAGGACGGCCCGTTGCTCGGTCTGCTGGCCGCCGAGATCACCGCGGTCACCGGAATGGATCCCGGTAGGCACTTTCAAGACCTGGCTGCGAAATTTGGCACACCGTATTACACCCGCATAGACGCCCCGGCATCACCGGCGCAGAAGGCGGCGCTGCTGGCGCTCACCCCGGCAGCGGTGAGCGCGACCACGCTCGCGGGTGATCCGATCACCGCCAAGCTCACCAGGGCCCCGTGTGGTGGCGCGGCTATCGGCGGCCTCAAGGTGCAGTCCGCCAAGGGCTGGTTCGCGGCGCGGCCATCCGGCACCGAGCACATCTACAAGCTGTATGCCGAGAGCCTGGTAAGCCCGGCGCATCTGGATCGCATCGTGGAAGAGGCCCAGGCCATGATCCTGCGCACCCTCAGCTAAGCTCCGCGCGCAGCTTGTCCTTCATCCAAGTGCAGACATCTTCGAGGTTGGCCACCGGTTGCCGGGTGTAGGGCAGCGTGGTCATGTAGTTGGGCGGACCCCACTCGATGGTGGCGGTCATTACCTTTTCCCCGCGGGCGCGATGGGCGGCGGCGATGCGCTTCCACCAGCCCATGTGTACGGCAACCTGGTTGGCCCATTCCGGTGCACGCGGATCGCTAACCTGCGCACCCTCCTCATGGCCCACCCGGGCGTGGGTCTGAATGCTCCGACCGATGGCCAGCTCAAGGTCATCGGCGCGGTCATCCAACAATCGTTCGCACACGGTCACCCAGTGCGACAGGTCCGCGCAGATCCGCAGCTCGGGGAACCGCTTCAAATACGCCGCGGTGGTCCAGGGCGTAAACAAGATGCGGGTGCGGTGCGTCTCGTGCGCAGCCTGCACCTTCAGCCTGACTGCGGCCTCAAGGGCGGCCTCAAAGTAGCGGCAGCCCTCGTCCCAGGTAAAGCTGTCCCGCCCGCAATGCACGCTTACCTTGAGCGCGTTCAACCGCGCAGACCAGGCCAGCAGATCGGTGGTGTCGGCCATGGTGGGGCATGGGCCAATCGTCACCAGGTGCAGCTTGTGCTTATCCAACAGCTTGCGCAGCGCGGTGGCCTCGGGTTTCGTCCGGGGTGGGTTGAGCTCCACGCCGTCATATCCGGCGTCTGCGATGCGGGCCAATACCTCGGCGCGCGAACCTTGCATGCCCCAGGTGGTTTTAAAAATTAGTAGGTCCATTGTGAATTGCCTTTTCGGATGCCTGGACCGCACGAGTCGAAATCGGCGCAGGCGCTTCGCCTTTATGTTACCGGAGTTTCGGCGCGCCGGCACTTCCGGCGCCGTTTTGCATTAGCCTTGCCACGCATGGACTGCTGTCACATTTGAAAGCAAATGCGCGCACAACTGGAAATAGAAGATGGGTCTGGTTAGTGCTTTAAGGCGCGCAAACCTTTCCGCGTTCATCTGGTGGTGCCAACAGTCTAAAGTCGACAACGTTGAATGTATAAATGCGTTCCGCTCCGGATGAAATCGCAGTTTGCACTAGAAGTACATCATAAATCTTCGCACCAATCAATCCGTTTTGTGCCATGATCTGCACAGCTTTTAAGTAGTCCGTATGCACAAGTGGCATGATTTCAAAGTGCGGAAGGATGTTTCCAGTGAGTATGCGCGTTGCCTCAACTGGATGGATGCGAGGTTGAATGGGAAGGCGGGTCAGCACTGCGAATACTTCAGCAATTGAATGCTGGCTAATAAATCCCCTGTCTTGTTTGGATGTAATTCGTAGCAACGCCGGATGCGCCTGCGTGTAGTGAGGATGGCTTTGAACGCACGCGGCGACCAGCACAGAAGTGTCGAAGAAAATGATCACGTACGTTATGGATTCAAAAAAAATTTGATGCGGTCCTCACGCACCTCATCAAGTACCTGATCCCAATTCGACCCGGGTTCAGCCTTGCCCTGATGCACCCATAGTCCGTCAACTGTGATCATGGACGGTAGTTGTTCTGCACGTTTGATTAGTACGCCCCCAGACTGTTCAATGGCTTCCAACTCTGTATTTGGCCCAAACCCCAAACGATCACGCAAAGATTTTGGTACAACGATCCGACCGGCTTTATCAATTCGCATTTCCATGCCAATTACTGTACCAGATACCATTTTTAATGGAAAGTGTGCGGAGTACTCCCAGGTGTCCTAAATCGGCTGGAAAAGGTGGGCGAGCTTCCCGCTCCGGGCTCACCCTGGTCACGTACTTGTATTTATAATGCCCGTCCGGCAATCATTACAAGATCATGGAAAATCGAATCCCCTCTGCGTTAGACGATTTCAATTTTGATCTCCGGGGCTACCTTATATTGAAACAGGCGGCCCCGATGGAGTTGGTGGACAGGCTCAATGCGGCAATTGACGCGCTGCCTCCAGTGGAAATGGGTGACTGGCTGGGCAACGCCCAACGCCGGGATTACACCAAGGACACCGGGCTTGAGATGCACAACTGCGTCGAGCTTGGTGCACCCTTTGAGGAGCTGCTCAACAACCCGTCTTGGCTCTCATATGTCGGCCGCTATGCGGGTGAGGAGCAAAGCTACATTCAGGGTCTGTTTGTGGATGAGTGTTTGCTTTCAGTGCGCAAGAGCGGCGGGCATCACCCGGTGCACAGCGGTGGCTATCACGGCGCGCTGCGTGGCGCCTATCACTATGAGAATGGCGTGTTTCGGTGCGGTCAAGTCAATATCATCCTTGCGTTGACCGACATCGGCCCGGGCGATGGCGCCACCATGGTGATCCCCGGCAGCCACAAGAGCAACTTCCCGCACCCACTGGCGGGTGACTATGCAAAGGGCGACCGCATGGATGCGCTCGAAGGCGCCATCCCGGCCTACATGAGTAAGGGTGATGCGCTTCTTTTCGTGGATGGAGTGATGCATGGCGGGAGCAGCCGAACCAATCCCGGCGAACGCCGTGTCACAATTTATCGCTATGGCCCGGCGTGGGCCAACACGCGCTTTGGCTATGAGTACTCCAAGGCCTTGCTGGATCGACTGACCCCAGAGCGCCGCAAGCTGCTTGAGCCGGTTGCGCCGCGCCGGCCGCCTGTGGCGCGATGAGGTGTGCGCTTGAGGCGCTGTAGTCAGGGACGCTTATCAGCGGCGTGCGGTTGGGGTTGGTAGATACCAGTCAGAATTGTCTCCACGCATGCTGTTGCTTGCACATTCGCCTCGTCCAGCGGTGACCGATGCGTGCTCATCCTGCCCACCTGGATGTTTGGCCCCCGGGATGCCGCGCCAACGACCGCGGGCAGCATGGTGCTGAACCTGCCCAGCCGCGGCCGCAATGTGACCAACGGCTGGTTCCATCAAGGTGACCCGATGAGTTGTCATTCTTGGTCACTGCCATCACAGTTGCAATTTGTCTCATCAAATGGCGAGGTTCTATCGGGGCATCAGCGCGCCACCCCGAGCATGGCCGCGGGAACGGCTACAGCGCCGCCCTTGTAACGCCGGTTGTCGGACCGCCTGGTCAGAATTGGGTCGCGCGGACGGGTGTGGTGCTAGCCGTCTTTGCCGGCCGTCAGGTGCACCACGCCGTCGCCGGTCTGCACCACCAAGCCATCGGCAATGATGCGCAGAATGCTCCCCACTGCGGCATGTCCGTCCGCTTCAGGCAGCATGGTTACGCACGACACCGACCATGAGTCCCCGCCGATCCGCACCTTTGCGCCCAACCCCGTCATGACGAGCGCGGTGCATTTGCATTGCAGTGCATAGGATTTCTCACCCAAATCAAGCCACCGCTCCTGTTCCGTGAACGCGGCGCCATACGAGACGCCGTCCATGGGCTGAACCCGGCCCGGGTCCGCGGCAACCGCGCGCGTCACACCTTCCTAGATCGCCATAAGCTGGGTCGAGAACCAGGTAGCGCAGGAGCTGGCGCCGTTCTCATACGACATCGTAAGCTACAAAGATGGCACGCTGAAAGGCAAATTTGCGGTCACCGCTGAGGATATACAACGGGCAACCGAGGTGAAGATGCACGTGTATAACTTGCTGTGGAATCCGACTTCCAAGCGCTGGACAGTTTATTTTTTGGATACTCTACCGATAGCTGGCAATTACCTTAAAGTTGCAAGTGAATTGTTATTGCGGTGATTCTAGAATTAGTGACTCCGCACTTTTTACCGCGGCTACTTCCAGCAATACAAATACGCTATCTATTGTTCTGTTTACATCAATAGCAACAGTTGCACACTCATCAAACTATGTCAAAATGCGTTTGCAACGCAGGGTTATGGCATCATCGACTTACACGTTACTTACCGCAACTATGTTAACCGCCATCAAAGAGATGGGTAGTGGTAGAAACAAGCCAGTGCTTGCCCAGTGCGAGGTAGAAGGGGATAGGCAGACGCTAATCAAGGATTTCGTCATAAAACTCCGTGAAAGCCGCGAGATGACTCCGTTGGCGTTTGCCAAGGAGATCATCGCCGCATTGCTGGCTCAGCACTTCGGAATTCGGATGCCCGAACCGGCTCTTGTAGAAATTCCGATTGAGGTATCTGAGGGTGTTATAAACAAGGTTCTCAAAACCAGAATCGCTGCCAGCGTGGGTCTAAACTTTGGGACGATTTACATAGATCAGTCGCCGATCTTCAGATCGGTTGTTGACAAGACGGTACAAGAAGCAATCAACATCTTTACATTCGACATGTTGATCCAAAATTTGGATCGCAAGGCTAAAAACCCGAACCTATTAGAAACGTCGGCTGGTTTATTTATTTATGACCATGAGTTGGCGTTTGGATTTACAGACCCGTTTATGGTGAAACTAAAGAAAGGACAAGACCCGTGGGACTTCTCAGCAAACAACGTGAATGATCACGTAATGTGGAAGCCACTGCAAAGCAAAACATGCAATTTTGACGACTTTATACACCGGCTAGCAGGCTTGTCTGACGAATTGATTGAGGCAATTTGTGATGCAGTGCCAGCAGAATGGCGCACAGACGAGATTAAGGTAATTGCAAATTTTTTACGTGCCGCGCGAACGCACGCGCCGCTATTTAAGCAAAGTCTTCAGGAGGCAGTGTCATGAGTAATCGAAACCCATTTCAATACGCATTGCTGCGTTACGTTCACGATGCCGTAACGGGCGAGTTTCTGAACATTGGCCTAGTCATGTTTAGCAAGCCTGCGCGCTTCTTTCGCGCGCAATTGCTTTCGCAATACGGGCGCGTGTCTGGCATGTTCCCCAATGTGGATGGCGAGTTTTACCAGCGCTATGCCAAGCGCCTTCAAACAGCTTTTGACCAGTTGGCGAGCAAAATTGAAGACCCGCAATCGGCATTGCTGGCTGACCTATCCAGCGAACTGGCCGCCGTCATTCAGACCGTCTTGCCGCATGACGACTCGGCATTCCAGTTTTCGGAAGCACGCGGTGGCGCGGCCAGAGACTTGGCCGCATTTTTTGAGCACACCTATGCTCGCACCGTTACCCAATATTTGGAGAAGCGCGATAGCGCAACCCGTTCAGATGAGGACGTTTGGGCGGCATTCCGTAAGCCATTACAGGTGCACAAAATAACCCAACATTTGGTGAGGCACACAGTGTCAACACCCTATGGTGACCAAGAGTTTGACCATGCCGCAAAAAACGGCAAATGGCATTTGATGGAACCAACCTCTTTTGATCTGGCATTACCCACCTCAATTCGAAAAAAGGCTCTTATGTTTGACTCAATGGCGCGTGTTTTGCATGATCATGCCCCCGACGCCGTACTACACATTCTGGTGGGCGCTCCCACTCGTGATGATGCTAAAGTGCAGCGTGCCTTCCACGACGTACAGAAGCTATTTAAAGAGCGTACCCAAGATATTGGCAACGTTGACATTGTTGAGGAGAAGGATGCTGAAAAGCTGGCAGTAAAAATGCAGAGGTTGATGGCCGGAGAACACTCTACTTAGGCGAAACAGATCATCCAATGCGTAACTATCCTGCAGATGGAAAGGTATGGCAAGTATGACCTGTATGCCTTGTGACCAGGAGCGCGTTTAGCCACAGCTTTGTGCATTTCGTCGGATTCACTCGATGATGTGGACTGGCACTCCGATCGATACACGTTTCACACGCATATTCGCTCACCGTTAACGTTTAGAAGCCAATTGGTTTCATACTGACGTCTCTCGACTCCAGTAAAATTACTTCGACGTATCCTCTTGCGACTAAAGCAGTGTGCAAAATCGCCTAGCGGAAATGTCATGTACTCACTTTGCCGGTCACCCAGTAATCAGACGCCCTTTCATGGCGATCAAAAAATCAGAACTTTACTCCTCACTATGGTCTGGCTGCGACGAGCTGCGCGGCGGCATGGATGCCAGCCAATACAAAGACTATGTGCTGGTGCTGCTATTTGTGAAATACGTCAGTGACAAGTTCGCCAACCAGCCGTTTGCACCGATCACCATCCCCAAGGGCGCGGGCTTTGCCGACATGGTCGCGCTCAAGGGCAAGCCTGACATCGGCGACCAGATCAATAAAAAAATTCTCGCCCCGCTCGCGCGCGAGAACGATCTGTCCGATATGCCGGACTTCAACGACCCGGATAAGCTCGGCCGCGGCAAAGAAATGGTCGACCGCCTGACCAACCTCATCATCAGCTTCGAGAACCCGGCGCTGGATTTCTCAAAGAACCGCGCCGATGGCGACGATTTGTTAGGTGATGCCTACGAATATTTGATGCGCCATTTCGCCACCGAGAGCGGCAAGAGCAAGGGCCAGTTCTACACGCCAGCCAAGGTCAGCCGCGTGATCGCCCAGATTCTCGGTATTCGGCATGCCGCCACCACGGCCAGCACCACGGTCTACGACCCAACCTGCGGCTCCGGTTCGCTCTTGCTTAAAGTCGGCGACGAGGCCAGCTCCGGCAACGATGTAAAGGTTACGCTCTATGGCCAGGAGAAAGACTCGTCCACCGCCAGCCTAGCGCACATGAATATGATCCTGCACGATTGCCCCGGCGCGGAGATCAAGCAGGGCATCAGCGCGCCACCCCGAGCATGGCCGCGGGAACGGCTACAGGGCCGCCCTTGTAACGCCGGCTGTCGGACCGCCTTGTCAGAATTGGGTCGCGCGGACGGGTATGGTGCTAGCCGTCTTTGCCGGCCGTCAGGTGCACCACGCCGTCGCCGGTCTGCACCACCAAGCCATCGGCAATGATGCGCAGGATGCTCCCCACCGCGGCATGTCCGTCCGCTTCAGGCAGCATGGTCACGCGCGACACCGACCATGAGTCCCCGCCGATCCGCACCTTTGCGCCCAAGTCCGACATGACGAGCGCGGTGCATTTGCACTGCAGTGCATAGGATTTCTCACCCAAATCAAGCCACCGCTCCTGTTCCGTGAACGCGGCGCCATACGAGACGCCGTCCGTGGGCTGAACCCGGCCCGGGTCCCCGGCAACCGCGCGCGTCACACCATCCTGGATCGCCATAAGCATGGTCGGCCCCCAGGCGGGCATTACGGTCTCGGGTAGGCAGGGATTTGGCAAATCACCGCCAATCTGTGCCAGGATGTTCCCTGTGTCAAACTCAGGCGTGATCCAATGCACCGTGGCCCCAACCCGGGGCGCCTGCTCATAGAACTGGCGAAAGGGATTGGGGCCGCGATACGCGGGCAACAGGGCCGGATGCACGTTTATAGCGCCGATTTTCGCCGTGGCAACCAGCTCGGGCGGTAGCAGCCATGGAAACGTGAATGACAGGATCACATCCGGCTTTAGCGCCTGCAGGACCGGGGTGACCACGGTCTTCATCCGGGTGCTCACCAGCGTTTCAATGTTGTTTTCGCCCGCCACCGCGGCGATCTGTTTGTAACCATCGGTGCGCCGCGATTTTGGGCCGGGTGTGGTCACCTCAATCACAATCTCGTGACCATGCCCGGCCGCCCAGCCGCGCACCAGTTCAAAGGCGGGCGGATAGTTGTTAAAACTGGCGATACGTAGTGGTGTGCTCATGGACGAAGCATAACCTGCAGCGCTGCCTACGCCAGGGCCCGCCTGAGGGCTCGCGCGATATCCGCCGTGGCGCGCTGCGAAATCTCGGCGGTGCCGGCCAGCGAATCAAACCCGTGAAACGCGCCGGGGTAGATATGCAGCTCCACGGGCACGTGTGCGGCCATCAACTTGGCGGCCAGTGCCATGTCTTCCTTTAGAAACAGGTCCATGTCGCCGCTGCAGATATACGTGGGCGGCAACCCGGCCACGTTTTTTGCCCGCGCCGGCGCGGCATACACCGGCACGCTGGCCGTGCCAAATTTCCTGCCCAGGTAGGCCTGCCACCCATGTTTGTTGTTGGCACGAGACCATACGTAGTGGTCACCCTTGGCCACTCTGGCGCTTTTGACATTCCGGTCATCGATCATGGGATAGATCAACGCCTGAAAGGCGATTTTGATCTTCTTTCGATCGCGTGCCAACAAACCCAGACCGGTCGCGAGCCCGCCGCCTGCGCTGTCGCCCATGATTGCAATCCGCTTCGCGTCCACATTGAGCTTGCCAGCGTTCTCGCTCAACCATAGCAACCCGGCATAACAGTCTTCAAGCGGTGCCGGATACGGGTGCTCCGGCGCCAGGCGATATTCCACGGAAACAACCGTAGCCACCACCGCGCGACACAGGTTCTTGCAATACACGTCGCTGCCCGCGACCGATCCCAACACCATGCCGCCACCGTGAATGTAATACACCACTGGCAACCTGCCCGTGTGCCCCTGTGGCCGATATACGCGTAGCATGATGTCCGGCGCCTTCTTTGGCCCGGGCACGCGCTCGTCGTGCGTTTCAATGTCTGGAAATTCGGGTGCCTGGGCCGCCATTTGACCAAGCATCGCCTCCAGCCCGGCGCGCGCGGCCGGTATGTCCTCCAGCTTTAGCCAGTCGGTCATTGGCGCGGCATAAGGTGCGAGATCGGGATCCAAGCGGTGTTGTTGATACATGTTGGTTGTTGCTCCTGTTCGACCGTGACGATTGCGGCCGGCACCTGACATTGTAGGGTTGCACCACATTTGCGCAAGTGCATGTGACCGCCCTCGCTGAATTTTTCAGGCTACGACTTGGCCGAGACATGAGACCAGAAGCCGTCCGGACGGATGACCGCAAACGTGGCCGCGGGATAGGTGGTCGTGAAAGCCATGGGTGAACGGGCTGCAGTAGCGTTCCCGCCCCTGACGGCTTGGGATGCCAACGACCTCTGGGTAGCCACAGTAAACCAACCGCTCCGGCAGTTATTTAACGACTATATGTGAAAATAACTTATGTCAATACCGACTTTATACCGGAGTATGCGACCCCGGCCACAATCCTGGCGATGCATCGGGCAACTCGGCGGTCTCCAGCTGTTCGCGGACGACGACGAACCCGCGTGCCTTGTAGTTGACCAATGCGACCGGTGAGTCAAGCGTGCAGGTGTTTAACGCCACCAACTGTGCTCCGATTTGCCAGGCCCGGCGCACAGCGGCGGTTAGCATCGCGCCGCCGATTCCGCGTCCAGCGTACTGTTTTAGCAATCCAAAATATTGAATGTTGCCGGCACCGTCCGGGCCCGGTGCCAGTTCGAAGAATCCCGCGGGCACACCGTGGATTGTGCCCATCCAGGTTTCATAGCCCGGCGCCGCGAGCATCTGCAGCCACTGAGCGTGGCTCCACGTAAGCCGGTCAATCCAGAAGTGATCACCACCGACCGAGGCGTAGAAAAACCGGTTAAGTTCCGGGCAGGGTTCGGTCACCTGAACCATTTGGAAGCCCGGTTGCCGGCTGCTGCCCGGGCGCAGCTCTGACAGGCTGCGCATTTCAAGGAAATATCGTGTGAATTGACGAAGCATCAGGGCATCATACGGCAAGGTGGCACGAGCACGAGGTCATCATCGGCGGCGTCGGCTCTGCTCAGGACCGCTCAGCGATCGAGTCAGGCACGGGGCTCCAGTCCACAGGTCTTAAACACAAACGGAGAGCCCAGTGTGTGTTTAGGACCCGACCGCCACGCGACAACGCCGCCGCGCTCCCTGAGCGGAGCCGAAGGGAGCCTGGAAGGCGGGTTAGACCGTGCTCAGAGCCTGCCCTGAGCTTGCCGAAGGGAGGACTACGTGTGGACGGAAGGTGACTCATCCTCCAATGAATTAATCTCGCTGGTAGCATTAAATCCCATTTCACGATGTTTTAGCGCACGGCTTGTATGGTTTACTCAAGACCAAAACGAGGAACCATCATGAAAACCAAGCTATCCATACTGCTCTGCACCTTCACCCTTGCGCTGGCCGCCTGTGGCGGAAATAGCCAACCCGCCGCCAAGGATCCGGCCCCCACGACCAAGCCCGCCGACAAGGCCCCAGCGCCCACGCAAGCCGCGGCATCCGGCCCGGTCGGTGTCAAATCTGTGACCCTGCACAAAGACAATGGCTCAGGCAAGATCGGTGATGAGGTCAAGACCTTTACCGATGGCGACAAGGTGCTGTATTTTGAGGTCGAGCTTGACAAGATCGTCACCAACACCAAAATGCGCATGGACTTTACGGGAGTGAATACCAGTACGGGTAAGGACCAGAAGATCGGCAGCGTGGAGGGCAGCCTGTTGGTGGCCAATTCGCTCAGCTTTATGGTGCCCGTGACCGGAAAGCTGCCGATCGGGCAATATCGCGGCGGGCTGTTCCTGGGTGAGACCAAGCTCAAAGACATCGACTTTACCGTTGAACCCGCCGGCGGCCCAACGCCGATCAAGGCGGGCGCGGTCACGCTGAAGCGCGACAATGGCAAAGGCGAGCCCGGCGATGTGGTTACCGCCTTTAAGCCAACAGATAAAAAGCTGCATTTTGAGATTGAGACCACCGGCGCCAACGTGAAACCCGCACAGGTGAAGTGGTTGTATCGCACCGCTTCGGCCGCTGAACCGCTCACGGTTAACACCGAGGTGATCTTGAGCGACAGCACACTGAGCGGTTTCCTAGAATGGAACGATGCCGCGCCAGTGGCCAAATACACCGGAGAGGTGCTGGTAAACGACAAGAGCATTAAGACCTTTGACTTTGAGGTCATCGGTGACCCACCGGTCGCCAAAGTGCCGGCCGCCGGCGCCCCGGGCAAGTTTGCCGCGACCAAGACGTTTACTGCCAAGACCAACCTGCTGCAGGTGAGCGCGCCCGCTGACTGGGCCTTTACTGATACCAGTGCACCAGACGAGGCCTCGCTAGAGTTCCTGGCGCCGGATAACACCGGCTATTACCAGGTGACCGCATTCAAGGTCAAGACCGCCCCCGCCGGTGCGGAACTGCTCGATCGTCTCAACAGCTATCTCGATGGCACCTACAAGACGGACGACAGCTATAAGGGTCAGCCCGCCACCAAGCAGGACGATGGCAGCGGCAAGAAGCTGTATAACCTGGATGTCAAGCTGACCGATGGCAAGGTGCATCCGTTCCTGGGCAGCGCTTCGATGGTCGTGGGCAACGGCGTGATGGTGATCCGCCGCATCATTGTGGAGCGCAGCCTCGTGCCGGGCAATATCGAGACGCTCAACACGATGTCGGACTATCTCAAGATTGCGGGCGCCGACGGCTCCGGGGCCGCGGCACCCGCGGCCGCCGCAAGCGCGCCGATTGCGATGGATGATATTGGCCCCTACAACCACCCCAGCGGCGCTTTTGGCATCAGTGTGCCCAAGGCCTGGAAGGTGCTGGACGAGAGCGCCGACGGCAGCGTGATTGTCAACTTCGTCGAGCCGGGCGCGCGCGCCTTTTACGGCGTGGAAGCCTTCAAGACCCAGGACGGCGCGCCAGTCACCCAGGAAGCGCTTAAGAGCGCGCTGGCCTTGTATTTCACCAAGGCTTTTGGCGACAAGCCCGGGCTGAAGCAGGACACGATCCAGTTCCCAAGCGAGGGTGTGGCCAGCCTTACGTTCTCATGGGAGATGCCAATTCAGGGCAAGCCCACGACCATGGTCGGCGCGGTATACCTGGTGCGCCAGGGCAGCGCGGTCTCATTCCTGCGCAGTGCGGCCCCGAGCGACGACGTCAAGCGTCTTCTGGATGGTTTTAACACCGTGGGCTACAGCTATCGGGTCAACCCGGCCAAGCTGCCATAGCCGAAAAATACAAGTGCCGG
>JANXLU010000059.1 GCA_025354985.1 Chloroflexota bacterium
GGGCAAACTGCGTTTGCCCGCTCCCTCTACGTTGTGTCCAACCACTTATCTGCTGACGGCAGGCAGGAACACACTGCCGCCGGCGGCGTTGGCCGCGAGCAGCGCGTATTCGGTGAAGTGATTAATCTGCAAGGTGATCTCGTGACGGGTCAGGTCGTTTACGAAACTATCCGGGCGGGTCCAGGAATTAGTGGTGGTGCTGAAGTAAGCGGGGCGCAGCTGGGCCAGCCGCAGACCACGATGTTCCAATTGCTCCGGGTGATACGGGAACGTGATTGACACATCGGTGTTGAAGGTGGTTGCAATCGGCTGACCATCCGCGGAAAAGGCCTCAAAGGCATAGCTCATCCCTTCGACATCACCGTAGCGATTGAAGAACGTGTTCACCAGCGGCATTGCTTGCAGGATGACGTTGCCGCTTACCGGCATTGCCCCCGCGGGAACGTGCACCTTAGTGCCGTCGGCAAGCGTCAAATCGGCGTCCTGGCTGGCGTCAAACATGATCGACACCGGTCCGGGTTTGGCCCTTGGGCCAACGAGCACCAGGTTCAGCGCGGTCGGGCCGCTTACCAGCGCGGTCGTCCGGGTGAACCAGTAGGCGCTGGAGGTCTCAAGCCGCGCCACCACGGTGTAGGTAAGCCCGCTGATCAACGGCAGGGTGTAGGCGCCGGATTGGCTCACCCGGGCGCTGTTCGCGCTGCTGTCATCGGCAAAGGCGGTCACCCAGGCGCTGCCGGCAAACGGCGCGCCACCAAACAAGCTGATCTGTCCGCTTAGCACGGTATCCGGCTGGCGGTAGCGGAGCGCCACACTGGCCGAACCGGCTGGCGAAATCACCACCCGCAGGCTGCGCGGATTGATGAGCGCCGGCTGGCCCGGCAGCGTGCTGTGAACGGTATATGTTCCGTGCGGTAGCTTCAGCAGGAAGCTGCCGTCGGCGGCCACCGCGGTGCCAAGGGTGACCTCGGCGATATCCGGGCTGACGGCCTCAGCGCTCACGAACGCACCAACGGCCGGGCTGCCATCGGGCAGCGTGACCGTGCCGGTGAGCACACCATCCTTACGAACCACGGGCAGGCCCAGGCGCTGGCGCTGACCGGGCTGCACGCCGACCGTGCGCACACCGGCGACTTTGGCGTAGTCTTCGCGGGCATCACCAAGGCCATAGTTCACGACCCAGTCACCGGCGCTGACGGGGAGCACGTATTGCCCGCTCTCGCGCACATCGGTGGCGTTGGTGAAGCCGTCGTCGGTGGCCCATACGCGGGCATCCACATCGACCGGGCTCACACCGGTGCGCTTGTCAAGCAGCGCGCCGAAGATCACAGCATCCTTCTTCACCAGGGTGATTGAAATGGCACCCGGCGCCTGGGTGGTGAGCACGGTGCGGGGCATTTCATAGCGCGAGCCACCGGGAAGAGAAACAGTCAGGCTGTAGCTTCCGGCCGGAACCAGCACATCAAACGCGCCGTGTTGAATCGGCGCGCCGTTGTGAAACGCGCCATCCGTGGAGACCGCGCGCGCGAACCCCGACGCGTCGGTAACCGGTACACCCGCGGCATCCAACAACGTGCCATGAATGGTGGCGTTGCTGTTGACCAACACCGCGCTGAGGTTGCCTATGGTGCTCCCTGCGGTGACCGTAACCGACTGAGCGGTTCCGGTGTAGATATATGGCTGCGTCGGCAGCGGCGCCGGGCGCACGCTCCAGGTTCCGCTGTAAACCGCAAGGTCAAACACGCCATCCGGACCGGAGCGGGTCTGGAACGCGGCGTGAGTGGCCGCGTTCCAGGCTATGACCGGGACGCCCGCAACCACGGCGGCCGCGCCGTCGGTCAGCGTGCCCGACAAAATCGCGTCACGCACCAGCAGCGTGATCGTTGGCACCACTGTCGGAGTAATGGGCCCGACATGGAGCAGCGGCAACAGCGGGCCGGCATATACGCCGCCAACCGGGCGCACATCCATCTTGTAGGTGCCATGTGGCACGCTGATGGTGTATTGGCCATTGGCGTCGATCAGCGTGCGTGCACCCAGCCCTTCGTCATTGTGTAGCGCCACGGTAACCGTCACGCCGGGTGCGGTTCCATTGGGCAGCTGGACGAAGCCACCGGCCACGCCATCGGCCACCAGCACGCGAAAATTGATCACCTTGCCGTCAGGCTCGGGATTGAACTCAAAGCGCACACTGCGGGTCTGGTCGGGGTCAAACCAACTGGCCGGGACCGTGGTTGACAGCGGCGTGGTGCGCACGACCCACAATCCCTGCGACAGCGTCATGCTGTATGCACCGGTGGCATCGGTCGTTGTGGCGTTATAGCCGCGCCGGTCGATGCGATGCCCCTCAACCAGCGCGCCGGAAACGGGCGCAAGGTCATTGGTTTGCACCAGTCCATGGATGGTCTTGTTTGGCAGGCTGAAGGTGATCGGCACATTAATCGACCCAACCGCTGGCACGGTGACGGTGGTCGAGGATGGGCTCTCAAGCCAGCTCAGGCCAAACGGCGCCTCAAGCGTGAGCAGAGCAGAGCCGGGCGCGAGCCCGCCGATCGCATAGGCTCCTTGGGGACCCGAGAAGTCCGTCCGGGGCGGGTTGCCATTCTCGTGCGCATCCACCTGGGCCAGCGCGACCGGGTTGGGGTTGATCCGGCTCTCATAGACTGTGCCCACAATCTTTGCCTCGGTGAGCGCAAGGGTGGCGGTCTGCGGCGCGCTGCTCGAGAGCGCGATCGGGGTCGGCACCGACCACCAATACGCATCACCGGGCCACGCCTCTGCGCGCACGACCACGTTGGCGTTTGGCAGCCCGCCGACCGTGAACAGACCAGTTTGCGTCCAGCGGCGCTCCACCTCGACGCCGTTCCAATATACGTGGGCGATCCCACGCACCGGCGTTGTCGATCCGGGTAGCGCGATTGTGCCGGTGAGCATGGGTGCACCCAGCTTTAGGGCCAGCCCGCTCACGCTGGCACCGGCCACATGCAGCGGCGTCACAATGCCCGGGGCGGTGGCGTAAGGCGCCACGTTGGGTGTGAAGGCGCGCAACAGATAGTTGCCCCGCGGCACGCTGGCAAACGAAAACGCTCCGGTGGTGGTGATCACCGTGCCGACGCCGTTGACGGCCAGGTCGGCATCCAGGTCATCACCGTCGGGCATATGCAGCCACACCCGCGTGCCATCGGGCACGGGCAGGCTGCCATCCGGCATGGTAACCGTGCCGCTTACGCCGACGGTGTTGGGTGCGTTGACGACGCCAGCGGCGGGCTGGGCTTGGTTTGCAAAGGGCAGGATAAATAAGAGCGCAAGGGAAGACAGATTTCGTAAGTTTGTTTTCATAGGTTTTGTTCCTCGCGCTTTATGGTCGGGCCTGGCCGTAAGGCGTTGGTGAGGTGGTTGTGAAGTTTGCGTAATATGAAGAAACGCAAACAATTCAGGGGAAAACATCGGGTTTGATGAGCCTACCGGACTGCCAATCTGAGAGCTTGGCCGGGCGTTGGTGCGCCGCCGGATGAGGCGGTGGTGAGACTGTCACTTAGTGCGTTGCGAATTCACGCGTATAGTTGCTGTTGGGGGTTAACGAGATGCAAGTGCACAAATACGCAAGCCAGATCGTCCTTGGGTCGGTTGCGATTTCAATCATCGCGATCGGGTTTTTGGTCTTTGGCGGCACGCCTTTCCAAAACAAGAATGTGGGTTGGATTGGCGCCGTGCCCGCTCTGAGCCCACTGGCCGGGGTGGCGGCCTCGGTGTTGCTGCCGACGCTGGCACGGCTGTTGGTCAGAGTCATTGGACGGCGCACCGATGCCACCATCACTAACGTGACATCGGCCGGCGCCGTGGCGCGGAGCGGCTCGCGCTACGGTGCAATTACGGCGGCCAATGAGACCGTGGTGTTTGACGTGGCGCGCGCAGACAACGGCGCCTACCAGGCGCGAGAAACGGTGATGGTGCCATCCAAATATTTGCACGACGTGCGCGCTGGTGCGCAGGTGCAGGTCAAGGTCAATCCGTTTTATGCCGGGCATGTGGCGCTGATGTTTGATTCGGTGCGCGGCCCGCTTGCGGCCCCTCCGCTGAGTGACACTATTCGCCCCTATGTGGGCCCGCAGGCAACGGCGCACCTGCATGACGCGGAGCTGCAGGAGTTGCTTGATAACATGAGCGAGGCCGGAATCCATTCAGATGATCTTCACGACGTGTCCGCCTCGCTTCGCGAGCTCAAGTCTCTGCTGGACGACGGCGCCATCACCCAGGTCGACTTCGACGCCAAGAAGGCAGAGCTCCTCAGCCGGTTGTAACCATGACGCGAGCGAGTTGCGCGTTTGGGTTACTCACAGCGTATCGGCCGGCGGTGGATGGCGACGCACCACAATCAGGCGGCGCGGACGAGCCGACGGTTGAGAGCGAGGCCAACAGCCGTTGAGCAACGTGCTCTAGAATCCAACCTCGACCAATGGCAGATCTCGTTGGAAAAACCATTTCAATTTACCGAATCGATGCGGCGCTAAAGACGGGCGGCATGGGTGCGGTTTACAAGGCCACCCAGGTGTCGAACGGCGGCCAAGTCGCCTTCAAGGTCATGTTGCCCGGCGCTGCAGAAGATGCCGGCCTGGTGGATCGCTTCAAGCGCGAAGCGATGGTTCTGCGCGACCTCAAACACGCAAACATTATTGACGTTTATGACTATGGTGTCGATACGGGCGTTCTCTACATGGTCATGCCATTCATGGACAGGGGCACCCTGGGCGATCTGATGCGCAAGCAACCGCTTTCAAAACAGGAAATCCTAAAGTTCATGACCCAGATCTCCGATGCGCTTGCCTATGTGCACGGCAAGGGGCTTGTTCATCGTGATCTAAAGGCGGCGAACGTCCTCCTCGACGACGGCGGCAACTGCAAAGTATGTGATTTTGGCCTGGTCTCGGTCAGCAGTGAAATGACCAAGCTGACCAAAACCGGCGTCATCATGGGCAGCGCGGCCTATATGGCGCCTGAACAGTGCAATGGCCGGCCGGTCGACGCCCGCACCGATATTTACGCCATGGGCATCATGCTCTATGAGATGTTGACCGGCCGCCTGCCTTTCAGCGGTGATAGTTGGAGTGCGATCGCGCTGCAACAAATGAACCAGCCCCCGCCCGCGCCTGACACGGGCGTGAAGGCACTGGATTCCGTGGTGTTGCGCGCACTGGCCAAGAATCCCGGACAACGCCAGCAGACAGCAGCACAATTTTCAAGCGAGCTCGCAGCGGCCATTGGCGGCAGGGCGGCCATGCCTGTTTTGGGATCGCCAGCCGACCAGACTCGCCGCAGCGTGATCAAGCTCGCCGCGGGCGCGGGCATCCTGGCCGCCGGAGGTGTCGCCGCCGCTTGGGCATTTTCACGCAGAGCCGGGAATTCCACCGAAATTCCGGCTCTGACCGCAACCAGCGGTCGGCCCACGCCAACGTTACTGGCCGCCACCGATTTGCCAACCACCCGGCCATCACCGCCACCACCACCATCTTCAACGCCGGCCTCCACGGCCACAGATCCTTCGCCAGTTCCCACGGCATCTGCGCCACGTCCGAGCCCAACCGCTGTGGCCAACCGTGTGGCCAACCAAACGGTGCGCAAAATTGACGCGGATCGCATTGGTGTCATGTTGGCGCCGGGGCTGGAGATGGCCCTCGTGCGCATTCCAGCGGGTGAGTTCATCATGGGCAGCGACAAGGCCGGGGATCCGCAGGCGTACCCGGATGAATTGCCCAAGCACAGATTGACGCTGCGGGAATATTGGATGGGCAAAACCGACGTAACCAACGCACAATTTGCCGCATTTGTAAAGGCGACAAATTACCCATGGTCCTCACCCGCCAACACGGCCGCAAAGCAGAATCACCCGGTCGTGAATGTAAGCTGGTACGACAGTTTGGCGTTTTGCGAATGGGCGCGGGAACTGACGGACTTGCCGTTGTCACTACCTGGCGAAGCGCACTGGGAAATGGCCGCACGCGGGCCGGATGGGCGTGTCTATCCATGGGGGAACCAGGCGCCAGATGCCACACGCTTGAATTTTGCCAACAACATCGGTGACACGACGGCGGTTGGCAAATATGATGCACAGGGTGCCAGTCCATTTGGGTTGGATGATATGGCGGGAAACGTGTGGCAGTGGACGCTGAGCGAACACAGAGGATACCCATATGGTTTGACAGACGGCCGGGACAACGAAAACAAGAATTCGGCCGTGCGCGTGTTGCGCGGCGGCTCCTTCGACCTTGGCGCCAAAGACGTGCGCTGCGCCTGCCGGGGCGGCAACATTCCATCATCCCGTTACAACTATTTCGGTTTTCGGGTGTGCGTTCCCCCATCCACCACCGGTACCTGAACATCTGTTCTCTGGCGCCCTGATCTTCTGAATTCTGCACAAACGGTGATCCACGCGGAATGCCCCGGGTGTTGGCGTAGTTTGGCGGGCATTCAACCATGCCATGCGTGCTACACTTCCCGCATATTTGATTTACGCTTCGCCCTCGGTCTTGGTTCCGGTTTGCTCGCCGTTGTGGTCGCCTGCGGCATGCCGGTTGGCGCTCACCGCGTCAATCAAGTGTTAATCAACCTTGTGCTCGCGATCCTGATCGGGACATCTGCGTTCTGTCTGTTGGACCTTCCAGTCTCTCTGATCGCGGGTGCGGGCTCATTTGCAGCCGTTGTGATCGTGCGGGATATCGTCCGATTCGTGCGGCACGCCGTATACGGCGTTACCAAATACACCCGGCGTGACACCTGGTATCGGCACGTCGGGCGCGCGGTGCTGGGCCGGCGCAGCCAGCGATGGCAATAGCTGGTCGATGCCCGCCGGGCAGGCTTCGCGAGGTCAGAGAGAGGGCGATGGAAGTCGCCCACCACAATCACGCGGCGCGGACGAGGCGCCGGTTGAGGGCGAGGGCAACAGCCTGGGTGCGGGTGGACACGCCGAGCTTGACCAGGATGTGGGTGACGTGGAATTTCACGGTTGGCAGGGCCAGGAACAGGCGCTCAGCGATCTCCTGATTTTTGAGCCCGGCCACCATCAGGGTCAAAATCTCCAATTCACGCTCGGTTAGCTCCTCGGGCGCGCGCTCGTGGAGCGAATGAAGCATCGCGCTGGAGGCTTCGGGCCCCAGCAGCACCTGGCCGGCACGCGCCATGCGGATGGCGCGCTCAATCAGCTCCACGCTGGACGTCTTTGTAAGAAAGCTGATCGCCCCTGCGCGCAGGGCTTCCTGGATCTGATGGGGCTCTTCAAAGCTGGTCAGGATCACAACCTGAATCCTGGGGAACTGCCTGCGGATCACGGCGGTGGCCTGTGCGCCGTCCATAACCGGCATCACCAAATCCATGAGCACCACGTCCGGCTGATGGATCGCACAGAGGTCAATGGCTGCCTCGCCATTGGCGGCATCGGCAACGCAGACAAAGTCGGCAATCGAGTTCACAAACAGCGCCAGACCGTGTCGCACCGCCGGATGATCGTCGACAACCAGAACTTTTATCGCTGGGTCAGCCATGCGTATAGGGTAGCATGGCTTGGGCTACGGCGGGGGTATTCTGCTTCGCGGGTGCGGCAGGGGCCGGCCAGGTCAGGATCGTGCGGGTGCCATCTTCGGCGCTGCTGTTGATCTCAAGCGCCGCGCCGATCTCGGCGGCGCGGGCGCGCATATTCTCCAATCCAAAGTGCCCGCCGGCCGAGGGCGCACTTGGGTCAAAGCCATTGCCATCATCCGCGATCTGGATGCTGCATGCGCCCGCGCCATTGCCCGCCAGGATGAGCACCACATGTCGCGCGCTGCTGTGGCGGACAATATTGGACAGGGCCTCCTGGGCAATACGATACAGTTGAACCTTGATTTGGGTAGGCGGATTGGCAGACAGATTTGCGCGGAAGGATAGCTCGGCGCCGATCCGGTTTGCGGTGGCCTCGGCGGAGAATCGCAACAGATCGGTCAGATCAGCGCCCAGGAGTGCATCGGGACGCAACTCAAACAACAACATGCGGAGCTCGGACGAGGCGGCTTTGCTCAACCGCTGAATATCGATTGCAAGCTCACCCGCGCGATCCGGGTCGTGGGCGACCAGACCGCCCATCCGGCTGGCCGTGATGCTGATGGCAAACAGATGTTGAGACACCGCGTCGTGCAACTCGCGGGCGATGCGGTTGCGCTCAAGGATGACCGCGGCGCGGCTGGTCTCGGCGGCCATCCGCGCACGGTCGACAGCCAGCGCGGCCTGTTGACCAACCGCCTTGAGCAACTTTTGGCGCTCGACGGTGAAGAAGGCGGGGTCGGTATGATCGACATACAGCACCCCCTGCATGTTGGAACCGGCCATAAGCGGAAGCGTGATGGATGAAATCGCACCACTCAACAAATGATCGGACTGGCGGGTGCTGAACTGCCCGGCCAGCCACCCCATCAGCGTTCGGCGCGGTCGGGTGGTTAGGACAGCCTGGTTACTGCGCAGCACCTGATCGTATAGCTTCTCGTAGACCGGCGATACGGTCAGCAAGTCTTCCGGATCGCGGGTGAGGCCGTGACCGGGGTTGGCGTAATACTTGATAACAACACCGGTGGGGATGCGACCCCAAATGGAGGCCGAGCGAAACTCCACCGACTGATACAGGGCATCCAGAATATTACGATAGAGAAGACGCTCATCGGTATCAACGGAGAGCTTGTGTGTTAGATCGACCAACGTGCTGACTTCGGCGGTGCGCGAGGCCAACTGTGCGCCCAGACGGACCGAACGCTGTTGGAGCACGGCGTTTTGCGACCGGAGCGTGGATACCAGTTCGTTTAGTTCGGCGCTGAGGTCGGCGGTTTCACTGCTTGCACCATCGGGAGCGCGCAGACGCTCGGAGGCACCCGTGCGCACATCGTGCGCGAGGTGGGTGGTGGTGACAAGGTATTGGGCGAGGCGACCGGACAGCAGCCAACCCAACCCGGCGGCCAACGCAAAACCGATGAGGGCCACGGCAGGCAGCAGACCCTCATCGGAACCATATGCGCCAAATGCGCCAAACCCTCGCGAGACAACGAACACCAACGCCAATGCGCCGGCACCCAACAGCGCAAGCCCGGCGGTCTGCAAACGCAGACCTGGCAAATGCTTCAGACTATGGGCGCCTTTTTTATCACGCACTGGTTCGTCGGTTGAATCGTACGCTATTGCTTGGGTGGTTCGACCTGATCCATGGCGTTGGTCATGCGATCCAACATGCGTGCGGCGGCATGGCGGCCACCGATTCCAAAGGCTATCGCGGCGGCGATGGTGAGCGCACCGATGAGCGCGCCGAAGCCGATCGTTACGATTTCAGATGGCAAACCGGCCTGGCGCAGGGCGAGGGGAACCACGAGGAACAAAATCGCCACGCGTGCGGCTGTGGCCAGTGTGTCACGGTTGACGATGGTGCTGCCCTTGATCGCGTTTGCGGCGATGTTTGCAAGCCAGAGGCCAATAGCCAAGACGAGGAGACCGGCGCCCACCTGGGCGGCGATCACGCCTATTTCACCAATGGCCGAGGTGAGCACCTGGAACCCAACCACCTCGCTGGCCTGGGTGACGGCGGCCAGCATGATGCCGATGAACACAAGCGTACCAACCAGTTCAGAGGGCGTGCGACCGGCGATGTGCGGGGTGCTACCAAGACCAAGCCGGGGCAGCAGACCGTTGAAGCCCAGACCACTCAGCACGCTGGCAATGAGGTTTGAGACCATGCGACCAATGATGGCGGCAATCACGACTATGATGACCGCGGCCAGGAGCTTGGGCAGCAGGGCCAGAATAGTGTCCAACATGTTTGACACCGGGCGGGTGACCGAATCCAACCCCAACGGCTGTAGCGCGGCGGCGAGCACCGGCAATAGGATCAGGATGAACAGGAACAAACCGACAACGCCGGCCAGGCCGTCCTTGCCGAGTGAATCCTTCATGCCCAGGCGGGCGGCGAGTCGCTCGGAGCCCGCTGCCGTGAGCAGATTGGTGACGACCTGGCGGACGATGCGCGCCACCAGCCACCCGATGCCCAAAATCACGGCGGCGCTGAGCACGCTTGGGATGGCGCTCAAAATCTTCGCCAGGAGGCCGTTGATGGGGTCAAGCATGGCGGTGAGGCCCAGGGCACCCAGGAGGATGGGCAGCGCGACCAGCCAGACCAGCCAATAGCCGGCCTCGGCAAACGTGTGCGACAGGCCCGGGCTCTTGAGGCGGTTATCCAACCCCAAACGCGCGCCACCCTTTGACAGCGCGGCCTTGACGAGGCGGGCGACGATCCAGGCGACGAGCAGGATGACCAGCGCGCCCACCAGGCGGGGCAGAAAGGGACCAACACTGGTCACGATTGATTGAACAAACGAATTGAGGATTTCCATGGCAGTTTTTCCTTATGTAAATTGATGTAGGATTTTTGGGCTTCTACAATTCTTCATCGTAGACAATCCGAAACGTTAAATCAACGTACCATGGGTGCGTTAAGAACAATACCTAGGTATAGCTATTGTGTTTTTAGAGAGGGCCAGCGGTTTTGCGGAGAATCCAAAATCTAAAAGCGTCGCGAAATCGCACGGCCAGCCTGCGCGGAAGGGCAACCTTCAGCACGGATTGATAAAAAATACGCATGAGCGAAAACAAAAGCATGGCCGATAGCCCAACGGCGGCGTTTCGTCGCGACATCGGGAAGTTGGTCGCATACCACGCCATGACGCGCACGTGATCCAGCCAATCCAGCGGCACCGATGCCAGCGCCCGCGTCGCGCTTGCAGGGTGATGGCGTTTAAGGTAAACACAATCCTGGACAAATCGCAGCGGAGCGCACAACGCGAGCGCAAACAGCCATACGCTTTCACTGCCTTGTGCATTGCGCGTTTCAATCATCAGCGACGGATAGCCGAGAACCGTTGATCGCAAAATAAGACCGCTCGACGGCACGCCCGCATATCCGGCGAACAACAGTCTGAGACAATCATCAAGCCCCCACGTGTCGGGTCGCTTAACCATGGGGAGGATTACGCCAAACCCTTCATCGTGTTCGTCGCGGTCAAGCCAGACGCTTTGCGTTGTCCCAAAGGTAACCACCGGTTTCGGTTCCGTCACAGCCTTTTCGACCAGCAGATGGAGATAATTGGGTGGATACGTGTTGTCGTGTTGCATGACCACGATATAGTCACTTGTCGCCATTCTCACGAGTGCATTGAAGTGTTCGGCGAAACCAATTCCATCGGTGGATCGCTCAAACCGAATTCTTGAATCGCCGCCAAACTGATGCTGGAGCACATCCATGGCAGCATCCAGACCGTGACGGTCAGACACGATAATTTCGAGCGCTGGATAATCCAGCGCCAATATGTTTTCCTGGATGACCGGAACGAAAGGCAACGAGCGATACAGTGGGATCGCCACGGTCACGGTTGGAAGACCACCACTCATTTCAGCAATTGCACAAGGTCCCGGGCAAAGGCCGGCGCACACGTGAATTTTCCCGAATCGATTGAGTAATAACCGTCATGTTCATGGACTCCGATGTCATGCCGCCGGTGCAACCCACTGGACGGATCCACAATGTCGGTTTCACCCCAGGCGCAAATGACACCCGCATCGACAGCCAGCGGTTGCACCGAGGTGACGGAAGGAATGACGTCACCCAACCCGTGCATAATGGCCGCCGTAACTTTTTGACGGATTTCATCAGTCACAACGCCATCACAAGCCGCCTGCCAGCTGTCGGGGGGTGCAATTCGATTGGTGGATTCCAACATGCATCCCGGATGCCATGAGAAGTAGTGCCTGCCACTCTTATTGAGCACCAGGTCTCCAAACGCCCCGAGGATCAGCGTGCAGGACATCAAGCCGGGGACGCTTTTTTTCATGCTTCCAATGAGCCGGTATTTCAGCCGGTGCAGGTGAGGTCGTGAAGGAGCATAACCCAACATGTCGTCCACCAACAGGCGACCTTCCCACAAACAGTTCACCACAACCTCCGCCTCAGTGGTCCATTGAGCGCCATCACGCGTGTGTCCGCAAATTTCAAATCCACCATGTCGGCGTTTTACCTCGCGAACATCCACGCCATACCTGCCATCAATACGCTGATCATGTATCAGGATTTGGCGCACCGCAGCGCAAAATGGCGTCAAATCCAGCGCCAGTTCCGAGGTGGTGATCGTGTGCGATACCCGTGCACATGAGAAGTGACTCCCCTCCAGCACGGGTATCGCTTCACCACACAACCGGTCCGGATTCACTCCGAGGTAACTCATGCTGGAATCTCTCATGGCGCGATAGTCCGCATCCAATCGATGAAACGCCTGCTGAATGTCAAAGAGATTCACCATGGATTCCCGCATAAGCGCATACTGAAATGGCGCAGACCGCCACTCCGCCCACGGCAGCGCATGACCCAACCAGCGTTCGAGCAGCGGTGCAAACTCCAGAGCGCAGCGAAGCATCAGAGGCGGCGTCTTACGATCAGGGTCATTGCAATAGACAAAACCCAGGTGAATCTTGCCTTCATTTCGCAGGCTGGACCGATACAGCGGTCCGGGCGCACGATCTAGCAGGGTCACGGCATATCCGGCGTGCGCCAATGCCAGCGCAACGCTTGAGCCTTGCAGCCCTGCCCCAAGAACAGCCACACGTGTGGTGCGATGCTTCATGTACTGTGAATCGCATTATGCCAGCTTGCACGGTTGGTGGAGCGCACGCGGTATTAGGCGCGTTACACGACTTGTTTTCCAAGGAAACGTTAAGGTAAAGCGTGGGCGCAGGCCATTTTGGCAGGATTGCCGGGATTTTGCGGGTAATGGAGGCTTTTGTGATGTCCTCGAATGTCCTCCAAATGACAGTTGCATTCATCTTTTACTCCCTGGACAAATTTATGCAGTAATGCACACTGCATGGCGTGAACCAGCGGCCAAAGGAGGTTCATGTGCGGCATTTGGTTCGATATCCGGACGAAATGCACTTCAAACTCATGATTTGGATTACCCGCCATGATGCCGGCGATCACTTGTTGCCGCTCAGCCATCCCGGTAGCAGATATTATTGGAGGCTGTTGATTCAGGCCGCGACCTTCAAATATCGCCCTGCGTATGTGGATGAGCGTTTATTTGCCATGCGCCGGCACAAACGACAAATTGACTGTTTCGTTTCACGCCATATGAACGAATTTTCGGGCAGCCCAAGTTGGGATTGCAACATCGTTTTGCATGTGATCCGAGATGGCGGTAATCCAACCGCAACGGTTTGGACGGGGTCGGCAAACTTCGCCGATGATTTATGGAGGTCTCAGGAAAACAATTTCTTGCAGGTATGCTCAGAAGCGTTTGGCGACCATTACGAGACCGATTTTTCGGAGCTTCGTGGCAACGTGAGCGCTTTGGCGAAATTTGAAATTAAGTGAGGAAAACTATGCTTGCACTGACTGTTCCCTGGTGGGAGTTGATTCTTCGTGCCGTTATCGTGTATGTATTTCTGGTAGTGTTGCTGCGCCTGACCGGCAAGCGGCAAGTGGGACAGCTCGCGCCGTTTGACCTCGTGTTGCTGCTCGTACTCTCAAATGCCGTTCAAAACGCGATGAACGGCGGTGACAATTCGGTCCTCGCGGGCGTTATATCCGCCACCACGCTCGTATTGCTAAATATGGGAGTTGGTTTTGCAACCTTCAAGAGCAACAAGCTTGAACGGCTGATTGAAGGTCAGCCTCAAGTCCTGATACACAATGGACACTTGTTTACGGGAGTGATGGAGCGCGCCATGCTGACGAACCACGAATTACATGCGGCGCTGCGGCAAAATGGCTGTTTAACCGTCGATGATGTCCATTCAGCGATTATGGAGAACAACGGCGCAATCAGTGTGGTTTCCAAACGGAGCGTTGGCGGGTAATACGGCGATTGGCCGAGATCGGGGGTTACAAATCGAGTTCTTCAGCCCGGCGGACGGCCGCTCGCCGGTTGTTCACCCCGAGCTTGCTGAATATGTTTTGGCTGTGCGTGCGCAACGTGCTGAGCGATACGCTTAGTTCGCGGACCATTTCCGGGCCACTCAGGCCGGTTCGCAGCAGCCGAAGCACGTCCCGCTCACGGTCACTTGGCGGCTCAATCAAACTGCGGTTCAACGTCTGGTTCAATGTCTGGTTGGGCATCGGCAGGTCTGCCGACACGCCAAAGGCCTTCAGGAGTTGACGGACGTAGCTCGGGGTCGTGCCGTGTTTTGCAGCCTGTGCCACGAGGTTCGCCATCCTTGGGCCGGCGTCCATAAACATACGGATGTAGCCCTCCGGCTCAGCCAGAATCAAGGCGCGTTTCAGCGGCACAAGCACGGCGGAGATGTCGCCCAGCCCATGCTGAGCCCGAGCCTGCAACACCAAGATTTCGATGACACTGCGCGTCCGCTCTCCTGCTTCAGCGGCTTGCAGGAGACGCTGCAAGAACCCAAGCGCCACACGCATGGGGTTGTCAGCAGGGCCGCCCCCGGCGTGGCCCAGCAGGACCCTGGCCAGGGTGATGTGCTCGAACTCCTGCAAGTAGCTCAGGTCGTCATCAGCGGACAGTCCCCGCTCACGCGCCCAGCCGAGGGCCTCGCCCAAGCGACCCTGCACGACACATATACGCGTCTTCATCGCCGCCAGCGGATGCACATTGGGGAAGTAGTCACCCACGTAAAGGCGCTCGGCCTCGTCAAGGTGGGCGAGCGCGCCGTCCAGATCACCTTCGGCCTCCCGGATGCGTGCCATCGCAACACACCAGCGATAGCGACTCCGCGGCAGACCCATGTGTTCGCCCAGTGCCTTGCCGTGAAGCAGGTGCTGGTTGGCAGCTGCGAGATCGTTGCGCTCGTAGAGGAGTTCGCTCAACCCCACGTGCAAATCCACTGCTCCGCGCAGCGCGGGCACATCAGGCGCCATTGCAACCTGCATGGCCCGTTCGTAGGTGCGCATGGCATCGTGCAGGCGGCCTTGCACAATCCGTATATCCGCCATGGCGACGGCACAACCGATGGTGTCTGTGATATATCCAGCTCGTTGCAACCGCGCCATGCACTCGGCGTAGGACCGGTGCGCCGCCTCGAGATCACCCACCGTCCAATGGGCATGCCCAAGCAACCCCGCTACCGCTCCGCGTCGGTGATGGTCATCCTCAGGCACAAGATCAAGCACTTGTCCGGCGTGCTTCAAGGTGCCGGCCACATCGCCCATGGCCAGGGCAATTGAAGCACGATACAGGGCGATCGAACCCCGCAGACCGCGCACACCCTCATCGTCCAGCGCGATCTTCCCGGTTGATGAAACTACCGGATGCGTGTCCATGTCCGCCTGCGTGTACAGCCACCTTTCGGCGTCCAGCAGTCGGGTTTCAACGCCCTGGAGTTCGCCGATCACGAGCAACGCCGCGGCATAGTAAACGCTGAGTACGGGTCTGGCGTGGAACAGTTCGCCGGGGAGCTCCTTGAGCCAGCTCACGATCATGGCCTCCTGTCTGGTCCGGCCCATCGCCGGCACTGCCAGCTCAACCAAATCCGCCGCACGAGCGAAGTCTTTGGCGGCCAGCGCGTGGCGAATCGCATCCGCAGGCAAATCATTGTCCGCGTACCACGCGCTGGCTCGCTGATGCAGGATCGGTATGTGCGCAGACTGCTCCTGCAAGGCATGACCGGCCAGGACATCGGCAAAGAGGTGGTGGTAGCAAAACCAGTGGCGTGTGTCGTCCAGCCGCACGACAAACAGGTTGCCCCGCTCCAGGGCATCCAACAGCGCCATGCCATCGTTCTGGCCGGTGACAGAGTCACAGAGCGGGCCACTCAACTGGTCGAGAATGGAGGTCTGGAGCAAAGAGTTTCGGATTCGTTCGGGCTGACGCTGGAGGACCTCCTCGATGAGATAGTCCACGATGTAGCGGTTGTCGCCGGCGAAAGCCTTCATGAATTGGGCGGCGTCCGTGCGCCCGCGCATCGAATAGCTGCTTCGATGTTGTGCTTTTGAAATGGCTTGTATTCGCGTGCTTCAAAGACTCCGCAAATTTGCTTCGGGGAAGTACACGACCCGTGCGTCAGGGCTGTCGGGCTTGCGATGGCAACCAGTGATATTCAACGTCGGGTGCGGATTCTGGAGGCGGACTCACTCCGAAGGCGACCGCACGGAATCCTTGTTTCTCATATAGCGCGCGCGCAGCCTGATTTGCTTGATGGGTGTGCAGTTCGAGACCGTTTGGCGAGAGCGTTTTGGCGAAGGTTATAAAACGTGTTCCCCATCCCATCCGCCATTCCGTCGGATCGACATAGAGCCGGTCGATATAGGACCGCTTCATGGCAAGGTATGCGACAACCTGCTCGTTTCGCAGGCCGACCCAAATCGAACATTTGGGGTGGATGACAGTGCGAAACACTTTGAGCGCATGCTCGCGTGTCAGGTCTTGCCACGTTGGCAGGAAGGTGTACGCAGCTTGTCCCGCGCGGTGCCAAACGCTGACGACCGCCAGCTCGTCGATATCCTGATAGGGTCGAATGGAGCGTGACGAATGAATAAGAATGTCCCTCGCTGGAATGATACCAGCGCGACCGAAAGAAGCGGCAACATTTTCGTTGATAAGGGGTTCGATGGGGCCGAGGTGCCGGCGCTTGGCGCACGCGTGCGGGAGGGTGTGACCAGGGCAACACCGTGATTAGGGCGAGATTGACCAGGGCGGGGTTTGAAGGTGTTGGCCGCCTGGCAAGATATGTACGCGACCAAATTCTTGGCGAACCACTGGAATGGCATAATTCCGGGGTAAGCATGGAGCCGCGCGCGCGTTCAGGCGCATGCAGCGACTGAATCCTTTGCCACCGGGCGCAGAGGGATGACCTGATCGTTAATGTGGCAGACAGCCGTGCGATCCCGATGCCCAAGCAATATTCCTGCTCATTTGAAGTCTTTACAGACTATCATGGAAGCTGACATGAAAACGATTCAAATACTTGATCACATCCGTTTCAACGAGTCCGCGCCACACTCCGAGCCTCTGCATGTTGATGCAACGGGCCGCGCCCTTCTGTTTGCGCTGCGACCTGGTCAGGTGGTACGAGAACACAACGCGCCCCATTCGCCGGTGAACGTCGTTGTGTTGCAGGGCCATGGATATTTTGCAGGCGGCGATCAAATAGAAACGCTGCTTGGTCCGAACGCCTTGATGGTCATCGCCCCGGGTGAGAATCATAGCATTCGTGCCGCGGATGAAGACTTGGTGTTCCTCATCATCCTGCATGGCGCACCAGACTATGCCTGATGTGAACGCGACGACGATTTGACGGTACCCGAGGGGCTGGTTCGCAAGTTCTAGAACACGATGTGCCGCGCTTTGCCTTCATCTGCGATAAAACCGCCTTTCACCGCTTGGAAATTGACATGCCTGTCGGTCGCACCGTTCACAAGTTCCGGCGCTTATTCGGTCGTGCCTGTCAGCGCCGGGCGCGATCGGCATGAGGAACTATCAATCCGCCGGCTCATTCCGGGACTCAACACCAAATTTTATTGCGGCTTCAAGAACGTCAATGTTTATATCTTTTAGCGCTTTGAAGGCAATGCAATATCCGGTCACACGCGCCTTGCCGAGTTTTTTTTCGAATGTATGCGCCAGGTATTTCTTATCCGCAATGCCAAGGATATAAACGGAGATTCCAGTTGTGGTTGCAGTGAGCCCAATTTGATAAAACTCCCTGGTTTTTCCACCAGCATATTTTATGGTTTGAATTCCATAGCCAATATTGGGATTGGAAACCGTTTTGCCTTCGGTGTTTTTACCATCCAGGAACCACACTTTGCATGCCGGCATCGCCTGCAAAATGACGCGGTGCAACGCGCGCATGTCGCCACGTTTTAGTTCGGGTTGGTCATCAATATACTTTTCGATTTGATCGGGCACGTTCATATTCAAGTCTCGCTTTGTTTTTGCTGATGCTGGTTACGTCTTCAAAGGCCCGGCGAGCTTGTAGGTGCTTAAGATGATCCCGGATGGAAATGCCTGCGTGCTGACGAGCTCGCACACACGTGCCGGGGTTCCCTCCGCAAAGAAGCGCTTGCCAGTCCCCAACAGAACCGGATAGACGATGAGCACGGCTTCATCCGCCAGCCCATGCTCGAGCAATACGGATGTCAACATGGAGCTGCCGGAGAGGACGAGGCCCGGGCCGGTCTGCGACTTGAGGCGGCGAACGCCTTCGACGATGTCCGGTCCAAGGCCCTCGAACGGGCCCCATGCAAGACTTTCAGGATGGTGGGTCGCGACGTACTTCGTCGCCGCATTGAGTCGGTCCGCCATCGGACTGCTCGGCGCCTTGGGCCAGAAACCCGACCACATGTCATAGGTGCGACGGCCAAGTAGCAGATCAAAGCGCTCGCCATGAGCGGCCGTGACTGCATCGCGGCCGACGGGGGTCCGATAGGGCACGTTCCAGTCGCTATATGGGAAATGGCCGCCATCGGCAGAGTGCTGGATCACACCGTCCAGCGAGATGTGTTCGATTAATTTTAGCTTTCTCATATAAGTACCATTTGCTCGCGCTCGGCTCGACCAGCATCGGGTATTGCTCCCGGAGCCAAGCTTGCCATATTAGTGTCTCACGGGCGGCGCTTTTGACCATAGGAAGGTTGGTCGCGGAAGTGGGTGAGATAGATCCGCAGGGTGCGGATGAAGCCGGACCAAACTTCGAAATGGTCGTTACGGGCATCCCGTCACGCTCCTCGAACCTCGGTATCCACCGCCACGGTCGCTAGACGTGCGCCGGGCGACCCGACATAGGACGCGGCTTTAGCCGCCAAAACTTTGACTTTGCTAGCCTTCGACGTGTGTAGTTTATGGATTACAATTGCGCAATCGGTCACCATTAAGCAAACGGACACGTTTAGAAAGTGGCGTTTGAAACTTAAGGATGCACGCATCCGCGGAGTAATTGCATCTCGTTTGGACCGGATGGCCTTTGGTCACCTTGGTGATGTCCAAACGGTTGGGGATGGCGTAAGCGAAATTCGGATTCATTATGGGCCTGGGTATCGCATTTACTTTCAGCACCGCGGCACCGCCATCATTGTGCTGCTCTGCGGTGGCAGTAAGGGCAGCCAATCACGGGATATCCGATTGGCGAAAAGACTTGCATTGGAGCATACGGACTTAGCATGAAAAAAAGGTTGACGACCTACGATCCCGCAGAAGACTTGGTCTCGGATCAGGCAATTGCCGCATTTATGTCGGAAGCACTTCAATCAAACGATGCCCAATATATTGCGCACGCACTCGGCGTCATTGCTCGCGCGAAAGGAATGACACAAATTGCAGCCGAGACTGGTCTGTCGCGCGAGCAACTGTATCGATCGTTTAGCGGGCAAGGCAATCCGACACTCAAATCCACGCTGGCCGTACTCCAGGCATTGCACCTTCAATTGACAACCAGATTGGTGCCACGCGGATAAGTGGCGGGCTTAGCGGGACCAGATAATCCGATCCGCTGTATAAGCGCCGCTCCGACCTCGCGCCCGCAGAAGCTGACGTCTGGCAGCGAAACGCACAACTAAGCATCGCAACTTTACGATGATGTTGTCGTAAATTACTGCTAGCATAATTAGGATTTCATCAATGTCATTCAGATGGTCATCTACGCATTGAACCTGATATTGGGGGGGTTGTCTCCGTGGTTACCATCGATGCATAATATCGTTCCGTGGTGGAAAGACGTTTCCATGTGTATATCCTTTCGAGCTTCAATCAGGCTATTTACATTGGCGTTACCGGCGATCTTGTTCGGCGCGTTGCTCAGCACAAGGAAAAGCTTTATCCAGATAGTCATACAGCGAAGTACCACATCGACCGCCTGGTTTATCTAGAAGAGTTCACCGACATTCGCAATGCCTTGGAGCGCGAGAAACAAATCAAGGCATGGCGTAGAGAGAAGAAGGTCCGACTTATTGCAGTCTCGAATCCAACCTGGAAGGATCTGTCACAAGAATGGTGAGGCACGCGTCATGCTTTCACGCGTCAATCACCATACGCTGTGCGTCCGTCATTCCGAGACCGGCTGCATTAGCCATGGTCGCCCGAGCGTGACAGCCGGTGGAGGAATCTGCCGAGTTGGTGCGCCCTCACCACATCGTCGTCAGATTCCTCCCGCGCACAGCGGGTCTGAGTGCCAAAGTAAGGTCGCGTGCCGGTCAGTAGACCGGAGTCGGAATGACCAATTTACGCCGTGCGTCCGTCATTCCGAGACCGGCTGCATTAGCCATGCACGCCCGTGCGTGCCTGTCGGTGGAGGAATCTGCCGAGTCGGTGCGCCTGCACCACATCGTCGTCAGATTCCTCCCGCGCACGGCGGGTCTGAGTGCCAAAGTAATTACGCGTGCCGGTCAGTAGACCGGAGTCGGAATGACCAATTTACGCCGTGCGTCCGTCATTCCGAGACCGGCTGCATTAGCCATGCGCGCCCGAGCGTGACAGCCGGTGGAGGAATCTGCCGAGTTGGTGCGCCCTCACCACATCGTCGGCAGATTCCTCCCGCGCACGGCGGGTTTGAGTGCCAAAGTAATTACGCGTGCCGGTCACTAGACCGGAGTCGGAATGACGGGTTTACGCTGTGCGCCCGTCATTCCGAGACCGGCTGCATTAGCCATGCGCGCCCGAGCGTG
>JANXLU010000017.1 GCA_025354985.1 Chloroflexota bacterium
GCACGGTCGAGGTCACCACCGGCATGTCACTTGGTGCGGTCACATAGGCATAATTCTCGGTATACGCCGTTGTCGAAATATCGGAAAACTCCAAGTTTTCTACAGCTATTGTTTGTGCAGCCGGCTGGCTAAACGAGGACGTGGTAGTCAAGAACAATAATATAAGTCCACCGGCAAATGAAATCACAAACTTTATCAACGGTTTCATATTAAGCAATTTTTACAACATTTGTGTTCAACCGATTCGTTTCCATTCTCCTACCGCGCGCTCCATCGAAACCCCACCCACATCACCAGCACCCCCAGCAATATGGCCACATACTTCACCGCCGCCCCAAGACCAGACAGCGCGGAATAATCTTCAGCCAACTTAACCAACGTCCCGCCCAGGGCCGGCAACAGACCGCCAACCGCGATAAACACATTGCCAACCACCCGATTGGGCAGCACCTGCTTTCGCAGGAATAAAGCGGCGGAGTATACAGCCCCGCCGGCCAGCAAGAGCGTTCCGTAGCCGTTCAAGATTGGCGGCAGGACCTTGCGGATTGGCGAGGCCGGCAGGATCGCGCGATAGCTCTCGGTCAGGAACCGCGCGATGTCCCCGTCCGGGCGGAACTGCGCGGCGTCCAGCTGCACACTCAGCACCCACGCCAGGCTGGCGTAGGCCGCAAACACCACCGCCAGGGTAAAGCCAATGGCCACGCCCTTGCGCCGCACCAGCAGGTGCATCGTGCCCTGCCCAAGGATCGGCGGGATCATCAGCGCGCCGCTCCAATACCAAAGCCTGAACGCCAGCGCGCTCCAGCCAAACGAAAGGATCACCTCGCACACCCCGGCCAGAACATATAGCAGCAATCCCGCGCCCCACAACAGCAGGTGGGCACTACGTTTGTGCCACCATCGCCAAAGTACCTCGCCGGCCAGCACAGCGGATACGAGGGTGGTCAGGAGACCAATGACCGACGAAATCGTTATGACCAGGGCGATGTAATTCCAGGAATTTCGCGCACGGCATAATCATTTAACCTTGCCGCATCCGGCCGAAGGCTGACCATATCCGGCTTGATCACCGTGCAACCGCTCAACAATTCTTCCAAATTATGGGTTCGATCATGTGCGCGTTCATGCAAAGTCAGCAGTTGATCCTGTGACAGTTCAGCATAGATTGCCGTCCGCTCCATCTCAACAAACAAGTCCACGTCGCTGTGCTCGGTGGCTTCGCCGCGCGCGTGGCTGCCAAACAGGATCACGCGCTTTGGATGAAACTCCCTCGATATGTGCTCGGCAATGGCCTGGATGGTTTCGTCGCTGACCATGGGGGAATTATAGGAGGCGTGAGGCAAGAGTCAGGCGACAGCGGGTCAATTGCCGTCGCCAACGGTGACGACTTCAGTGGTGATCCGAACCGGGGTGTAGGGCAGGCGGCCAAAGTATGGGGTAAACCAATCCGGGCCAAGCTCGATCTTGGGGTTGCGCTGAAGCAGGTATTTGTTGATCAGGATGTTCTGCGCTTCGATCGGGGTCTTGCCGCGAATCAATCGACGCGCCTCCAACCCATCCACCTGAGCCACCACCCGACCGCGTGCGGTGATAAAAAACTCGCTGCGGGTGCCGGTGCCTTCCTCGGCGCCATCGCCGCGGTCGGCCTCAAAGTCGGCCAGGGCAAAGCCTGCCGGCACCTTTTTCACCAGGGCCGCACGCGCCACCGCATTGATATTGGCCGGCGCCACCGCCAGCGCCACCACCTGCAGCCGCATGTCCAGGCGCAGCTGATCCGCCGCCTCGCCTACAAAGCGGTCATAGGTCTCGTTCTGAATGTCGCGAATGGTGACGGTGGCCGGCACCACATACAGGCCGTCCCGCTGGATGGCCGGCTCGCCCTGCAGCCGGTCCGCTGCCTGTTGCGTCAGCGACACCAGCAATTGCGCACGCACCCGCTTATAGTCATCCTGCACCACCGCGTTCACGTCCCTGCCACCGCCGCCACCAATCGGGCCGGGGTTGTTCACGCTTACATACAGGCTCGGCGCACCCTCCACCTGGTTCACCTCGTTCGGGCCGGCGTTGCCTTCGCCGCCCTCCGCCAACGCCTCCACACCCGCCACCCCACGACCACCCGGCGGCACTTCCACTTCCCCGGTGGTTACAAATCGCGCCGTGGTGCCACTGGAAGTGCTGACCACCGTGCCACGCGGCACCTTGTAAGGTGCACTACTGATGCTAAAGAATTCCACCCCGCCGCGCGCCAGACCGGATGCCACGCTCTTCTTCCCGGTGGTCGGCACGCTGGCCGAGCCATCGATAAAGGATTCGATCCGCACCGCCGGCACGGTGCGGTTGGCGAGGTCGACCGAGGTGCCCTTGGGGTCCAGCGTCACCGGCACAATCGTGGTGATCGTCCGGCTGGCCGAAGCAAGGGTTACTTTGGCCGTGGGCACCCATAGCAGACCCAACCCGCACAACCCAACCAGGGTAACCATGCCAATGATCACGCGCAGCCCAATGCCAAACCAATTGCGCGTGGGGAAGAATCGCCTCAATGAGTTGACCGCAAACCGTCGAGGCGGGGTGACGCGCACGATTGTTTCAAAGTCATCCGGCGTCAACCACTTGGCGGATGTGGCGCGCTCCAAACTAAAAAACGCGGGCAGCCCGGCATCCTGGGCCATGCTCCGCGCCCGCAACCCACCGCCAACGACCGCGATCTCAGTCCCCAGCTCGCGACCGGCCCGGCGCAAACGGTCAAAATCCACCAGGCTCTTGAGCGAATGCCCGGCGCCCAGCACAAGCGCCGCGCGCGCCGCGTTCGCGTTTTCCAATCTCGCCCGGATCGACGTCACGTCGTCTTCCGCGTCCGCGCGAATAATGATTCCCTTTTGCAACGCGCCAATTTTAGTTGAGTGGCCCGGCACAGCTGCCATATGCCACAGTGCACCACCCCCCCGCTGTCATCCTGAGCGCGCCTCGATCACTTCGCGGTCAGTCGCCTCCAGCGCGTGATGGATCACCCGGTGCGCGGTCAACCTTGCAAGTCGTGTGGCCCGTATCGCAACGGACCGACCCTGCCCAAAAACCTGCGACTCCGTTACCAGGCTGCCTTCGGCTCCGCTCAGTCAGCGCGGCGGCACCGGCGCGTGGCATACGGGCCTTAAACATGTACGCCTATCCGCGTCCATGTTTCAGACCCGTAATCTGGTCCACGACCCCGCCGCGGTCGCTGAGCGGAGCCGAAGCGACCCTGGTACGAAGCGCCCAATAACAAAGCCTTCAATCGCTCCTGCGAGACTAAAACGGCACCATGTTCCGTGCGTCCCCTCCCCGGTGCGTACCACGTATCCCTGGCTGACAGCGAACCATCACGCGTTACACTTCTCACTGCATGATCACAACTTACACACTCAGCGCCGGCCACGCCCTTATCGCGTCCACCCACGCCACCATGCGCGAAGCGGCCAGCGCATTGCCCCAGGGCGCCTATACCACCTTCCGCACCTATGACGGCGACCGGGTCCTCCGGTTCGATCAACACCTGTCCCGATTGGAAGAAAGCATCGCCTTGATGAGTCGCCCGGCCTCCATCGACCGCGCTGCCGCCCGCGCCTGCGTCCGCGAGGCCATCACTCAATCCGCGTATCCAGAGTCCCGGATCCGCCTGACATTCGCCCATGATGCGCTGGGCACACCCGTCCTCTATACAACCATCGAACCCTTCACACCCTATCCGCCAGGCTTGTATGAAAGCGGCGTGATCTGTATCACCGTTCCGCTGCGCCGCGAGAATCCACATGCAAAGAGCACCGCATTCAGCGCACAGGCGGCTGCGGCCTATCAGCAACTGCCCGTCGGCGTGCACGAAGGGCTGATGATTGCCGATAACGGCGCCGTTCTCGAAGGGCTGAGCTCAAATTTTTTCGCGATAATGCCCCCGCCTGTTGGCCAGCCACTGCCACTGCTGCACAGCGAAGAAGCGCGCGTGCTGATTGGCGTCACGCGCTCGCTGGTGATTGAATGCGCGTCCGGCAAGGCGCAGTATGTTGGAACCGCGGTGCAGCAGTCAAGCATCCCAAACCTGCAAGAGTGCTTTATCACCAGCGTCTCGCGCGAGGTCATGCCGGTGGTGCAAATTGATGCGCAGGTCATTGGCCGCGGCGTCCCCGGGCCCGTCACGCGTGAACTGATGCGCGATTTCGCCCTGCTGATCAAGCGCGAGGCAACTCTTCTGTAGAAATTTACCCCACGTGAGGCGTGCGGTTTTGGTTTGAAGCTTGAAGTCCGAGGCTGCTCGGCGTTGCATCCTCGCAATCAATGGTGGCAAAAAAACCACTTCGCATGTAAACTGTATGAGTGTTCGCGCCAGGGCACACATCTGTAATGATGATTTGGTAGTTGGCGCATTTCATTTCCAACAGGAGAAACGAATGATTAAATCCCGAATTTTTTCCGCAGTGGCTATAGCCACGATGCTGGCTGCCTGTGCGGCACCCAGCGCCGCGCCTGCCCCCACGCAGGCTCCCGCACCGCCAAAGGCGGCTGATCCAACCAAGGCGCCTGCGCCAACTCAGGCCCCGGCGCCGACTGCCGCGCCAGCGGCCACAAAGGCACCCGAGCCCACAAAGGCCCCCGTCGCTGATACGTCAATGAACACGGTGGGCAAGAAGCTGCCAGATGATGCCGCCCCGTCAGACCAGCAAGTAATCGTGATCGCGGCGGTTCCACCGCCAGCCGGCGCACGCATGATGGACATCATGGCCGCCACGTATAACCGCGGGTTGGGCGCAGATTTGTTCGCGATTCCATTGGTGCGCTTGAACAAGGATTTTCAAGTGATTCCGGGCTCGGCCGCGTCGTGGTCGGCATCAGCCGATGGCAAGACTTGGACGTTTAAGATCCGCCCGGATCTAAACTGGTCGGATGGCACCCCGGTCACCGCAGCAGATTGGGTCGCCAGCTTCCAGCACATCACCAAAAAGGAAACGGCCTACGATTTCGGATGGTATTTTGAAGAGGCCAACATCAAGAACTTCGCCGATGCCGAAGCCGGCAAGGCCAAACCCGAAGATATCGGCGTGCGCGTCGGTGCAAGTCCGAAGGACCTTGTTATCGAGACGACCAAGTCCATTCCGTATCTGCCCATGCTGTTTTTGTATGCCTCACCGATGCAGAAGGCTGCACTTGAAAAGAGCGGCCCCACGTATAACAGCGATCCCAAGACATCGGTAAGTGCCGGACCCTACGTGCTCCAGGACTGGAGCGAGAACCGCGTGGTGGTTGTGGCCAACAAGAACATGCCGGATGACTTGAAGCCACTGCTAAACAAGGTCATCATCATTGCTCAAAAGAACGGCCTCCAAGCCTATCAGGCCGGCGAAGTTGATACCGCAGTTGCAGGCAGCGCCGCCGATGTGAAAGTGATTACCAGCGACGCCAACCTCAGCAAGGATTCCACGCAGGACCCGGCCGACTTCCGCGTGCATTACTTCTTCTTTGACATGAGCAAGCCGCCCTTTAACAACATAAAGGTGCGCCAGGCGTTTGCCCACTTGTTTGACCGTGATACCATCGTCAAGAAGATCCTCCCGCTGCCCGCTGGCGCGCCAATGTATGGCTTCCTGGCCCCGGGCTTCCCGGATTCAAATCAGGAGCAGCTCAAGACTTTGCAGTCTTATGACCCGGCGATGGCCAAGCAGTTGTATGCTGACTCGGGCGTAAAGATCACAGATAAGCTGACCCTGCAGGTCCGCACCGAAAACGCGGTCGAGGATGCAGCCGTGGCCATGGCACAGGTGTATGCCGATGAGATCAAGAAGCAGCTTGGAGTTGAAATTGAAGTCAAGCGCACGCCCCAGAAGACCTTTATGGATGCCTTGAATGCCAAACCCACCAAGATGGACTTTGGAATGATCTCCTATGGCATGGACTTCCTGGATCCGTCCAACATGCTCAGCGTGTTCAAGCCAAATGGCCGCCACAACTGGAACAACGACAAATACGCCGCGTTGCTGGATCAGGCTGGTCCGGAGACAGATATAGCCAAGCGTGATCAGGTGTATAAAGATGCCGAGAAACTGCTGGTGACCGAGGCCCCCGGTATATTTGCATTCCAACAGTTTAATGTCAACCTTTGGCGCCCGTATCTGAACGGAGTGACCTTCCAGCCCGGCAAGGTGAACACTGCCCGTGGTATCGGCTGGCCCGGATTCTCCAGCTTCAACCTTGGAACCTATGACACCTATGTCACCAAGGATGTTCTGAAAACCCGCCCCAATCCTCCCAAATAACCTCTGACTAATCAAAAAAACATCCTCCGCGACGCGGAGGATGTTTTTTTATACTATTTTCATGCTTCGCTATTTGATTACCCGCGTGGTTGGTTTGATCGGCGTAACACTGATCGTGTCATTTATCGCCTTTATGATGCTGTATCAGCTGCCGGGTGGCCCGTTTAGCGAAGAAAAGCAGCCGTTATCCCCGGTGGCCATGGCTGCCATCAAGGCCAAATACAACCTTGACAAGCCGTTTTATGTGGTGTGGTTTAGCTGGGTGACCCATGCCGTCCAGGGTGATTTTGGCACTTCGTATCAGGCGGAAAACGTTCCGATCACCAAACTGTTTGCCGATCACTGGGGCGTCAGCCTGCAACTTGGGCTGTTGTCGCTGGCCTGGAGTGTGCCCTTGGGGATGTTGTTTGGTGTAGTGGCGGCCATCAGGCGCAACCAATGGCTCGATTATTTGCTTCGATTCCTTGCCATTGTCGGCACCACACTCCCTGGTTTTGCGTTGACCGTTTTTCTGGTATTTATTTTCGCAGTCCGGTTGCACTGGGTGCCCACCACCGGCTGGAAACCCTTTGAAAATCCGGCCACAATGGTCCTGCCCGCGTTCGTATTTGGTTTGGTGCCGTTTGGCTCGCTGATGCGTTATGCACGGAATGGCATGCTCGAAGCGCTAAATCAGGATTATGTGCGAACCGCACGTGCAAAAGGACTGGTGGAAAGCGCGGTGATTGGCCGTCATGCGCTGCGCAACGTGTTGATTCCGGTTGTCACCGTGCTGGCACCCATGATCCCAAATGCACTCACGGGTTCAGCCATTCTTGAAACCATGTTTAGCATCAATGGCATCGGGCGCTACTTTATCGACAGCATTTCGTCACGGGATTACCCAATGGCGCTGGCCACCGCGTTTATCGTGGCAACGTTGTGGGGAATCTCGTACCTTGTGACCGATCTGACCTATACAATCATTGATCCGCGCATTCGCGTGGGAGGCCGTTAAATGCAAGTTAGAACACCTGGCTACCTGGCGTGGCGGCGTTTCAAACGGAACAAAGCGGGCGTGATTGGGCTGATCCTCGTGATCATTATGATGAGTTTTGCGCTTATCGTATCGGTTACCCAACCCTTTCCAAACACAAGTGTGCTGGATGCCAGCCTGCTACCGGGTGAAGACCCTGCACACCTGTTGGGTACCGACATCGCCGGCCGCGATATGGTGGGTCTACTTGCCTGGGGCACACGCACCAGCATCGTCATTGCGATTGCCGCAGAGGTGTTTGTGATGGCCATATCCATTTTCCTTGGATTTGTTGCGGGTTGGTTTGGCGGCGTGCTGGATTATCTGGTCACCCGTGTTATTGAGGTATTTGTAGCCATTCCTCCGTTGTTGTTTCAACCGCTGTTTATGATCATCCTGGGTGCCACCCTGCCAAATTTGGTGCTGGCGCTTGGCATTTTGGCATGGACCGAGCCCACCCGCCTCGTGCGCGCGCAAACACTGGTGTATCGTGACCGCGAATTTGTAAATGCGTCGCGCGGACTGGGTGCCAACACCAGCAGCATCGCTACGATGCACGTGCTGCCGAACATTATGAACCCGTTCATTGTGTCGGTCAGCATGAGCATCCCAGCCATCATTCTCGGGGAAAGCACGCTAAGTTTTCTGGGCTATGGGCTTAGTGAAAATATGCCGTCCCTTGGGAAGATGATCGGCATCTCCTGGCAATATATTCAGGCCTACTGGCATATGGCATTGCTGCCTACTGCCTGCCTCTCAATTTTGATGCTTGGCGTGTCCCTGTTTGGCGATGGTCTGCGAGATGCGCTCGACCCTGCAGGCGGCTAACGTAGCACGACATCACCCGCAAGAATCCGAATGCGCCACGCTGCGCATTCGCGTATTCTTCCCGGCATGAACGCAGAACCAAATACACACCAGCTCGAATCGCTGGATCATCGCCGCTGGCAGGCCTGCCTCGATAAGGACGCGGGCTTCGACGGGCAATTTGTCTTTGGCGTGCGCACCACCGGCATCTACTGCCGCCCAAGCTGCACGGCGCGCACGCCACTCCGCAAAAACGTCCGCTTCTTTGCGACCCCGGATGATGCGGAACAAGCCGGCTTGCGCGCCTGCAAGCGCTGCCTACCCCGCGAGGGCGCCGCGCCGGATGCCGCCGCCGACCTTGCCCGCCAGGCGGCCGCCATCATCCAACAAAGCGGTCGGGCCCGATTGGACGAGCTAAGCGCCCAGCTCCACATCAGCCCATTTCATCTGCAGCGCACCTTCAAAAAAGTCATGGGGGTATCGCCGCTGCAGTTTGCACGGGCCTATCGAATCAACGCGGTCAAGCATGGGCTTAAACAGGGTCAATCAGTGACCACCGCCATCTACGATGCCGGCTTTAACAACAGTAGCAGCCTGTATGAGCAAACACCCGCCATCGGGATGACCCCCTCCGCCTATCAGCGCGGCGGCCGCGGGATGCAGATTGGGTATGCAATCACCAATTGTGTGGCGGGCCGAATGCTCGTTGCGGCCACCACGCGCGGTTTGTGTGCGGTCTATTTTGGCGACTCGGATCAGGGACTCATCGCCATGCTTCGCGAGGAGTATCCCGCAGCCGAGATCGCCGAAAACGATCAGCCCCACACTGTGTCTTGGGCGCGGCAGATCGCCGGCTATTGGAACGGCAATGAACCCTATGCCGCACTAGCCAAATTGCCGCTCGACGTGCAAGGTACGGCCTTTCAAGCCCGGGTGTGGCAAGCCATCCGCGAAATCCCGGCAGGCGTCACGCAAAATTACGGGGAGATTGCCCGGGCAATTGGCGAGCCCGGCGCCACCCGCGCCGTCGCGAACGCGTGTGGCGCAAATCGCGTGGGCGTGGTGATACCCTGCCACCGCGTGGTGCGCGCGGATGGCGCCCTTGGTGGCTATCGCTGGGGCGCCGAGCGCAAACGCCAGCTGCTTACGCTCGAGCACGCGCCCGCGTAATCGTGGAGCACGCGCTTCCATCCCGCTTTTCGGCGCCAGCCGACTTTGAGTGACGTTCACGGAACATTGCTCGTGCAATGAAAAGTACGTGAACGTCACTCAAAGAGCGGGCAGGATGCCCGCGTACCATAATCACCACCCACACCATGACTGTCAAGATCGTGAACGCCCGCACAATCTCCAAAATATCCAATACCCTTGGCAAATCTCACCCAATGCTCGGGAAAATCCACGCCACGCTTGGTGCGCCGCCGCTCTGGAACCGCGAACCGGGCTTCGCGACCCTTGTTCACATTATTTTGGAGCAGCAAGTTTCACTGGCATCTGCCAAGGCCGCCTATGACCGGCTGCTGGCCGCATGCACGCTGCTCACCCCGAGCAACTTCCTAAACTTCACCGACGAAGCGCTCAAGGCCATCGGATTCAGCCGCCAAAAGACGCGCTATTGCCGGCTGCTGGCACAAGCCGTGACTTCGGGCGACCTGGACTTGGATTCGATCACAGAGGCAAACGATGATACGGTCCGGGAACGGCTGACCGCGATTACCGGCATTGGCATCTGGACCGCAAACATCTATTTACTGATGGTGTTACTCCGCGCCGACGTCTGGCCGCGCGGCGATATCGCCCTGCAAACAGCCTGGCAGCGGCTAAACCGTCAGGAGACGCGCCCCTCTGCCGCCGAGCTCGAACAGATCGCGCAAGGCTGGGCGCCCCATCGATCCGTGGCTGCCCGTTTGCTCTGGCACTACTATCTGTGTGGAATGCCCGTACTATCGCCTTAAACCAGCCGCGAAGGCCCGACAGCCTGGTGCTACACCACCTGAACCTTCACCAAGTTTGTCGTCCCCGCCCCCCGGCCAATTGGCACCCCCGCCACGATCACCACGCGGTCACCTTCCGAAACATAGCCGTGGTCGCGCAAACTCTTGATTGACATGTCAAACATCGCCTGAACCTCGGTGACGTGTTGCATATGAATCGCCTGCACCGAGCTCATAAATGCCGTCAACATGCACGTGCGGGCGTTGGGTGAAAGTGCAATAATCGGCACGACCGGGCGCAACCGCGCGACCATGCGCGCCGTGGAGCCGGAGTGGGTCAGGCACACTATTGCTTTTGCGCCCACATCCTCGGCAATTTCCACCGCAGCCACCGCCATTGCGGTGGCAATGTCATCGCCGCTCATGCTTTGCTTGCACACCATGTGCCAGTCGGTGGTGGCGGCCACGCCACTCCTTCCCTCAGCCTCGGCACGGGTTGCGATGCTTTGCATCGTCTGTACGCTTTCAAGCGGATATTCGCCGCTGGCGCTCTCCGCGCTCAACATGATCGCGTCGGTGCCATCCAGCACCGCGTTGGCCACATCGCTGGCCTCCGCCCGCGTAGGTGAGGGTGAATGGATCATGCTCTGCAGCATTTGTGTCGCCGTGATCACGGGCACGCCGGCGCGCACACACTCACGAATGATCTTCTTCTGATAGAACGGCACTTCCTGCGCGCTGGTTTCCACACCCAGGTCGCCACGCGCCACCATCACAATATCCGTCACCTTCAGAATATTGTCAAAGTCTTTCAATGCTTCGGGCTTCTCGATCTTGGCCACGATATAGGGCGACTTGGAGGCATCTTCGCACTGCACATTTATCAGCGCGCGCAATTCACGAATGTCATCCGCCGCCCGCACAAACGAAAGGGCCACGGCATCCACGCCATGCGCCACGGCCCAGTTCAGGTCGATCTTGTCCTTTGGCGTCAACGAGCTAACCGCCACCTTCGCGCCCGGCACGCTCACACCTTTGCGGGCCAACAATTGCCCGCCCGCCACGACCGCGCATCTAACGCTGCCGGCTGCAGTTGGGTTCTCAACCACGCGAAGCTCAAGCACGCCATCATCGATCAGCACCCGGTTCCCGGAACGCATGGCCGCAATCAACTCGGGGTGCGGCATCGGCGCAAGCTGGACATCAGGCCCAACGGTCGGCTTTTCACGACCAGGGTCAAACAATACGATGAGTGCGCCCTTCACCAACTGTAGGCCTTCAACCGGCAGGTCACCCACCCGAAACTTGGGGCCTTGCAAATCCGCCATAACCGCCACCAACTGGTGTTCCTCGGCGGCAACCTTGCGCACCAGTTCCAGCCGCCTGCCATGATCCTCATGATTGCCGTGGCTCATGTTCAATCGGGCCACGTCCATACCGGCCCGCATGAGCGCCCGGAGCAGCTCCTCGCTTTCGCTGGCCGGGCCGATGGTGCATACGATCTTTGTCCGCATTGATTGATTTTAGGTTATTGAGAACAACGTACGGCACGCGACACACCGAACATCGGTAAATAATAACGGTTGGTTGACAAGCTTGTGTTAAATTTCCACGCGGCCTAGACTGCAAACATCTGGCCGATGCGCGGCACCACCACACTGCCTGGGAGGTCGCGTGTGCGCCATTCATGGCTGGCGCGCGCCTGCCATTCCGCATCGGTCCAGCCAAATCCATCGCCCACCGCGTCCTCATGCCCGCTCAAATGCATGAGCACGGTTCTGCGCGGGCGCAACGCGGTGACGTATCGGCAGACCGTTTGAAACGAGGCATGCCCTGTGGTTCGGCCAGCCGCCATATGCTCAACCCGCCATGTGTTGCAATCTATCAGCAGGGTGTCGGCATCCCGAGCCAGCATGACGGCCAGGTTGTCTGGTTGCAGAACCCAATCATTGGTTGCATCCATGTCCCAGCAAAGCACGGTTTTTGCCCGCGGTGTGGTGATCACAAATCCCGCGCAACACGGCACGTGCAGACTGGGTTCATCCAGAGTGTTGGGAACCGAAACATCGGCGCTGGCGTGATACATCGTAATCGGCGTCACGGACACCCCGACATTCACACCAGCATTGGCAAACGATACCGGTTCCAGTACCGTGCCTGCCGGCTGGCTCCCGGCGCAAACCACGGGCTGCGCCAGGGCGCTCATCGCATACGGTTGTTCCTTCCACAACCATGCCGCGCTTCCCTCCCGACACCAGAGCGGCACCTTTGTGACGGTTGCGCCAGATCGGCGACGTGAGCGTTCCCAACCCGTTAACAATCGACGCACGTCGATCGAATGATCCGTATGCCAGTGCGTCAGAATCACGCCATCCAATCGCGCCCGCGATCCACGTAGAAGATCGTGCTGTGCCAGGCTGTCGGCGACGCCGCCGCCGCAATCAAACAACAGGTGATGCCGGGTGTTGCCCTCGTCGTCCGTTGTAATCAGCGAAGCGCTTGTATTCGCCGTCCGTTCCGTCCGCACACATCGTGCGCATGAGCAGCCAAATTCCTTTGGAAAGGCATTCTCCAGTCCATTTATGACAAGCCAGTGATCCATAATGGGCGCAGTCTATATGCGCGGTAGCACCTTTGCGCCGGTCAAACTCAAATGCATGTCAGTGGATCGGACGGTTTTAATGCCGTCATTTCCGGGAGATTTCGTGCGTCTCGTCTTCAAGCCAGCGACGCAACTGATAGCACACCCATCCGCGAAAAGGGCGCCAGCCGTCGCTGATCCGCGTCATTTGTGCATCGTCCGGCTCGGAGCACAGTCCATACGCGCGTGCCACTGCGCGTTTCAGCCTCGGCTCATTCGTCGGCAGTGCATCGGGTGCCACTGCTCCGCGGATCAGAATCCCCTCGGCTGAAAACGGTCCGATCCCATGAATTTTCTGCAAGTGCGCCAGCGCAAATTCGTGCGGCAGACTGCGCAACACTTCTGCATCCAGTCCACCCTCATGTGCCGCGGTTGCCACCGCATGCAGCGCCTTTATTTTGGCCGCGTTAATTCCCGGAAACTCGGTGATGCCAAGCAAAACGCGGGGGCTTGGAACCACGCCACGGATGGTTTCACCAAACGTCACCTTGCCCCCATGTGCGTCAGCCAACCGCTGGCGAATCACGGCCGCCTGGGTGATTCGCATCCGCTGACCGATCACGAAGCGCACCGCCGACTCATAGGGTGATGCAAACCCGTAGTGGCGCAAGCCCGGGAAGCGCTCACGCAACCGGCCGATCACGGGCTCTTTCACTGCCAGGTCGTCAAACCGCCTGGCGTCCACATCCAGCCCAAGCATTCGTTCGATCTGCCGGCGCACGAGGTCAATATCCGCTTGGCAATCACTAACTGCGGCATGTACGGTCGAACCCGTCTGGCGCAATCTCACGCCGACTGCATGTTCGAAATCATCTGCCAGAAATGCAAGCTGCAGTTCATTTGGGCTGGTTCCGCGCGGGTGCATCATCAAGCCACCCCCGCTCGCGTGAATGTAACTGCTCAGGTCAAACGAACCAACGGGATGTATTTCAAAGCACTGTGTGGTCATGCACAGAGCCTATCGCGTGCATGTGACAACGGGTTGTCAGTAGCGCTAAACGGCGCGCATGCGATTCTTGGTAGGGTTATTCTCAACTTCCGCCAGCTTGAGCACCTTGAGGACGGGTGGCACATACATGCCAAACCGGCCCCGCAGTCCCTTCTTCAAGCCATACCATCCGCCAACCGGGTTCGATGCCGATCTCGCCCAGGCCTCCACCGTACCGTCTGCGGCCGGTTTCTGCTCATCTGCGCTGCCCAGCAGCATCCAGTCCCCATGCGCCTTCAGCATGCTGTGGAGGTCGTCGATGCATCTCAGGTGATAGCGAAGCTGGGTGGTCCCCACCTGCACCACCAACGCCGGTGGATCCAGAGTTTCGTCGCGATAGGCGGTAAATTCGGACGATCCACTTGGCGTGGACAGTGTCCATGGGTTGCCGGGCGTGCCCGGTGCGCCACCCGCCTTGGGTGATGCGCTTTCCTTTGATTTTGTTGGCATGTTATGCTCCTTCCTTTCCTATAGACTTCCAGGGTTGGCCGCCATCGTCAAGGCGATGAGCGATATGTTAACCTTTTTCTGCTTCGGATTTCAGACACCGGGCAAATTCATCAAATGCCGGCTGTAGATCGGGGATTGACTTGGTGATCATGCCGGCCATGGGGCCGGAATAAATCTCGGTCATGGAAAACGACACGCCACCACTATTTGGCATCAGCATATACGTTCGTTCCCCCTTGAAAAGACCCAGCGGCATCCCACTTGCCCAAACGATCTTTCGACCCGCAGTCATGGATGTGACATTCACGGGGAACGACTTTCCGGGGTTGATCTTTGCATGAACTGTAACCTTGCTGCCCACGGTGTTCGCCCCGTCCACGTGGTCAATCGTCGTATTCCACTTTTGCCACGACCCGGTGTCTGCCAGCAGTGCCCATACCCGTTCGGGTGACGCCTGAATCTGGATGGTTGCGCTAAATTGTTTCATGGTGATTGTGTGCTTTGTTTGAAGAACGATGCTCATCGTTTCCGCTTGGCGAGTATCTCGATGCAGGGCACTGAGGTCAACCAATCTATTGTTACGATTACCTTAAAATTTCTCGCCCGGCGCCTAGTGTCCCTGAATGGTCATGACCCACTGAAACTCGCGATTCTCCACCGACCAGCTGGATTTGATGTAGCTCACAATCGCCACCGCATCCCGCCCGCTCAGCTGATCGCGAAATGCGGGCATCCCGGTTTGCGTGGCATTTCTCACACCATCACCCCCTTCAAATATGACCTTGTAAATGGCTGCGTCGGCATAAAACCATGTTCGGCCGGAATCATCCTGTGGCGGCGCCGGATACCGTCCATCAGCACCCGGTCTACGCCATCCAGCCTGTCCTTCCAGCTTTAGTCCGTGGCAGGCGGCGCATTTTTCCTCATACAGCCGGCGTCCGTCCTGAAGTAAGGCCGGGCTGACCGCCGGGATCGGTGGAACCGTTGCGAGTAAATTGGCGCCCGGTGGATGGGTAGGTCTTGGAATGGTTCCCTCAAGTACGAGTGTTGGCTTTGCAAACGACGCATCCAAACCTCCGGATGCTGTGATTGGCGGTGCGGACGCCGGCCCCGGGCGATAGCCTTGAAAAGATATCGCGATAAATATGGCAAGCACCAATGCCAGGCCGCCCATAACGCCAACCTCCCATCTTGTCTGCGTCGGCCTCATGTCAGTTCATGATAGCACCGGCATGATCATGGTTGAACCAGGGTCAACGTCCTTGAATCACTCACAAACTCGACCACGCGGGTTTCGCGCAAGCTCAGCGCCCGCACACGCGGACTATTCAAGCTCGGGATCACGCCACCGCTATCCGCCCAAACCACCCAACGTGGTGCCAGGTTCGGCAGTTGCGCCGTCAGCCCACGAGCGCGCGGGCTGATCATCACAATGTCCGCTGCTGGCAACGTCGTCGTCAACAAATCGCCGTCCCCAACCAGTTCAAAGCTATGTGCGCCATAGGTAATCCGCAGACCGATCTCGCCGTTTAGCCGGGGCTCTACCGTGCCAGTCACGCCATCCCCAAGCAAAATGTTCTGGTCATTCGTTGCGGTCAGGTACTTGCTGGCACTGGTCAGGGCCTGCCAGTCCGCCAGCATCGCGGTGGGCTCATCAATGGCGCCGGTACGTGACGTCGGTTGAATTATGTTCGCCACGGCATACCGTTGAACAACCGGCAAGAGTGACCCACGCGCCGCATCAGTTCGTTGCGATAGCATCACCCATTCAATCTGTCGGTCAAAAAACGACATTTCGCGACCCGCCTCACTCAACAGCGCGCCATTCGCGCTCGCAAAAACCAGTTGTTTGCCACCGGGTGTTTGAACAAAGGCGCCGCTGCCGGTGAATACCACGTGCAGCTTTCCATCCGCACGACCAAACCACCACGTCACGAACAAGGCCAGACCCGTGCATGCCACGGTGACCAAAACATAGGTGGGCAGCCTGCTTTTCAAAATTCTTTGAACAAAAACACGATGCTCGTAGCCTAGACCGGTGAAGACCCACAGCAGCGCCAAACCGGCATAATAAACCGAGACGATAACACCCCCCAACCCATATACGGGCAGCATCGCACCGGGTATGCGCGCCATAAACGCCACGATCCGCAGTGTAGTGGTCAGCAGCCCATACGCAGGCAGCGCAGCAAGCCCGCCCAACGTGTCCGAGACCATTCCAATGACAGCAGCAACAAAGCCAAACCCCATAATCGCAGGCTGGAGCGGGACGATCAGGCCATTGGTCAACAGCGCCACGAGAGACACGGATTGATACGTCGCGAGTGTCAATGGCAGGGTAAGCAGTTGGGCGGCACTTGTGAGCAGCAACCCTTCCAACAAAAACATGGCAACGTTGCGCTGGGTCAGGTTGTTAAATGTGGCATTCACCCGAACTTCCACCCACGCCTGTATACGGTCCATATACAGCACCAGACCCAGGGTGGCCAACACGCTTAGTTGAAAGCCTGGATCAAACAGCGTGCCGGGGTTCCACATAATCATAAGCAGCGCAGCGGCGCACAACGTATTTAATGTAAATCCACGCCGCCACAGCACGTGCCCAAACAGGACAATACCCGCCATTGCCGAAGCCCGCACCACGCTTGCCGTGGCGCCCACAAAAAACGTATACAGCACGATCACCGGAAGCGCGATTAGTGCAGCGCGGCGTTTGTTTATGGCCCTGGCAAGCAACAACATCAGCGTGTTGATGACCAAACTGACATTAAAGCCGCTAATCGCCACGATGTGAGACGTTCCCGTCGCGCGAAATGCATCGGTGATGCCGGTGGGTAGCTCGCGTGCGTCACCAATCAAAATGCCGTTCAGAAGCGCATTCTCAGGCCCTGGCAAAATACGCGTCACGCTCCGCCGCACCGCATCCTTGACGCTTAGCATCGCAGCCCACACCTGGTTGCCCTGGCCCTCTGCAAGCCGCTGCACACGATCAGGCGCAGCGATCCAGCTCAATATGCGCTGCCGGGCCAAATATTCCCGAAAGTCAAAATCAGAAAATATCGGCGGGGCCTCCATTCGGCCTATCACACGAACGACATCGCCATAACGCCAGGTGATGCTTTTGTCTACGCGTATCAGCACGTCATTTGAGAAAAGATCGGAACCCGGTTCGCCGGCGGTTGCGGTGCCATCCACAACCACCCGGTGCGGATGAACCAACAAGCGCGTATCGTTTAGCCGGGCGTCCGGTTCATCCGTGATCAATCCTTCAAGCACAACCGTTCGACCATTAAGCGCCGTTGTCGGCCGGGCATGCAAGGCCATGTCCGCAATGATCCATCGCGCTGCACCAAGGGTTGCACATATCGCCGCCAAACACACCCAAAAGCCAAGCTCATCGTGGCGCACCACTACAGTCGCCATCACAAGAATGCAAAGCACTACCAGGCATAGCGACCATTCAGGGCGGTAGGCGTTCGCCAGCGCCACGCCCGCGGTAATACCGGCTACAAACACGGCAAAAGGGGCTGCCCGATGCAACGAAATACCCATTGATACGTCAGTGTACCTGCGCATCCGGCCGACCTATAAAATGATTTGGTGAGTCTCACCGATATCCCAACCCTGCTGGGACAGGCACTGCAAGCGATCATTCCAGCCGTCCAGTGGTTGGGTGCGCTGCTGGGTGCTTTGGCATATTGGGCGTGCCCGCCAAAACTGCGGCTCCGGGCAATCCTGCCCATCAGCCTGCTAGTCATTACGCTGGGCTATCAACGCTGGCCAATTATTTCCATCCTCATGCTTGCGATAGGCGCGGGGGTGTACCGTGCAACACCCTGGTGTATTCGCCGCTTTGCGCAAGCCCGGATCATGGTCGGGCTGATCACTGCATTATTTTGCGGGCTGCATGGACTCCTTGGTCTGCTCACATTTACAGATCAATTGGCCGGCACGGGCGTTACCAAGGAATTGGCTATTGCCCAATGTGGAACCGTTGTGCTTTACGGCTATCTTCGTCTTATTCATTGGACCGTGGATGCACAACGCGCGGCGCTCGCAAGCCCGGACACACAAGCCCCGCATAATGAATCGCTATGGATGTTCCTGGCCTGGCTTATGTTCTTTCCAACCTTTACCAGCCTGCCCCTGATCCGCATCCAGCAGTTCGCCACCTTGCAGAATTCGACACTCGGGCGCCGACACGTTGTGCGCGCGCTCAAACATGCCGGCCAGATTTTATTAAAGAGCCTGGTGATAGCCGGGCTGTTTACCCAGGTGCCCCAGGTGCAGGCAATTTATCATCCGGCTCAGTTCAGCGTGTTTGACGTGTGGATCGGGGTCTTGGTGAACACCGTGATTTTCTTTCTCGGGTTTACCACCTACGTGGATTTTGCTATTTTTAGTGGCTGCATTCTTGGCTTTGATGTGCCCGATAATTTTGCTCGGGTTGACAAACTTCTGACGAACGCACGTGCCCGGGATTTTTGGCGGGATTGGAACTACACGGTCACGCGCTGGCTCCAGGAATATGTGTATGCGCCGCTCGGTGGAGTTCGCGCACATCCACTACGCAATACGATGCTCACGATGATTTTCTGCGGACTATGGCACAGCGTCAGCGTGCTTGGTGCGATATGGGGGGTACTGCTCGGCGGCATGATGCTGGCCGAGCATTGGTGGACGCGCTTGCGTATACAGCGTCTGCGCAACCTACCGCACCTGCCGGTTGCGGTGCGCGCGGCGTTTTGGCTGGTTTGCTTTGGCGTGGCCCAAATGGCACAGGTCCCCTACGCGTATACCGCGGAGAACTTGGGCGGGCTGTTGCGCCTATATGCGCGTATGCTGGGTGCGGATTAGCCCCAACCGCCGCTTTCGCCGGCCTCGGCTATCTTGGCCAGTTCCTGCTCAATCGCGCCCACCAGCTCCGGAGAATCTGGCGCCGTCCGACTGCTAAACCGCTTGATCACCGTACCATCACGGGCGACCAGATGCTTTTCAAAATTCCACTTCACATCTCCGCCACCAGTGGCCGCCACCAGTTTCTTAAACAGTGAGCTCTGATAGTCACCTTTGACATCCACTTTTTCAAGCACGGGAAAGGTGACGCCATAATTCATGCTACAGAATTCGGCTATTTCCGCCTGTGTGCCAGGTTCCTGTCCGCCAAATTGGTTGCACGGAAACCCCAATATTTGCAAACCCTGTGCGGCATACTTCTTGTTAAGCGCTTCCAAACCGGCATATTGTGGCGTAAAACCGCACTTGCTGGCCACGTTTACGATTAACATGACCTTCCCTGCATAATCATTTAGCGGCATAGGCTCACCGCTGGCATTTGCCACAATTTCATTCTGTATGTTTATGGTCATTGTTGCTGTCACTGGCTCGTTCTTAATTGCTTTGATAACACTTGAAATCACTGACATATCCATATCAGAACATATTTGGATTAGATTTTGACTGTACCCACCAGTTCGGTATAACCTCGAACACCCAAACGTTGACACTCTTTCAAAATCCCCAGATTGATTTGATGGGCCAGACCCGGTCCGCGATAAACCATTCCGGAATAAATTTGAATCAGGCTGGCGCCTGCGCGTATCTTTTCAAGAGCAGCCTGTGGCGAATCAATTCCGCCCACTCCAATGATCGGAAGCACGCCATTTGTCCGGGTGTAAACCTTGCGAATCAGCTCGGTCGAGCGTGCACGTAGTGGCGCACCACTTAGCCCGCCCTTTAGGCCGGCATAGCCTACCGGGATTCCCCGTCTTTCAAGAGTTGTGTTTGTGGCAATAATTCCATCGATGCGGGTTGCGCCCACCGCGACCAATATGTCATCCAATTCGGCGTCGGTTAGGTCTGGTGAAATCTTTACAAAAACGGGTGACCTGTGATCACCCGGCGCCTCGTTTCGGGTCGAAATAACCGCGGCCAAGAGTTCTGAAATATAAGCCCGCGTCTGCAACATTCGCAGTTCCGGCGTATTTGGGCTACTGATATTGATGACAATATAGTCTGCCCGGCTGTGGACTTTACGCACCAATTCGCAATAATCCTGCGCCGCTTGTTCCAATGGCGTGTCCTTCCCCTTGCCCAGATTTATTCCCAAGATTGGACGTGATCCTGTAATTCCGCGTTGACCGTCTCGAAAATATGGCTCAGCAGCGGCAAGGAACGCATCCACACCCTTGTTTGGAAAACCCAGCGAGTTAATCACACCCTCGCATTCGCGCACGCGGTGCATGCGCGGAAGCGCGTTCCCAAATTGCGGATGGAGTGTGAGCGTGCCCATTTCCAAGTGCCCAAACCCCAGCCCAGCCAACCCGGCAATCGCCGTGCCATTTTTGTCATAACCCGCGGCCAACCCAATGGGATTGGTAAATTCCAATCCGCATATGTTTGTCTGCAGACGGGCATCCCGGACGTCGAAGAGTCTACGCATCGCGTCACGCACGAGAGGAATTGCGCCAGCCAATGCGATGGCGCGCAACGACAAATGATGCGCGCGCTCGGCATCCAGCCTAAACAACAGCGGACGTACGGCTCGGTATATCATCAGCAAACGGTTGCGACCAGCGCTGATTCGCGCTCAGTCATGTCTGGGTTTTTCCTGCCACTCGGCGCTGGCGCAGCACCTCATAAAGCGCTACGCTCCCTGCCACCGCCGCGTTAAGGCTCTCGACAGTTCCGACCATGGGCAGTTTGAGCACAAAATCAGATTTGTCGCGCAACAGTCGACGCACGCCTTCACCCTCGTTGCCAACGACTAGGGCCAGGCCACCCGTGAGGTTCACACTGTAGATATCCCGGGCTTCCGCATCGCCATGCAGCGCAGCCACCCAAATGTCGTGATCCTTTAACTCCTCAATTGTCCGCGCCAGATTGACCACCTGCGCCATTCGCATATGTTCCGCCGCACCGCTGCTGGCATGGACGACTGCCGGCGTAACACTTACACTCCGATGTTGCGCCATAACTACGCCATGCACACCCGCCGCCTCCGCTGTTCGGATCAGCGTGCCCAGATTCTGTGGATCCTGAATCGTGTCCAACATCAGCACCAACGGTGAAGCTGACTGCGCCGCCGCATAGTCCAAAATATCATCCAGATTCACAAGCGGATAGTCCCCGCACTCAAGGACCACGCCGTGATTTTGCGGTGTCGCACGATCCAGTTGATCCCGTGCGGCCGTCTCCACCCGCACGCCACGTCCCTTTGCCAGCGCGAGGATATCCGCAATCACCGCTGCATCCCGCTGCACGCCATCTGCGATAAACAACCGTGCAAAACTTCGTCGATTGGCGCGTAAAGCCTCCCGCACCGCATGCCGGCCAAATAATCGATCCATTCCTGCAATCCTAACGCAGTGTTGCGAAGGCTCAACATCATCTTCATAATAAACAAATGGACTTGGGCAAGAATTCACTTCGAGTAATGATAAATTCAAACAGTCAACCCAAGTTTTCAACTGCCCAGCCCACCGTGACAGCGCGTTTGCAACTGTCCCGGCGTTCCTCACGGAATGGGATTGCAAAAACCTTGATCACGCTTGGAGCACTTGCGAGCACGATGGTAGGCTGGGGCGTTATCGCCGCACAGGAACCCGTCGAAAGCGTAGCAGCAGGTAACGCGCCGGTTGACATCCTCTACGCACCGACGGCAATTGTGCCACCCGCATCTTCCCGACAAGCTGCAGGTGCGCAAACAAAACCTGCGGTGGCACAACCGGTGGCCACGATTCGTCCGGGCGCCAGTGCTGCCATACCGTTGCCCGCTGCCGGTCCCCGAACAAAACCTGCGGTGGCACAGCCTGCAGCCCCGATGGTACAGCAACCCCAGGCACCCGTCTTTCGCCCGCGCGCCGTAACGCGCACACGCAGCTCAAAGTAGGTTGCTGTGACCGCCGGTCGCTCTCTCTGTCCAGATTCCAACCTGGAACCGTGCACCGGTCTGTGCCAGTCCGATGGTTCGAACATCGGGCAATCCAACTTCCGTACGGATTGAGGCTAAACTATACCTAGGTTATGACGGTTGGCCCGATTCGTAAATCATTTTTTCTTGTTCTGCTTAGTCTGATGCTTGCGGGCTCGGCCGTGGCCGAACCCGCAGTAACACCCCACCGCATATTTTTCCCCGGCGTAACCAAGGGGCCAGTCGCGACTCCGGGTATTCTGACGGTCGAAAATAATCCTGTCCAGTCCGGGGCCACCACCTTCGCCAACTGGACGATACCAAATTTCAAGAGCGGTGTCTTTGATCGCGGAGATGGTGCGGGTTACCTTGGCCCGGTGTCAAGTCCTCAACGAGTAGACATCCCCGGCGTCACCGGGCCGCGTA
>JANXLU010000021.1 GCA_025354985.1 Chloroflexota bacterium
TTGCTTTGTGACCCCGGTGCAGCTTGAAGTGGAATAAGAAATTTTAGGGCCAATTGACCCTCGCCTTCATGAACCAGAAGAGCTGAAATGATTAGTGGATCCTCAACGTAAGCAGCCGTTCTCGCGAAATCAACGATGCTATGCGGAGATCGGACGTACGTGCGCAAAATAGCGTACCTTCTTATCCCTAATACCGAAAGGAATATCAATGCAACTTTCAATAAGATCAAGAAAACCTTGGTGACCTTTGGAGTTGCAGTTCGAAAAAATGCGAGTAATATCTCCATTGCGCCGGACACAACTATCAGAAGCTGGATCGGTTGGTATTGTGTCGCGTGATCACTGAAAGGATACCGACGAATACCGCAAAACACTAATCTAACACCGCAAACGGCACGTCAGAATCGGCATTCTCGACCATGCCTGCCCGTACTTTAGCCAGCCAATGGTCTTCAATACTGATCACCGTGTTCACTTCTTTAAGAACTCAAGGCCCACTACGCCTTCACCCGGTAAATCATTAATTGTTTGATACGTTGCATAACTCTTACCCATCATATATGGCTCCTGCCATTGATCGTAGTCCGCCCCTGACCACCGTTGCATGAGACTTTGCCTTAGTAGTCCACTTCGTTTTTCTCCATAAATGGACATCCTAACAGGACGACCAAAATCTGCAAAAAATTTCTGTTCAATTTGGACTTGATCATAAATATGTTCCAAGAAAACGAAGTTGCCTTCACTGGGTTTCAAAATGTTATAGTGATTCTGGTCTATATACTCATCTGATGCTCGTGCCGCGCATGGTAGCGTAACTACGAGACGCCCTCCCGTACGCAGCGACTTCCAAATTCTGCGGAGTGCAGGAGACTCATTTGGTATATGCTCTATAACTGAAAGACTTGTGACCATATCAAAATCACCATCGCAAAATGACATATCTTCAATGGTGCACGCTTGAGTCTCCACACGTTCTGTCAAATCCAAAAGTTGAATCCATTGCTTAGTAACATCCAAATCATTCGAGTCTGGATTTAGCAACGTGGCTTTGAGCGAGGCGCATTTCGCCAATACCAACAGCAATAACATCCGAGGAGATGAAACATCAAGTAATCGCTGAGGGGGATTCGCGATTAGACTTTGCATGGCGAAGTCAAATTCAAAGTATCGCGTAAGATGAATCGGATAGAGAAGCGCATTTATCGACTCTCTAAGCATTCTTCCATGTCCCCAAATTATTGCCCGCAATGACAATGCGGACAGCTGCCTATGCAAAGCCAATCCCGGCACCGGAAATCGATGCGCGGCTAACCAATAAGTGGGTGCGAGGATACAACCCAAACCATATCGTCGCAGCTTGCGAACGATCTTCGGCATTGTGCGTGTTGCGGGCTCAACATGTTGATAATTCTGTTTGACTGTCATAGTTATTGAGCCACGATTCCCGCAATTTGTCCAGGCTTTTCCAATACAGGAAATCTATATAAACACTTACGTCGCTAGCACTCAGTTTTTGTTCACAAGCGGGAAGAACGCTGCATGTTCAACACATGCATCATCCCTCTTAACAACAGCGCTCGACTGAAAGGTTGTG
>JANXLU010000022.1 GCA_025354985.1 Chloroflexota bacterium
CGCCCGTGGCGCCACGCGTGGTCGCGGAACTGTATCCCATGTACCAGGCTGCCTTCGGCTCCGCTCAGGCAGCGCGGCGGCCCTGGCGCGCTGCCCACCCGCCTGAAACACGTACGCGACCTGATGGGCGCATTGAGTTGGTCGGCGGCAGAATGTATAACCCGATCCTCGGTCGGTTCTTGTCTACGATTGATATAAATTGTGCGCGGGCAAAACCGTTTCACTCTGCGACGTGGGAGGGCACCCCACCATGGTTTCGGTATGAGACACGCACATTACACGTTCGATAGCCACACCTTTAACGGATGCAGACGCTCAAAGCCAACCTGTTCGGCGCGGGCAATGTCCGGACCGTTTTCATACCCAACCAATGGCAATCCGGGGAAAGCCTCGGTTGCGGTCGCCACACAGCCGGCCCAGAAGGGCACGCCGTCCCCGGGCGGTGTAAAGACATTGGACAGGCCGACCACGGCATCACTGCGATTTGCTATGGCGCCCGCGACAATCTGGCCATTTTCAAAGGCGGCGATGAATGCATTGTTAGGGTCGGATAGCAGAGACGGAAGGAAAAGACGTGGCTGGGGGGTCGACACCTCGTCGGTGGGGTTGCCACCCCAAGCGGTCTCCCACTTCGCCAACTGCGCTGGGTCATATAGGCGTGCCCAGGTTGTTCCGGGTCGCTCAAAACTTGGCAAGGGTGCGGTGGACGCGCGCCATAGCCACGTGGCTTCAAAGAGGAGCTGGAAGCCGGGTGCAGACAGGTCAAGATCACCAAAGCTATCTTTAATAGCCCAGGAGCCCGCAGGACCGGCGGAGGCGAGTTGGTGGACGAGTGCCAGTTGCGCGGCTGATTGGTTGGTCAGGGTGACTATATTTGGATAGAACCGGGGAACCGGGTGGCGGTTGAGCCACGCGGATTCGTGGAATTCACCTGGGATACCGTGGGCGCGACACATGGACTCGCACCAGATCGCATTGTTGCGAGCGGCTTGTTCAACGCGTGAGCGGGAGCCAGCGCGCCCCTGCCGACGGGTTGCGGCGGATACTATCCCTTGTGCGTCGGTCTTGTCGCTCTGGATGCTGCCGCGCCGGGCCTGCGTGAGGTCCAGCAGCCCGCCCTCGCTCTGGCGCGAGCCATGCGTGCGGGCCCAGACCTGGGTAAATTCGGCGCCGAGCAGAAATATTTGCGAGGAATAGAAAACAAACATCAGCAGCACAACCAGCGAACCGGCTGCGCCATAGGCCGAGCCGGCGCCCGTCCGACCCAGATACCAACTTATGACAAACTTGCCCGCGCTAAACAATACGGCGGTGACCAGGCCACCGATCCACACATCGCGCCAGTTCAACTTGAGACCGGTCAGATATTTAAAGGCCAGCGCAAATGCAAAGGTCGTGCTGACCAGTGTGGTGACCACGTCGATCCCCGCGCTAACGACACCCAGCCAGGGTGCGGCCTGACGCAAGGTGCCACTCATCGCGCCCAACACGGTGCTAGCGAGCACCGAGGCCATCATCACCACGCCCACAATAAGAACCAAGACCAGCGGTTGCAACTGGGCAAACACCAGACCGGCTATGCCCTTCCGCAGCGTAGGCTTGACGTCCCACATGGTGTTTAGATCATTTTGAAGCTCCACCAACACGCCGCTTGCTCCCAATATCAAGGTGCCCAGGCCCACCACAGTGCCAATGACACCCGCCGATGGCGTGTCATTGCGACCGAGCATGCCCTGGATCATTGCGGCGCTGTCGTGCCCAACCGCCGCCTCAATCTGCCCCATCAACTGACCCTGGGCGGAATCACGGCCAAGCACCAGACCAATGACGCTGATGGCGATCACCAGGAGAGGCGCCAGGCTGAAAATTGCATAATAGGCCAGCGCAGCGGCCATGCGCGTCACGCCATCAACCTTGTATTCGGCCATGACTTTGGACAGGAATTCGGTCAGTGGTTTTGCGCGGGCGGCCTGCCGCGCGACGTCATCAACGGTTGAGGAGCTTTTAGACATTAGGTGCCCTCATGTTATACTTACTGGCGTAACTTTTGGAGGCGTGGTGTAGTGGTTAACATGCTGCCCTGTCAAGGCAGAGATCGCGGGTTCGAGCCCCGTCGCTTCCGTAATTAGAAAACGCCGCTCTGAAAAGGGCGGCGTGCTCTTTTTTCGGCCTGAAGGCCACGATGCGGCGGATATCTGTATCGACCCGGAACGCATCAAACACCGCGCGCAGGATCTGCGGGCGCTCGCCGGGAGTCGCGCCAGTCCACAAGCGAGCCATACTGGCCAGCGCGGCGGCACCGGTGCCAAGGTCGACGCCGGTAGATGACGTCCTTCTCGCCCTGATCGCCGGCAGCTCGCTTCTTCGGCATGACGCCCCTACTCGCTCAGCGCCTTTAGCAGCGCGTCCTCCAGGAAGGCGATATTGAGCTCCGCCATCAACTGCTTGAAGCGCGGGTGGGTCAGCGCCTTGCCGTTGATCTTTTCCCGCGGTTCAAAGGTGACGCCTTCGAGCGGGCCGCCCAGCTTCTCCGCCAGGGGCATCCAGGCCCGCTTCGCCGTCGCGGTGACCGTTGGCAACGACGACCAGGCATGGGTGAGCGCCACCGTCAAACCGTTGGAAGTCAGTTTCTCTTCAAGCGCCCTACCCAGATCCATCCGCAGGCCATCGACAAAAAGATAAACGGTGCCGTCTTCGACCGGCAGACGACGCGCCGTCTTGGGGCCGGTGTTCGGATAGCTGGCCGCAAGATCCTGGGCGAGGATAAATTCCTTCACCGGCTTGACGCCGTCGGTGAAATCGCTGGCACAAATACGCTGTGCCACGCACCACGTCGCGGACCGCGA
>JANXLU010000065.1 GCA_025354985.1 Chloroflexota bacterium
TATGGGCGCATGTTATCAGGGCGAAGCATTGGCCGATACGTACGGGCGATCATGAGTACGATGGCCAATGCTTCGCCCCTACCATTACGCACGGCGGCGGGCGCGGTCACCGCGCGGGTTACGGTGCATTTCGGTAGGGGCTAAGCATTCGCTGCAATACCTATGCGTGCCATGACTTTGGGCGAATGCTTCGCCCGGGTCGCCGGTGATCGCGGGCGGGGCGAATGCTTCGCCCGGAACGCCGGTGATCGCGGGCGGGGCGGCGACGCCGGGTCGCCCGGAACGCCGCGCACGGCGGCGGGCGCGGTCACCGCGTGGGTCACGGTGCATTCCGGTAGGGGCGGCGACGCCGGGTCGCCCGGAACGTCGGTGACCGCCGGGCGGGACGTACGGTGCGTCACCACGGGTACGGGCGCATGTTATCAGGGCGAAGCATTGGCCGATACGTACGGGCGATCATGAGTACGATGGCCAATGCTTAGCCCCTACCATTACTACTTTTACTCCTCCGCGTTGTCGCTTTCGTTCAAAACGCTCGGTCCCATCTCCGATACACTTGCAGCAAGACGTTGCACAATATTCACTATTGACTGCACTATCAACAGAAAAATAAAAATGAGAAAACTAATCGTAGGCGAATTCATTACCCTGGATGGCGTCATTCAAGCGCCGGGCGGCGCCGAAGAGGACACCGATGGCGGCTTCAAGCACGGCGGCTGGACCATGCCGTATTGGCACGATGACATCGGCGGCTACTTCATGAGCACCATGGCCGAGTGCGACACCTTTATCCTTGGTCGCAAGACCTGGCAGGGGCACGGCGCGGCGTTTGACCCCATGCCTGAGGGCGACATGTTTGGCGACGTCATGAACGGCATGAAAAAGTATGTCGTTTCCTCGACCCTGAAATCCGCCGACCTCTGGCGCAATTCCACCATCATCAGCGCAAATATTCCCGATGAAGTGCGCAAAATCAAGGCCCTTCCCGGCAAGAGCATCTATCTCGATGGCAGCAGCGTGCTGGCCCACACCCTCTTCAACCATGACCTGGTTGACGAGCTCAGCCTGCTCGTCTATCCCATCGCCCTCGGTGGCGGCAAGCGCCTGTTCCCCGATGGCCACCGCCACAACTTCAAGCTCATCGAAAACCGCTCCTTCTCCACCGGCGTCGTGCTCAACCGCTACACCCGCGGCTAGCGCTATGGCGCGCTCCATAGCTCATCAAAAATCCATCCCTCCGACCGGCGGCCGCGGGCTGGCCGCGGCCTTGCGCAGCGGCAGCGGGTCTGGCAACCCGGCCGCCCGCGCCCGCAGCCGCGAATACAGCACGCGATCCGGATTGCGCCAATGCGGCGCCTCCGCCAGCGCCCGCGCACACTCCGCCCGCACATCCGCCAACCCGATCCGCCCGGCCCGCAGCCCGGGGATAATATCGACCCGGATAAGTCGGTCTGCAAAGCCCGCAGCGATCCCGTGTCCCGTTAACAGTTCCAGCAGAATTTCAAACGAGCGCCGCTCTACTTCTTTTTCTTCTTCTTTATTTTCTTTTTCTGTATCTGGTCCGGAGTACTGCAAATTGAAAGTACGCGTTCCATCCTCAGTTTTCGCCTCAATCCGGCGCCGAACCTGAGCGCCTGATTGCGCAATTGGCCGCCCGATTCCGGCGCCCGTATCGCGCTCCGGTTCATCCGCGCCAATCAGCACCGCGTGCTGCGGGACTGCGTAGCCCAGCGACACCGCCGGCTGATTGTTCAGCCGCAGCCGGATTCCGCCGCCAAACATCTTTGGCAGCAGATCCACATCACCCTGCAGTTGCAACAGCTTCAGACTCTGCTTGATGCTGGTCACGCCATAACCCGCGGCCTCGGCCAGCTGTTGATGCGTCACATGCAACACCCCGGCCTGCGCATGCCGCGACCCGCCTGCCAGCAGTCGGCGGATGGCCGCAAACACGCGCCGCTCGCGCGCAGACAACAACCCCATCAGCCCGCGTGCGCGCCTTCCTGCTCATGGGTTTGACCGCGCTGCGACATGGGCAGCGCGACACCACGGTTGGAACCTTCCTGATTTCCCGGCATTTGCCGGGTGCTGCAAAACAGAACATTTGTTCTATTCATGTCCGCTAGGATATCGGAAAATCCCGTTTTGTCAAGTACGGGTTTGCGACAGCCCCACCCACCGGTCTACCGACCGGCACGTCCCCCGCTCGGAAACGGATTGGAGGAAGGTCACAGCACGGGCGGGGCCGTTTCCGGCAGGAGAGGTGCCAGGTAAAGGCGCGCCTCGTCTATTGCGCGCTCGTCGCTTTGCCCGCCTTCCCTTAGTGAGTGATGACGCCGACCTCTGGTCTACTGACCCGATCTACCGATCGGCCCATGATCAATATTAACAACGTAAATAAACCAAGAAATAATATACTCATTGCTCTCCACTTATTCAGACGACGGCCAAATTTAAGGTAAGGATGTCCTTAGAATAGTTGCAACCCGTGGATAATAGGACATTAGGCTTATTCGTGAATCTGTTTTCGTGTTCTAGTGGCATATTGCCGAATAGACCAGCATTCTTTACAAAGCCCCAACCATTGTCTCGTCATCCAGCCTGATTACCGCTATGAAAATTCCCACCCAAATCATGTCAACATTGCTCGGCAGAGAGACCGGCGCAAATCCCTCAAATCGCAAAGCACGCGGTTTGCGTCTGGTGCTCGCCGTCTGCCAGATTTTTGCCGCATTGGGAACCACGGCGGTGATCACGCTTAAGCCAACGCAACTCGAATCATTTTTGGGTCAACCCGAGGTCGCGAGCGCACACAACCTCACGATGCAGATCTCGTTTCTGGCTCTGGATCCAACCATGTCAGCACTGCTGGAACAGCGTGCTCAGGCGAACCAGCAAATGGTCCAGGTGGGCGACGTTATCACCGTGGTCATCGCGGCTGAGGCATTTATCGGCACCGCAGACGGCATGGGCGGGTTCATGGATTTCTATCCATTGACCGGTACTACAATCTTAAATGCGGACTACGTAAAGCCCGTTGCGGGCGGATATCAGACCATCCCCCTGAAGAAAGCGCCGGGCCCTGGAACCGTAATTGGAACGTCCGATCCAACCGGCCAATTAAAGAACTTAAACCTGGGACCCAACATCAATGGCGTATCGTCCAGCCCGGCCAACGCGGGCGGTGCAAACCTGGGCACGATCTACGGCTTTTACGGTGACACCGGCATCTTCTACTCTACCGATACGCGCACCGTGTACGGCTCGTGGGGATCGGTTGATGGAACGGTTGTCAACAACAGAGGCGTGGTTGTCAACGATGTTCCGGTCACCAAATATGACGTGGAGCAGTTGCGCGCCCTGGGCATGTCGGCACCCCAAAAGTGTATCTTTGACTCGGCTTGCCGCGGCGATGGTCCATGGGGCTTGGGTAGCCCGGTGGCCGGCCCGGAGAGCGGTTATCAGTGGCAATTTCGAATTACCAACACGATCGCGGCCGGAACGCCGGCCTATTCGGTTGAGCCCGGCCCGTTTCGTCGCATCCGCTATCCCGGAAGCCAGATTTCCAACGATACGCCCGGCAATACGTCCAGCGCGATTTTTGACACCAGCCTCGACGGCAGCACCGTGGGCACCACATTTCCGTTGCCTGCCACGACGTCCTGGTCCGATAGCACCAGCCCCAAGCTGGTCCGATTTGCACTTGGACGCATCGTCAACGGCAGCCCGGAATATGCCCGTGTGTCCTTCAAGGTCAACGACACAAGCTCAATTCTGCTTCCCACTGGTTGCCCGCTGGTAAAGGCCCAGGCGTTTTCAGGAGACGCGGGTATCAACAGCGGCGGCAAGGATCATATTTGGCGCTATTTTGACCCGACCGAGGCCTCCTGGAACCCGTGTCTCGCCATTATCAAATCACCATCAAAGGTCGCTCTAAACGTGGGTGAGACCTTCACCTACTCCCTAAAAGCCTTCAACACGGGCGTCCAAACCCTCACCAACGTCCTCATACAAGACACGCTTCCCGCCGGTCTGACCTTTGTCAGCTCCGCGCCGCCAGCCACCGGCACCAACCCCCAGAGCTGGAACATCGGCACATTCCTGCCGAACGCGAGTTGGTCATCCGTGATCACGGTTAAGGCGGCGACCGCCGGCGTACAAGTCAACACCATGGACTTGACCTCCAACCAGGGCGTGGCCAAAACTCAGGCCATAGTAGGTGTCGCCGTCCCGATTCTGAACGAGTACAAGACCGTCACGCCTGCGGCGGTCGCGCCGGGTGGCACGGTGACGTATACCATCAACCTCAGCAACACCGGCACGGGCAGTTCACTGACGCCGATTAGCGTCTATGAGACGCTGCCGGCGGGCTTTACGTTTACCGGTCTCAAGAGCGTGACGGTCAACGGCTCCAATGTAACTGGCAGTTCCACGGCAGTCGGCACCCGTCCGGTGACCATCACCCTGCCGTCCACGCTGGGCATTCTGCCAAACAATCAGGCGGTCATCGTGTTTACGGCGCAGGTGGGCGCGAGCACCACCGCCGGTTCCTATTGCAATAGTTTTGACACAGCCTATGGCGCAACGCTCGACAAAGTCGCCGGTGTGGCCTGCGTGGCGGTGGCGAGTTCCTCGATCGGCGATACGGTCTGGCGGGATTGGAACGGCAACGGCGTGCAAGACCCGGGCGAAGAAGGTGCACCGGGCATCGTGGTGACGCTTACCAATTCAGTGGGCGGGACGATCACGCGCACGACGGATGCCAATGGAAATTACCTGTTTAACGGGTTGGGCGCCGGCACATACACGGTCACGGTTGGCGTTCCCGCCGGATATACCGTAACCGGCGATCCGGTTGGACCACTGGATGGTTCGGCGACCTATGTGTTGGGGATAAGCACGGTGATCACGACGGCAGACTTTGGTTTGCGCCCGGGTGGGGTTGGTGTCATCGGCGATCAGGTCTTTAACGACGTTGGCAAAGACGGCGTATTCAATGGCCCGGATGCCAATATTCCAAACGTCACCGTTTTTCTCTACGAGGACACAAATGGCAACGGCGTGATCGACAGCGGTGACCTGAAAATAGTCACAACCACGACAAATGCATCGGGTCTGTATACCTTCACCGGTCTGGCGACTGGACTCAGCTATATCGCAAAGGTGGATGCCACCGATCCGGATCTAACGACGTTCTTCAACCCCAACTCATTTATTTCAACCACTCCGGCGCAGTTTGGCGTCCCCAATCTGAGCGCGACCCCGGTCCTGACGGCGGATTTTGGTTTCTGGGCCGTGGTTCCCGGTTCCATCGGCGACACGGTGTGCCTGGATGCGAATGCTGATTTGTTGTGCGGCGCAGGCGAGACTGGTGTCCCGGGTATCGTGGTGAGTCTGTATTTGGACACCAACAACGACGGCATCGGAGATGTGTTGGTGACCACCGCGACGACCAGCATTACCGGCGCGTATACGTTTGGCAACCTGGGACCGGGCAACTATATTGTCACCATGGATCCAAACGATCCAGCCATTCCGTCGGCGTATGCCGCCGGTATTATCAACATCCCGGTGACGCTGGCGGCCGGTCAGAATGTGACTACTGCGGATTTCCCGCTGGCACTGGTGATCTCCAAACAGGTGAACCGTGGCACCGCCAACTTTAGCGACACCCTGATCTATACGATTACCGCCGGGTACGACGGCAATGCACTTCTGAGTGGGGTCACCATCAACGACCCATTGCCGCCCGGCACCAGCTTTGTTACCGCAAGCGCAGGCGCCACGTTTGGGCCGTATGTGTCCTCGCCGCTGATCCTTGGAATTGACGATCAAACCACGTTCTCCACCGGGATTTCAGTGACCGTTGCGCCAACGACCACCAAACCCGGCAGTACCGTCACCGTCACGATGCGGATTACATCGTCCTCGGGTTCAACTATTACCGGCGTGGTGCCAGCATTAACGCCTCAAGGCGGAGATGTAACCTGCGGCAATGCCGTTCCGCCTGGTCCCTTCACCTTTTCGGGCGCCTCGTCGCAATCGATCGTCTTTACGTGCACGGTGAACACGACCGGCGAATTCACCTTCATGGGCGACGCAAACGGATTTGTGGCGGGTGTTGACTATCCATTTATTGCCGGGCAATCGAATAGTCTGCTGGTCAGCAAGAACGGCAGCAACAGCGTTGTCACATGGAACCTGGGCAGCACCGTTCCCAATGTCGATGGTGTCGCGGTCGGGGCGGGTTCGGCATCTGTTATTTATGCGCTTGAGGGCAACAACACCAAGCTTTTTGATCAGTATTATGTTCTTACGGATACCTGGCAGGCAGCGCCAACCGCGTTCTCCGCGAACGTGAACCAGGGTGGCGCGTTGGTGTGGGATGGCAACATCGTTTCGGCCCAGGTATATGGCATGCCCGGCAACAAAAAGACAGAATTCGATCGATACAGTCAGGTTACGGACGCCTGGACAAGCCGTGCGACGCTGCCCCAGGGCACAGAATATGGCGCCGGTCTGGCCCGCATTGGTGGCATCATCTATGCGCTGCAGGGGAACGGCAAGAAGGGGTTCTTTACATATACCATCGCCTCAAATACATGGGCGAACGCGGCATCGCTGTCTCAAAATGTGAACGCTGGTGGCGCCCTGGCCACGGACGGCACAACCGTGTTTGCGCTGCAGGGGAACGGCAAACCGGCCTTCTTTGGCTATTCGCCGGCGACCAACTCCTGGACTACGCTGGCGAAGACACCCGCCAACGTGCAGGCTGGTGGGGCGCTGGTTTACCTGAGCCCGTATATTTATGCCTTTGCAGGCAACAATCTGACGACCTTCTGGCGTTATAACATTGCGACCAATTCGTGGTCTACGATGGCTGCCGCGCCCGCAAAGGTCAAGGATGGCGCGGCACTGACCACCGATGGCACCTTTATCTACGCATTTGGCGGCAACAAGACAACAAACTTTTGGCGCTACGATCCGGTCGCCAATACCTGGAAATCCATGTCTTCCGCGCTGGCCCAAATTGCGCAAGGCGGCGCGCTGGCGTTTGTGGCCGGATCGGCAAAAGTGGGCAAGCAAAACTCGCTGGATATCAGCGATGGGTTTGTCTCCAGCGGGCAGAAGATGACCCTGACCATGGGTCTGTATGCTGATGCAACAATCTCGAATGTGGTCCCGGGACCGTTGACGATTTCTGACACCGCCCTGGCTGGTGGTTCAGCCACGTGCACCGGACCGCAGCCCGGCAGCGCAACGGTGATCAGTGGCACCACCACGTCGTTTAGCTGGGCCTGCACCCTGACCGCGACCACCCGCGCGGCCAACATAACCTTTAGCGCGCAGGCGACGGGCACGCTGCCTTCCACCCAGGTTTGGCCCATTGCGACCTCACAAAGCGTCATCGTCGTCCCGGCCATCACCATGACGCTCCGGGTGTTGAGCCCGACAGCGGTTGGGCTGGTCGAGAACCAGGCCGTGTTTTTAGATGGCAGTGGTTCTATCGGGCCGAATTCAAGCAACATTGCGATAACCGCACTTGGAGCCAACATCGGTGATTTTGTGTGGGCCGACCTGAACGGCAATGGTCTGCAGGATCCGGGCGAGCCGGGCATCCCCAACGTCGTGGTCACGCTCACCCGCTCGACTGGCGCGATCGTCACCGCCACCACAGACTTCACCGGCAAGTATTTGTTTGGCAATCTGGCTGCCAGCAACTATACGGTGACCTATGACCTGGCCACCGCGCCAACCGGTTTTCTGCCCACGACATCCGTCGTCCTGACATATGCGTTGGCGGCCGGGCAGACCATTTCGACCGCAGATTTCGGGTTGCGCCCGCCCGCTGTCGGGAGCATCGGTGACACGGTGTGGCTGGACGCCAACAACGATGGCATTTTCAATCCCGACCCGGCACTCAACAAGTACGAAATCGCACTCCCGGGTGTCACGGTCAACCTGTATAACGACCTAAACAACAACGGAATCGTGGACGTAGGCGAGCCGTTGTTTCAGTCCACCCAGACCGATATCAACGGTACCTATGTGTTTACCAATCTCAACGCGGCAAATTATCTTGTGGTCGTTGACCGGACCAGCGTTGTGACCTCGAGCTTTGACCCGGCGGTAACGACGACTATCGGCGCCGCGATGACCCCGACAGTGGGCACGGTCGTCACGCGTCCGGTCGCGTTGGCGGCCGGGCAAATAGTCACAACCGCGGACTTCGGCTTCAATTGGAGCGGTGCGATCGGCGACTATGTTTGGTATGACACATCCGCGGATGGTATTCAGAACAACCTGACCGATGAATTCGGCGCCCCGGGCGCGGCACTGGAGCTGTATTACGATTCAAACGGCAACGGTGTGTTTGATATTGGCGAGCCGATTCTGAGCGTGGTGTTGTCGACAACCTCATCCGGCGCATATCTATTTGGCAACCTGCCACCCGGAAAATATGTGGTGGAGGCCGAGGGTCAGGCGATACCCGCGCCCGCCTCATCTGGTGTTTTGGCCGGTTCGCTAAACATCATGCTGCCAACGACGCCGGATAGCCGTGCGATTACCCTGGCCTCGGCCCAGACCTATTTGCAGGCCGATTTCGGCTTTGCTGCCGGTGCACAGGTTCAGGGCACACTCTTCTATGACGAAAATTCAAGCGGGGCCAAGGACCTGAACGAATTGACGGGATTCCCTGGCGTAGTGGTGACGTTGACACTGCCTAGTGGCGTGGCAATTACTACTTCCACTGCGGCGGATGGCTCCTATGTATTTCCACCGGTGGCTGCCGGAAAATACACGGTTACCTACAACACGGCCAGCCCGGTGTTGGCGCTTTATCCACTTCAAACCACGCCAAGCAGCCAGACGTTTGATCTGGTGAATGGCCAAACCAAGGTGGTTGATTTTGGTCGCGACTTTAATGGTTCGATCGGCGACACCGTGTTTGTGGACGGCAACAACAACGGACGCACGGATGCGGGAGAGCTGGGGATTGCCAATGCAACGGTATCGTTGTATCAGAGTGGCACGCTGCTGTCCGCGCAATCGACCGGTCCGATCGGCACCTATTTGTTCATTGGGTTGCCCGCGGGCACCTATAGCGTGACCGTTGATACCGCAACGATTCCGCCTGTTTATCCGCTGAATACGACCCCGGTGATCACGACGATCAACCTGGCCGCTTCGCAGCAGATAACAACCGCGGACTTTGGCTTCCGCGGGCTGACGCCGGTGTTTACCGTTACTGGTCGGGTTGTCAGCGACACGACGGGCACCATTGGCGTGGTGGACGGCACCGATCCGGGCCTGCGCGGTGGGGTGTCGGTGATCGTGGTCTTTACGCCGTCGGGAGGTTCTCCAATCGTGGTGAGCGTGCCCGTCGATGCGAATGGCAACTACACGGTCACGGGCATCCCATCCGGCAGTAATGTCGCGATCTACGTGGATCCGGCCACGATCCCGACCGGATATGCCGCCACCACACCGGCTCTGTTGACCTTGACAAATATTATTGCCAACACACCCAACCAAAACTTTGGTGAGGCGTTTGTTCCCGCCGGGATCAGCGGCACGGTGGTGGCTGGGAACGTGAATGGCAACGGCATTGCAGAACCACCCACGGAGACCGTTGTTTCGGGTGTGACGATCACCCTGCAATTCGCCGGGGCGGATGGCTTCCTGGGCACGGTGGATGACGTGTACTTTACGACGACGACCAGCGTCTCCGGCACGTATCTGTTCACCGGCCTGTTGCCCGGCAATTATGTGGTTACCAAGATCAACCCGGCCGGCTATGTGAGCCTTGCGGACCGCGACGGTAGTGATCCAAGCTCGATCGGACCCATCGCCCTTGGAATTGGCCAGTTGATTACCGGACGGGACTTTGAGCTGACGCTCACTCCGGTTGATCTGGTTCTGGTCAAAACCGACCTCGTTGATCCGGTGGCACCGGGTGGTTTGTTGACCTATTCGATTGTTATTACAAACAATGGCCCCGGCGTGGCGTACAACACGGTGGTATCCGATGCGTTGTCTGTTTCGACCACGTTTAAGAGCTCCGTACCGGCACCGGCAACGACTACGCCGCTGACCTGGTCAGTGGGGACGTTGATACCCGGACAGGTGGCCACGATTACGTTGGTGGTAACGGTAAGCGCCCAAGCGCAGGGCACACTGACGAATACCGCGGGCGTTACGACCACAACACCTGAAACGACACCGCTCAACAACACGTATGTACAGACCACCTCATTGCTTTCGCTGGGCGTCGTGACCGGGACGGTGTTCATGGATACCAACGGCAATGGCGTGGTTGATCCGGGTGAAGGTCTGCCCGGTGTGAGCGTGGTGATTACGCCGGTGGCCGGGAGTCCGATCACGGTGACAACGGACGCGAACGGTGTGTATACCGGAACGAACCTGCCGGCGGGAACGGCGACGGTGGATGTGGTGAACAGCACCCTACCGCCCGGGGTGACCCAGACGGTGGGGACGGATCCAAGCCCGGTGGGCGTGTTGGCCGCGACGACGGTCAACGCCGGGTTGGATGGATACCGGCAGCTTGGCACGGTGTATGGATTTGTATATGCCGACAACAACGGCAACGGGGTGTTTGACGCGGGCGATACGGTTGCGGTGGGCGTGACGGTGTTGATTACGGATGCCGCCGGGCTGACGCAGACGGTGCTGACCACGGGCGGGGGCTTCTACACCGCGACGGGTGTGACGAGCGGGACGGCGAAAGTCGACCTGATCAACCCGCCGGCGGGGGCGCAGACACAGGGGAGCGACCCGACGAATGTGATCGTGGTGGGCAACCAGACGGTGTTTGAGGAGAACAACGGCTACTTCAACCCGGGGACGGTGACGGGCTTTGTATATCGCGACCTGAACGGGAACGGCGTGTATGACCCGGTGACGGACACGGCGAGCAGCGGTGTGAATGTGTTGATCACATCCACAAACGGGGTGACGCGGACGGGTGTGACGGATGCGAGCGGCTACTTTACGGTGACGGGTGTTCCATCCGGCACGGCGACGGTTGATTTGCTCAACCCACCGCCGGGCGGCCAGACGCAGGGGACGGATCCGACGGCCATCACGGCGACGGGCGGGATCACGACGTTTGAGGAGAACAACGGGTTCTTTGCGCCTGGGACAGTGACCGGGACGGTGTTCCTGGATGTGGATGGGAACGGCGTGCAGGGGCCGGGCGAGCCGGGGATTGGCGGGGTGAGCGTGTTGATCACGCCATCGACCGGTGTGCCGGTGACGGTGACGACCAATGCGAGCGGGGTATATACCGCGACGGGTCTGCCAGGTGGGCTGGCGAGCGTGGACGTGGTGAACAGCACATTGCCACCCGGAGTGACCCAGACGGCGGGCACGGATCCCAGCCCGGTGGTGGTGGTAAACGGCGCGACGGCCAACGCGGGAAGCGATGGCTACCAGCCGCCGGCGGACTTGGTGGTGACAAAGGTTGCGAGTAGTAACGTGATCACGGCGGGTCTGAAACTGACGTATACGATCGTGGTGACGAACATCGGGGTGGGCACGGCCTACTCGGTGGTGGTGACGGACGCCTTGCCAGGGTTCGCGACATTTGCGAGCTCGGTGCCGGCGCCGGCGACGTTGTCGCCCTTGACATGGACGCCGGGCACGCTGGCGACGGGACAGGTGGCGACGGTGACCGTGGTGGTGACGGTGAGCGCGAGCGCGCAAGGCGCACTCGTCAATACGGCAGCGGTGACGACGACGACACCGGAGACGAACACGGTCAACAATACCGCGACCGTAACGACGCCCATAACCGGAATCGGCACGGTGACCGGCACGGTGTTCATGGATACCAACGGCAATGGCGTGGTTGATCCGGGTGAGGGCCTGCCCGGTGTGAGCGTGGTGATTACGCCGGTGGTCGGGAGTCCGATCACGGTGACGACGGACGCGAACGGTGTGTATACCGGAACGAACCTGCCGGCGGGGACGGCGACGGTGGATGTGGTGAACAGCACCCTGCCGGCCGGGGTGACCCAGACGGTGGGGACGGATCCAAGCCCGGTGGGCGTGTTGGCCGCGACGACGGTCAACGCCGGGTTGGATGGATACCGGCAATTTGGCACACTATGGGGATTCGTTTACAAGGACGTTGACGGAAACCACTTGTTTAATGTCTTTGATTCGCCGGCGCCATTGGTTACCGTGATCATCACAGATTCCTATGGCAGGGTTCTGACGACCACCACGGATGTGAATGGCTATTACACCGTGACCAACGTCGCCAGCTCGACGGTGACGGTTGATCTCATTAATCCTCCGGCCGGTGTACAGACACAAGGTACCGATCCAACACCTGGAATTACGGTCACCTCTGGTCTGACGACCTTTGAGGAGAACAATGGCTTCTTCCTGGGTGGCACGATCACCGGGTTCGTGTATGTCGATGTCAACAACAACGGTGTGTTCAACCCGGGTACTGACACGCCCGCCAATCTCGTTCAGGTGCAGGTTACGGATGCCTACAACGGGACGTATACAACCTTTACGGATGCTTCAGGGTTCTACACCGTTACGGGTGTTGCTCCAGGCAATGCCTCGGTGAATTTGATTACGCCACCACCGGGCGTGCAGACGCAGGGCAACAATCCAACCTTCGGTGTCACCGTGACGCCCGGTCAGACAACGTTTGAGCAGAACAACGGGTTCTTCAACCCGTCGACGATCATCGGGTTTGTATATGCTGATTTGGACGGGAACGGGACGTTCAGCCCGACGAACGATACGCGGGCGAGCGGCGTGAACGTGGTGATCACCGACACGTTTGGGGTGACCCATACGGGCGTGACCGACGCGAGCGGCTGGTTTACGATTACGAATGTGCCCGTCGGGACCGCGACGGTTGACCTGATCAACCCGCCGGCTGGCGTGCAGACGCAGGGGACCGACCCGACGCCGGTGACCGCGATCGGCGGAGTGACGGTGACCGAGGAGAACAACGGTTACTTCCTGGGTGGCACGATCACGGGCACGGTGTATGTGGATTCGAACAACAACGGTGTGTTCAATCCGGGCATCGACGCGCCTGCGGTTGGTGTCACGATTGTGATAACCGACAAGTTTGGCGCGCCACACACGGTGACCACGAGCGCCACGGGCGCGTACACGGCCACCGGCATACCCGCCGGGCTGGCAGTTGTGGACATTGTGAATCCTCCGCCCGGCGTGCAGACGCAGGGAACCGATCCGACACCGGTGACGGTGACGGCCGGAATCACGACGTTTGAGCAAAACAACGGGTTCTTCAATCCGTCGACGATCATCGGGTTTGTCTACGCGGATGTGGATGGGAACGGCACATTCAGCCCGACCAACGATACGCGTGCGAGCGGGGTGAACGTGGTGATCACGGACACGTATGGGGTGACCCACACGGGCGTGACGGATGCGAGTGG
>JANXLU010000093.1 GCA_025354985.1 Chloroflexota bacterium
AGGAAATCAAGCGGGTTGAGGCCGCACATTCTGCTCAGATTTTTGTGTTGCCTGAAGATGGCGAGCAAGTGATTTATTCTCGTGTGTCGGCCGCTAAAAAGCGGGTTTTTATGACGATGTATCTAATAACAGACCTGAGAATTGTGGATGCACTCGCTGTTGCAAAGCACAATGGTGCTGAAGTGCGCGCGATGGTTGAAGCGGGTGCACTTGGTGGTGTCGACAATAACAAATTGGCCATATCCAAGCTTGATGAAGCCGGGATTTTAGTCCGACAGACGAATCCTGCGTTTCGACTGACGCATCAGAAGACATTCGTGGTTGACGACACGGCGCTCATACTTACTCCGAACATCACCCGCAGCGCATTTAAGGGCAACCGCGAGTTTGGTCTGCTATATGACCAGCCTGACGATGTTGCTGAAATGGTCGTGCAATTCAACGCAGATTGGAACCGAACATCATTTAACCCACATAGTGAGCGGCTGGTTTGGAGCCCAAATAATGCCAGGTCACGATGGACTTCTGTTATCCATGGAGCGCACACCACGCTGTCGTTATATTCCGAGACCACCACGGATCAGGCAATTGAGCTGGAACTGTCCAATGCGGTCAAGCGAGGCGTCCGCGTCCGACTCCTTATTTCGCCACCCAGCCGGCCGGATCAGGATGCAAACAAGCAGGGTCTTGACGAACTACAACGCGGCGGTGTTTTGGTGCGCTATCTAAAGACCCACTATGTGCACGCCAAGATGATTCTGGCGGATTCGGAACTTATGTTCATTGGATCACAGAATATATCGACTGCATCACTTGACTTCAACCGCGAACTCGGACTAATTCTTGATGATCGCGTGGGGATTCAACGCGTGATGGACACCTTTGAAGAAGACTGGAATCATGGAATTGATCGATAAGTCGGGTTCTATCGTCCCTTGCCAGCCCATGCCTGTGTGAGTCGGTCCAGAATAATCGCAAGACGCATAATGCTGATTCCAGCTTCGATGCCACGCCCCGTTTGGCTCTTCGCAAGCCCCGTGACTGCCTCAAGGCCAAGCCCGGCACCGCCAACCATGCCGGAAATTACAACCATGGCCAAAATCAGCAGGATCATTTGATTCAATCCTAGAAGCAGGCTTGCGCGGGCAAGCGGAACTTGTATCTTGGACACCATCTGCCATCTCGTCGTGCCAAACGCGCGCGCCGCGTCTACAACTGTGTCTGGCACGCCAAGGATGCCAAGCTCAACCAGCTTAATTCCAACGGGAATTGCATAAAGCACCGAAGCAATAAGACCTGGCACCCGACCAACATCAAACAACATAATAACCGGAACCAGATAGACAAATGGAGGAATCGTTTGCAAAAAATCGTTGACTGGTCTTGCTATCATACGAAGCAAACGGAACTGTGATGACAAAAGACCTATTCCAAATGCAATGGCGGCTGCAAGGGGAATTGCGCCAAGAATTTGGCTTGGCGTATCCATGGCAGGCTCCCACATTCCCAGCAATCCAATCACTATCATTCCAGTCATAGTCTGCAGGCTAAGTTTCCATCCTGAGCTTATATGCGCAATAGCCGATATGGCGATAACGATCACTGGCCAGGGAACAAAATCAGTCAATAAGTCCCGCAATGGATTGAGTAAACCGAGCGTCAAGCCGTCGCTGACAGGTGCAGTGATGGATCCAAGATTATCGCGAACCCACTCAAGTGCGTTATCAACCGGAGCCGACATCGAAAGGCGAACATCCCCAAATGCGGCTCCAATTCCAACCGCCGATAAAATGCCGAGGAACAAAAGCATCAAAAAAGCCATCCAATTGGCGCGCCACCTCCAACGAAGCGCCCTGCCGGCGAAATCACTGTGTGCAATTGCCTCGCCAAACCGATCCAGCATAATCGCCAGAAACACAATCGCAAGGCCGGCCTCAAAGGCCTGGCCCACCTGGAGGCGTTGCATACTCACATATACCTCACGGCCCAAGCCTCCAGCTCCCACCATTGCCGCAATTACCACCATACCCAGTGACATCATGATGCATTGGCTAGCTCCCGCAAGGACGGAGGGCAAGGCCAATGGCATTTGAACCTTGACAAGCACCTGCCTCCAGGTGGCGCCAAATGCACGCGCACTTTCTACCGGGGCGAACGGCACGGCTCGAATACCGTGGCTTATTAGCCTGATCAGGGGCGGAACTGCATAAATCACGGTTGCACTAACGGCGGGCACGCGGGCGATTCCAAAGAACAGCACCACGGGCAGAAGGTAAACAAACGCCGGTAACGTCTGCATCGTGTCGAGCACTGGTTGCATAACCTTGTCAAATGGATTGCTTAACCCGGCTAGCACGCCCAGCGGCAAGCCGATTAGCAGGGAGAACCCAACTGCACAGATGATCAGTGCCATGGTTTGAATACTTTGCTCCCGCAGTCCAAGCAGGCTCAGAAAGAGCAAACTCGCCCCGCAAATGAATGCCAGTTTTCGTCCGGAAATTAACAAACCCAGGGCGACTATGATCGTCCTCAGCGTAAGCTAGGGTGTGTTCATTAACCCTGATTCCAAACTGCGAACTATGGTGTCAATAGTATGGCTTAGCGGATCAAACCCAAACACAAACACAGGATGTAGCGCTCGGTTGGCGATGATCCAATCCTGAAGTCCATCTAAAAAAATCCGCAGACCAATGTTCCATCTGTCCGGAAATCGCAGAAAAACATCCGGCAAATAGGTTGCGAGCACCAACGCTACCGCAACCACCGCAGTCCAAAATGCGAGGTGCGCCGCATGCTGGCGAGACACACGCCACGCTCCGCCGGTCTGTTCTGACATTGGCCTAGCTGCGAACAAGTGCCGAAATGAATGTCGCTCGATCGATCTCACCGACAACGGCACCCACTGAATTTGTGACTTGCACGGCACGGTCACAAGTTGATATCTGTGGCACTATCGACTCAAGACTGGCAGTCGAATCAACCCGAGGAGTGCAGCTTTCCGTATCACGATGACGTACGGCCGTCATGATGGACCCTGCGGTAAGAACGCGAATTCGTGGAGCATCCTTGACAAACGCACGAACATAGCTCGATTCTGGGTAAAGCAAAAGTTGCTCTGGCGTACCGATTTGAACGAACCTCCCATCCTTCATTATTGCAACACGGTCGCCTATGCGCAACGCCTCACTAAAATCGTGCGTGATAAACACGCTAGTTTTCTTAAGCGTCGCTTGTAGCCGGAGCAATTCGTCCTGAAGTTCCGCCCGTATCAGCGGATCAAGCGCGCTAAACGGCTCATCAAACAGCATTAATTCCGGATTCACGGCAAGCGCGCGCCAGGCCAACACGCTGTTGCATGCCACCACTCGGCTGGTTTGGCTTATATCGATCCCAACCTTTCAGGCCAACCACATCAATGATTTCCATTGCCTTACTTTCCCTTTGCAGAGCGATTGACGCCTCGTACTTCCAAACCGAAGCCAACGTTATCGAGTACGGTTCGGTGTGGCAACAATCCAAAATTCTGAAACACCATGCTCATTTTGTGACGCCGCAATTCACGCAACGCGCGATCATCCATAGCAATCACATTTGCTTCGTCAAGCCACACCTCGCCTGACGTAGCCTGTGTCTGCCTGGAGAGACAACGGACAAGGGTGCTCTTTCCACTGCCACTGAGCCCCATGATCACAAACGTTCCACCACTCGCAACCTCAAACGAAACGTCCGCCACTGCGGCCGGGTGGCCAACTAGTTCCTGCCCAGCTATCACAGCCGCCATGCCTTTTTCTGGCTTTGCTCCGAAGACCTTCCAGAGGTTGCGAACGATCAGCTTGGCCACGCACAACAAAATCAGGCGACGAACACTTAGAAGCTAAACGCGCTCAATGATCTGGTCAATTTAAGGTGTCAACCAGGCATTCCACACCGCTGGGTTTTGCCAACCCAGTCTTTTGCCACTGAAGCAGGATCCTTTTTCCCAAACGCAATCGCTCCTGCCATGGAAATCTGATCTTTTTCGGTATAACTCATCTTCTTGAGCATGGCATACACATCTGGGGCCTCGGTTTTCAATTTCACGAATGCCACTTTATACAGAACATCAGGCGGGTAATCGCAGTTAACTTTGCCGGCGGTGGCTTTGTCGCCCGCCAGTTTTCCACACGCTTCAGTGTAGTCTGGAAGCGTGACCCGAGTCAAATCATATTTGGAATGCAGTTCGTGCGCCGTCCAGTAATAGAACAATATGGGCTTCTGAGCTGCATAGGCCTTGTCAAGCGACGCCAACAGGGCCTCTTCGCTTCCAGCATTCACCACGCGAAAATCAAGACCAAGATTCTAAATGATGGCATCGTCATAAGATACCCAGCTCGGATCGCCAAGCAGGAATCTTCCGCGATTTCCCGTCTCAGCGCTCTTGAATAGCGTGGCATTCTTTTTAACTCCCTCCCACGTTGCAAGCTCGGGCTTGTCTTTGGTCATGTACGTTGGTAGATACCAGCCAATTTCCCCGACGATACCCAGATCACCAATTCGCTCAACAGTCTTGGCCTTGGTAATAAATTTGTCCTCATCCTCGGCATGCCCGCTTGGCCACACTTCCAAGCTTGCGCTCAGCTCATTGTTACTCAACGCCGGGAACTGGGCATTCTCATCAATCGTCACGATCTCGACTTTGTAACCGAGCTTTTGCTCAATAATTTGCTTGGCAACGTATACGTTGACTGTGGAACCTGCCCACGGATTTTCGGCCAACTTAATCACGCTCTTTGGCTTGGCTGTTGGAGTAGGCGGAACGGTAGGTGCTATTGTGGGCTTGGGAGCTTCCGTAGGTATAGCTACATCTGCTACTTTTACTTCGGCCGATGGCAATTGTGGGATTTGCGTTGGTGCAACTGGCGCAGGCGCAGCCGTTGGTTGTGCAGGCTTGCTGCACGATGCGACCATGAGCGCGCAAATTAGCACTCCCAATCGCCCATTCATCGCTAATTTAACATTTTCATAATTTCCCCTTCTAAATCTAGCGTTGAATTTCGTAAACCAAGTACTGGCATCGGACTTTGGATTTGCCAAAGCAAACCGATTTGCTCATGTCGCCAGGTAGTCACGCAACTGAACACTTTGCCTTGGTTGCCGAAGTCTTCGAATGGCTTGAATTTCGATCTGCCGAATGCGTTCACGGGTCAGACCAAATTTTTGACCGACTTCCTCCAAAGTATGAGGCCGCCCATTCACCAAGCCGTAGCGTAAACGCAGAACGCGCTGCTCACGCGGGGTAAGGGTGTTGAGAACCTCTTCGATCTTTTCCCGCAACATAGTCTCAGCAACCATTTGGTGCGGTGACGGAGCCGTGTCATCCACAATAAATGCGCCAAATTCCGTCTCTTCCTCGTCACTGACCGGCTGTTCAAGGGATAGTGGCTGCCAGCTTACCTTAAGCATCCATTCCACCTCCTCCAAATCGGTCTGCATATCTCGCGCCAGTTCGTCGTTGGTAGGTTTTCGACCCAACGCCTGTTCGAGGTCGTGGGCGCTCTTATACAACTTGCGAATGCGCTCGGTCATATGAACTGGCACGCGAATGGTGCGTGCCTGATCGGCAATCGCACGTGTAATGGTTTGTCGAATCCACCACGTCGCATAGGTGCTAAACCGGAAGCCAAGCGCGTGATTATATTTTTCCACGGCCTTTATCAGCCCCAGATTTCCCTCTTGAATTAGATCGAGAAAGGGAACGCCACGCGCCATATACTTCTTTGCAATGCTAATGACAAGACGCGTATTCGCCTTGATAAGGTGTTCACGGGCCAAAATGCTGTCAGCAACATATCCCTCGAGCAGGCGTCTTTCTCCGTGTTCAGAACTTTCCCGCCGTTCTGTATCGGCCGCGAGTTGTTCTTGTGCGCGTTGCCCACGGACCATGCGCCTCGCGATGTCCATTTCTTCAGCGCCAGAAAGCAGCGGAACCCTACCCATTTCGCGAAGATAAATCGCAATGTTGTCGTCCGGCCCGATCAGGGGTTGCCGGGCATCTTCTTCATCGTCCTCTTCTTCATCCTCGTGCTCTTCCTCGTCGAGCGCAGGATCTGAGATTTTTACGTTACCTTCAGCCAACGCCAGCACAATCTGATCAATATTTTCCGGCGTGTCCTCGCCCTCACCAAGCTGCTCAAGCACGTCATCAATGAGCAGAAATCCCTGGGTTTCTGCCTTAATGAAAAGGGCGGAGAGAATCTGATCCTCGTCAGTTAACTTGGTCATGATCTTCGTTGGCCCAACGAATTGTCAGCCAATCGGAATCCTCGTCGCCTAATTGATTGGCTACGAGCCCTGCCAGTGCCGTCGATTCCAGATATTTTGGCGAAACAGGATTGATGGGTATTGAGGTGATGATTGCCTCACGGATGGTCTCAGTCAAATCAACCCAATATTCCTTGTCTATTTTTGGCTTGTCCGAAATGTCTTCTGTCGCCGGCAACATGACGCCGTGGATAACAAGCTCAACGTCATCCAATGGCACAGTTAACGGCAGCACAAACAACTCGAGCGATCGACCGCATTGCACGGTCGTTGCACTTGCAAGCGTTCCTTCCAGCAGCACTCTGTCGGCAGTTCGCGTAAATATCAGCTTACCGCGGATGTATTCGACCTGCAATTCCTCATCCAGCCAGGTGGGTCCGCGATCCAGTTCCTCAATTTGCCGTGAGCCTATGCTCGCCGCGATCAGCTTATGCAGGCGATATCGCATGAGTCGGAATGCTAACACAAGCGCGGAGCTAGCGCAGGGGCGATCGCTTGTAAGCCTGTGCAAACGGTAGACCAATATTGGTTTGCCATTCACCTGCCGCCCACCGAATCCCCCGGGTCAACATGTGCAGCGTTTGAGGCATTGCAACAATGTTTGCCTGGTGACCGAGAGAAGTATAGAAAACCCGACCTTTTCCATAGGTTTTGGTCCAGGTTACAGGCATTACGGCATCCTCATAGTCTTCAAATGTCGTGGTCGCATGGACTCTTATCGCGGGATCAACGTGCATATAGTATTTTTCGGTCCGCACGTCAAAATCCGACAATGAGCTTGTGATTGCATTGTCATCAATAATATTCACGGTATACAAGCGCCCATCGTTGCCGGGATGAGCCACCCATTGCCCGCCAGTCATAAACTGATATTCCGTTTCGTTACGAAAGGCATCACACATCCCACCGTGACAGCCGGCAATACCAACTCCATTCCGAACTGCGGACAGCAGACCACCACATTGTTCCTTTGTTATGGTGTTATCCATGGTCCATATTGGGACGATAACACTTTGTCTACCCAACAGTTCAGTGTCCGCAAATGCTTCCAGAGAATCGCGCATCTCAACCCGAAATTGTTCGCGTTGCATGGCTTCCGCCAAAACCGCACTAACTTCCTTGGGCTGGTGCCCCAGCCAACCGCCAAAAACAATCAAAACGGACTTATTCATAGTTTGAACGCAGCCACATCATCTGCAATGGTTCCAAATCAACACCTGCCTGGACAATAACAGTCACACCAACAACCACATCTAGCGCCACGACGCCCAAGCCCTGCGATTGTAAAGCAGCCGCAGAAATACTCTAATTGCCCTCAGTAAGAATTGACAAGAACTACCCGGTCCGGGATAAGCCGAACCCGCATGGAAACACCGGCTATTCGCAGCCAACATTCACTTACCTATCCAAGCGTGGCACATTGTGAGCATAATGACTCCATCTTGGCCATTTCCGAACTAGTGCGAGCATTAATAAACGCCACCGGGGGTGCCGTGCGACCCGAGGCTGCAATCCACCGAGTATGTGCCAGACGGGGCAGTGTGTTCCACGTCGGACTAAATTCGTATGATCTCGGGGAATATTCAAAAATACTCTTATTCGCAATTGGCAAGGCTGCACCCGCCATGGCCCTGGCCGTATCAGACCTGTTGCATGACCTAGCTGTAGAGCAATGGATCGTGACCAAATCTATCCACGGTCGGATACCCACGTCGAATTACCCACATCATGTTGTCCATGCGATGGTGACTGGCCATCCAACACCGGACGCGCGTAGCGCCGAGGCTGGCGAGCAGGTGTGCGCAGCTTTGTCTGATATCAGCGCCGGCACACTTGTAATTGCATGTATAAGCGGTGGCGCAAGTGCGTTAATGGTTGCGCCGCATGCCGGCATTTCGCTTGGATCCATCCAAGCAATCAATGACGCATTATTGCGGTCCGGTGCGGACATCGCAGAATTAAATAACATTCGCGGCAGGCTAGATCGACTCAAGGCGGGTGGCTTTGCCCGCATGAGTGCACCCGCACCTATCATAGGATTGATTCTTTCCGATGTTATTGGCGACCCGCTCGACGTCATTGCATCTGGATTGACTTATTTACCTGAATCGCAACGTATCCAGAATTTCATCATCGCCAACAACAAACTTGCGTGCGAAGGCGCCCAAAACTTGCTCAACCGTTTCATTCCAAATTGCGCGGAAATAGTTACAACGACATTAAGTGGTGAAGCGCGCATGGTTGGTCAAGTCATAATCCAGGATTTGATGGAACAAATTGTCAGCACGGGCGGCAACATGCCGCTTTGTCGTATATATGGCGGTGAAACAACCGTAACGCTACGAGGTATCGGAAAAGGTGGTCGCAACACTGAGTTGGCGCTCGCCGCCGCCCTGGAAATCGAACGATTGTTTGCAAGGAGATTGGAGGCGGAAACCATCACGCTTATTGCGCTCGCAACCGACGGATCCGATGGGCCGACTGATTGCGCTGGTGCAGTAGTTGATGCTTCTACGGTAGTGCGTGCGCGCAACCTTGGTCTGCACCCGCAGCAATTCCTTGACGCAAACGATAGTTATACGTTTTTCGAAGGCCTGGGTGACCTAATTAAAACCGGTCCTACTGGGACCAACGTGGCAGACGTCACGATAGCAATCTATGATCCCGGAAACATGCTACGATGACTGAAAATGAATGAAGGTCCAAGCCTGCTCATCGCATCAAATAACAAACATAAACACGCAGAAATAAGCCAGATTTTAACGATAGAAGGCCGGAAAATATCCCTGATAACACCAGCGGATATCGGAATAAGCCTTGAACCCATCGAAAATGCTCTTACTTATCTCGGGAACGCACAGATAAAGGCGCGCGCATTTCATGCCGCACTCAAGGCCATGCCAGGTTCCGTGGATTGGGTGCATACAACGTTCGTCTTGGCCGATGACTCCGGTATTGAAGTGGATGCGCTCGGCGGTCGCCCTGGACTTCTGAGCGCGCGCTACGCTACGGGGGCCCCGCTGCAGGATGGCTGTGCCGCTATTCTTAAGGAACTTCTCGGGGTTGCGCCACATGACAGAACCGCCAGGTTTCGAGCCGCCATTGTCGCAATCGCACCATCGGGTGCCGGGTTCGCGAGCGAGGGCGTTGTGGAAGGCGAAATCGCCACAGAGAAACGGGGCGCCAACGGATTTGGGTATGATCCAATTTTTAGGCCCGTCGGTTCAAATCTGCACCTGGCAGAGTTTGAAACCGCTGAAAAGCATCGTATCAGCCATCGTGGAATTGCAATTCGGAATCTGCTGCCAAGCCTGTTCGAATCCATCAACAAGGTCAAATTTACTCATGAGCACCAAACTAATTGAATACAACGAAGCACCACCTAAGGTTCGGGAAATTTACGACGACATTCTTGTGACCCGCAAAACCGACTATATCAACAACATGTGGAAGGCGCTGGCGGTTCACCCACCAACTTTGCAGCGGACGTGGCAATCGGTGAAGGAAGTAATGAGCGGACCCGGGCAACTTGATCCCGTTGTCAGAGAACTGATCTACCTTGCCGTGAGTATCAACAATAGTTGCGAATATTGCATGGCAAGCCACACTGCTGCTGCACGGGCAAAGGGCGCAACGGAAGAAATGCTGAATGAGTTGAAGGCGATTATTGCTCTTGCGAATAATACTAATCGGCTCGCCGTTGGTTACCAAATACCCGTCGACGAGCGCTATCGCCAATAAGTCACGTTCGTTTTATTACCGCAGGGCAATATCGATGGGGAGCTCAGGCCTAAGCTCAGGAACCGTGCCCCGGTCAGCGATCAACAAACCTTGGGCAGCAATCGTTGCCCCCGGTCGCAACGTGCTGGAAAATGGAACCAGTTGCCAACTTTCGTACATTACGACCGTCAAAGCCTTTGCCTGTTCATCGTCGATCGCAATTCTGGTGGCTGATCCGACATGTTTCACATCACGCACGGTCCCTGAAACCGCCACCCAGGTTCCATTTAGCGGCCGCGTCAGCGCACCAATAGATCGGACATCCCACTCATGCGCCAACGGCAATCGGGTGATACCTGTACTGCCGTCGGTAAGAACCTCCCGCATTTGATGATATTCGCCCACAGCACCACTAATCGAAACCCAATCGCCGACTGCCGGTGATTGAAGACGACCATAGTAGGCCTCCAACTTTAGTGGAGTCACTACATCAACCGAGGCATTTCCGTCCCTTACGGAAAAAATTCGCACAGTTGCCGTTTCCCGAATCGATCGTATCTGTGCCTCAAACTCTATCTTTTCTCCTGGTGCGAAGGCTTCAAGCCCGGCAAGCTGAATCTTGGCCGAAACACCATGATCAACCTCAATTGACGCCGGATCGTGAACCCAGATCGTCGGTTCGCCTTCACGAACACGCAGGTTGCCATCCACTGACACGCGATCGCCCGGCATTGGTAGCTCAATTGCGGTTGGAGATTTGATTAAACTTGATGAAACGATGGCGATTCGTATATCACCAGTTCTGTCTCGCACAACAATGGAAAATAGACCAGATGCCGAGTCAACAATTGGGTAATTTACCACGGTCCCGGACACTCGCACATAGGCGAAGTTCATCGCGGGATTGGCCAGAGCCACGGCATCAACCAGTCTTGTTTTTGTCGACTGCGCGGTGAGCAACCACACCACTCCGGAGCATGCGACCAGGCAAATAAGCAGGCGTTGCACTGGGCGCATTCACCTATTTTCTGAATCTAATTGACTCAGTATGGCGACGTGCTAGTTGGCCGGTGGCAGAACCGGCAAATCCTCAACTTTCGTAGATATCCACTTATCACCTTCCTCTATCAACATGATGGGAATGCCGTCTTTTATTGGATATTTTCGGCCAAGAATTGGTTCGATCAACCAAGTATCCTTGTAAAGCGTCAATCGACCCGGGTCATCACCGGGCTGTCGCGTAGGCCCGCTGACACAATATGGGCACCGCAATATGTCGAGAAGTTCTTTGCTGATCATGAAAACTATTTGCTCCGAGGCTTAGTTGTTGATTCTATATGACTGGCAACCCGTCGCTGGCAAATTGCATTTCTTCCCCAATCGTCCAACGCAAAATCATCCTCCTTACAACCACCGGCAGTAAGTTTACTTCCGCCATCTCACCAGACTTTAGCCAAAAAAATTCGATGTGGTCCTCATGTGAAATCAGCACCTTGGCATTGGAAAGTGCTGGCGCGGTCATTTTGAAATAGAGATTAATCTCATGGTGCTGGATGCCGCTCTGTAGGAACGCTTGTTCGTGTGTTCCAAGAAACTTGCCGGCCTTGGCCGCAATGCCAAGCTCCTCCGTCATTTCACGTTCAAGCGCAAGGGAGGCTGGTTCGCCAAATTCAACATGCCCTCCAGGAAGATAGCAATTGATACGGGACTTTGGTCGACAGGCCAGAATTCCGTGTCGGGAAATCAGGATTCCTCTAGCAATCACTTCGAGTTGGCGCGAATTTTTATGTGAACCACGTTTCATTTTTGTTGCATCTGTCACACAGCTATACCCATCAGTGCAGCCTGAAAACTAAGAAACTTGTTATGGTCATACCAATGGCGAATATAATGAGTGATAGTCGGGCTAGAGGAAGTTGCTGAACCAAGAGTATCAGACGCAATCGAACAGTCCGTCCAATGATTCAAATATACAGCAGGAGAATTTCATGAAACTAGCGCTTCCAAAACTTGGACTTGTAATATCAGGATTAACTTTGATTGGAATGGCATTGGCACCGCAAAGCGTTGGCGCAAGTGCGCCGAATAACAACCCACTTGTGGCTCCAACACCTTCTCCCCCGACAGCCGTACCACCTCAGGCACCGAATCCACTTCCACCACCGTATTCCAACATCATAGTCCGCAAGACCGCAAGTGCCCAAACAATGGCATTGGGTGCAAATGTCACCTTCGATATTTCAATAACCTGTGACGGCCAAGCCGCATGTGGACGCGTTGGCGTGGGCGACGCGGTACCCGATGCGTTTAGCCTCGTGTCAGCAAATGCCACACGTGGCCTTGCCCAGGTAGTCGGCAATAACGTAACGTGGGGCGTTGACCTCATGCAGCCCCTTGAGGTGATACATATCACCATCGTCGCCAAGTCGCTGAAAACCGGCTGTGTTTGCAATATCGCTCAGGGCAATGCCGAATATCCCAACAAGGGCGATGACGACCGGAGTCAGGCGTGCGTCTGCGTAGCTACCCCGCTCCCGGTAACCGGCGGGGAGCAGTTTCCAATTGCATCGATCCTGCAACTAGTGGCGGGAATTGTCATGGTTGGAACCGGACTACTTGCACGCGCCAAGCAGCAGGATTAGATTAGCCTAAACCGTAAATCAATGTAATTGACGCGGGCATTGGAAGCCATAACCACTGCCCGCGCCCTTTTTGTATCTATAGGCGGTCCACATCGTGGCTATTGCTTTCGCTTTTGCCTGCAGACGTTATTCGAATAAATTCGGCTTTCTGCCACAACTCACTAATTGAAGCCGCACCTGCGTAGCTCATTCCGCTCCGAAGCCCCCCAACAAGCTGGTAGACGATGTCTTGCGCTGGTCCTCGCACAGGAACCATGGCTTCAACCCCTTCTGCAACCACTTTCTCCCAATCTGCCGGGTCTACTTCGCGCTTCAGATCCACTTCCTGCCGGTCAATATTTGCGGTAAGTGAGGCCATTCCACGCACCACTTTAACGCGCCGCCCATCACGTACTACCGTTGCACCCGGGCTTTCATCGGTACCCGCCAGCAGGCCGCCAATCATGGCCGTGCTGGCGCCAGCAGCCAGTGATTTTGTCAAATCGCCACCTGTACGAATGCCACCGTCTGCAATAATTGGCACACCTTGTCCATGCGCCGCATCTGCACATTCTGCAATAGCAAACAACTGCGGTACGCCAAAGCCGGTAACGATTCTGGTGATGCAGATTGAACCGGCACCCACCCCGACCTTGACGCCATCGGCACCTGCACTGATCATGTCATTGACGCCCGCGCCCGTCGCAACATTGCCGCCAATCACATCAATGGTTGGAAACATGGACTTGAGCTGTCGAACCATATTGAGCGCAAGATCACTATGACCATGCGCAATATCAACAACGAGTGCATCGGCGCCCGCCTTCACGCAGGCATCAGCTCGGCTAATATCTTCGTCTTTCACGCCAACGGCAGCAGCGACAAGCAGCCGTCCATGTTTGTCCTTGGTGGCGTTTGTCGTCATATCCATCTTGACCAAATCCTGTGCGGTGATCAATCCGAGCAGCCGGCCATCGGGATGAACAACTGGAAGTTTTTCGATTCTGTGCAGGTGCAACATGCTTCGGGCATCCTCCAAGCTTGTCCCTGCCCCAACCGTTACCAATTTGTCCCTGGTTGTCATGACTTCGTGAACCGGACGGTCTGAGTTGCTTTCAAACATGAGATCACGATTTGTAATCATGCCAAGGAGTTGATCATCGGCGCCCAAGACCATAAGTCCGCCAATATTGTGCTCCGCAAGCGCGGATCGGGCATCAGCAACAGTTGAATTCAATGAAATACTGTACGGATGATCGACCATGAAGCTTTCCGCGCGCTTGACTTTGGCCACTTCAGCCGCCATACGATCGATTGTCATGAATCGGTGAATGACACCGATTCCTCCGGTCCGGGCCATGGCAATCGCCATTCCGCTCTCGGTCACCGTATCCATGTTCGATGAGACAACCGGCACAGCCAACTCAATGTTTCGCGAGAATTTTGCGCGTGTATTTACCCCATGTCGACTCTTTATTTTCGAATATTGTGGAACCAGTAACACATCATCAAAAGTTAGTGCCGTCTCACTTCTCAATTTCATGGGATCAATTATCAAGCGTTCGAAAAGCGACGCCGGCCTTGGTGATCATCCGGCGAACGTTTGGTTCAAGGTCCAGCTGATTGAGCTCGGGACGCGCAAACCATGTAACCGTGTGACTCTCGGTAGATGCCTTCGCAGAATCGGGCTGATCAGTTTGTAACAAATAACGCACGTCCAAGTGAAGATGGTTCGGTCGGCCACGGCTGTAGGCAATTTCATGAACATCAACGTCAAATGGCACCGGAACGCCGCTGTGCACAAAGTCTGAACAGAATGAGAGCTGTATAAGCTGGGATTCCTCACGCGCCTCACGGAGCGCTACGCGCCATGGCTCATATTCGGCTTCTGCATGCCCACCAAATTGCATCCACCGGTTAAAGGTCTTGTGACGGTTTAGCAGTACGTTTCCGGATGCGGGATGCACGATTAGCGCTGAACCGGTTACGTGCCCAGCCTCACAGGTCGCGCTCAATATATCGGGATGCTCCATGCAAACGCGAATGATCGTCTGCACATCTGCAGCTTCCTTTTCGTCCATTGCTCGGTGGCTCTGCAGTTGCTCAACAAGACTCCGGATAGCGGGTCCATGAAGCAGTCGATAGAGGTCAATAACCTTGTCATGTAACTTCTCAATTTTCTGACGGTCTGAAGCTTCCTGCCAAACCGGCATGGTTGCATGTGCCATAGGTGACGCTAATTATCCGCCTGATTCATCAGCTAAACATCAAAAATGCGACTAACGAGGTAATCCACGGCAAGAAATACCAATAGGCCGACAAGGATAAGGACCCACCAGGGAATTTGAACCCACAGCACAATATGCATCCGATCCAATACCTCAAAAAGGATATATGCAAAAATAAGCGTGCTTATGATTACTGCAACCTTTCGGCGGACTGTGGCACCCATTGAGCGGATCATAGCAGAAAACCCGCCTTGACATTTAGGTAAACCTAAACTATAATTTGGGCGATTTAGGCAAACCTAAATAAATCGATTGCGAAAAATGAACACGACGCCAAACAACCATCCACCCGCCGCCTGGCGCCACGAGCAGCATGGCTACAGCCTTGAGGAATCCCACAGGTCGATTTCAATTCCATCAGGGGTATCCGCAATGCGTAAGTTAATGGCATTTGCCGGCCCGGGGTTTATGGTAGCAGTGGGATACATGGATCCGGGCAATTGGGCGACCGACCTGGCCGGCGGATCCAAATTTGGATATTCACTTTTGGCCGTAATCTTCCTTAGCAACTTGATCGCCATTGTTTTACAAGGGCTGTGCGTAAAGCTCGGCATCGTCACCGGCAAGGATCTGGCTCAGGCCTGTCGTGATCATTACAGCAGGCCAGTTGGAATTGCGCTTTGGGTCATCGCCGAGCTGGCAATTGCAGCCTGTGATCTTGCAGAGGTGATTGGTTCGGCCATCGCGTTGCAGCTTCTCTTTGGTCTCCCCCTCCTGGCTGGAGTACTAATCACCGTGCTCGACGTGTTTTTGGTCCTCCTTCTAAACCGAAAGGGCTTCCGGTATATTGAAGCCGTTGTGGTGGGCCTTATTGGCGTTATTGCGGTCAGCCTACTAATTGACGTTTTCTGGGCAAAGCCCGATTGGGGCGGTCTGTTAATGGGTTTCATTCCGACAACCCGCATAATCACGAACCCCGAAATGCTATATATCGCAATTGGCATACTCGGTGCCACTGTGATGCCGCACAACCTGTATCTGCACAGCAGCATCGTGCAAACGCGCGCTCACGATCGGACGCCAGAAGGAAAACGCGAAGCCATTAAATTTGCAACGATCGACAGCACAATCGCTCTCACGATTGCGTTGGTAGTCAACGCAGCAATCCTGGTGCTTGCCGCAGCCGTGTTTCATGTCAATGGTCGAACTGACGTTGCCGAGATTCAAGATGCGCATGAATTACTGGCGCCAATGCTCGGAGGAGCTGCCGCCAGCATTCTGTTTGCGGTTGCACTGCTTGCCAGCGGGCAAAACAGCACGCTGACCGGCACGCTTGCAGGACAGGTGGTCATGGAAGGATTTCTACGAATAAAAATAAAGCCATGGATACGCCGCCTGATAACACGGCTGATAGCAGTAATTCCGGCGGTAATAGTGATTGCGGTCAAAGGCGAAGGCAGCAGTACGGCGCTTCTGGTATTGTCACAGGTCGTTCTGTCGATGCAATTGTCGTTTGCGGTATTTCCGCTGGTATTTTTCACCAGCGATAAGGCAAAAATGGGCACGTTTGTAAACTCAGCTTCTTTGAAAGTCCTAAGCTATTGCATGGCAATTATCATTGCAGGACTCAACATTTACCTGCTTGGGCAAACCGTTGTTGGCTGGCTCAGCTAAGCACGTTCAATTTGTCACGAGCTTCCCTTTCCCGTTACCTGTGGCTCTCGGTCGCAGCGGCAGTCGTTACAATTGGATTTAAGTATGCTGCGTATTACGTTACAGACTCCGTCGGCCTACTCTCAGATGCGTTGGAGTCGCTGGTCAACCTGGCCGCGGCATTAATTGCGCTAGCGACTATACGCACCGCCGCCCGGCCACCAGATGACGCACACGCATATGGACACGACAAGGCGGAATATTTCAGCAGCGGGGCCGAAGGTATTCTGATCCTTGCAGCTGCACTTGGCATCGGCTGGTCGGCATTTACCCGGTTTTATTCTCCGCAACCAATCCAAAATGCGGCGGTCGGGCTCACGTTATCAGCCCTGGCTTCAAGTATCAACCTTGTTGTTGGTCTCGTGTTGGTGCGCCGTGGGCGTGCAAGAAACAGTATCGCGCTTGAAGCAGATGGTCAGCATTTGTTATCCGACGTGCTCGCCGCAAGTGGCGTATTTGTCGGCGTTCTTGCAGTATCGATCACATCCTGGGCGTGGCTGGATCCAGCTGTCGCGCTTGCAGTGGCCACTTATATCGTATGGACTGGCTTTCGATTGGTTCAGCGAAGCGCGCGCGGTCTTCTCGATCCTGCCTTTCCGGAGGTCCAATTGGAACAAATTCGAGATGTACTCAACAGGTATGGCCGGGAACAAAGCGTGCTTTATCACGCGCTTAGGACGCGACAAAGTGGTGCACGCAAATTCATGAGTGTGCACATTCTGGTGCCGGATGATTGGACGGTTCGCCGGGGACATGATCTTTGCACCGCGATTGAGCGTGAGTTATATGCTTTGTTCCCTGAAATTACTGTCAATACGCACCTTGAACCCGTCAACGACCCAACCTCATGGAAAGACTTGGAAGTGCGCTGACACAAAACGGCTTAGATTCGAATACGTCGTATAGACGGCGTGACGGTGGCCACGAGCACCGGCACCAGCAGGCACAAGATGCCACCGATCAGCGCGGGCACGGCAGGAGTTCCAAACTGTTGCGCTAGCGCGCCAACGAGTAGGCTTCCAAATGGCGCCAACCCTTGCGACGCCCAAAGCATATTGCTAATGACACGACTGCGCAAAGCTTGCGGCGTCATGAGCTGAATCACTGTGTTGGTCGTCGCCCATGCGGTTATGGAGCCCCAACCAAACAGTGCCATGCAGGCCAGCGAAATCGACAGGCTTTTGGATAGTGCCAGCCCAATTAGTGCCAATGCACTTACGATCTGCCCTGCAAGCAAAATGACCCCCTTGCGTGGCGCTTGACCCGATAAAGACACGGTGACCGCGGCGATTAGGGCCCCAACGCCTTGGAGCGAGATCATGGCGCTGTTGCGTGCCGCGATATCCACAGCGGAGTCAGCCTGGCTGCCGAGGACGTCATGAGCAAAGGCTGGTACCTGTTGCATGTTTGGAAATCCGACAAAACTCATGACGCTAACACCCAGAATTAGGAGGGCAATCACGGGCGTGCCAAGCACAAATTTCTGCCCATCCCGAAGCTGTTGAAGCGCGCTCTGACCAGATTGAAGCGCAGTTGCAGAATATCGCGGTCGGATGATGAACAAGCCGAAGATTACTACCAGAAAACTCAATCCGTTTGCAAAAAACGCCCAGCCCTCTCCCGCCCCGCTCAGCAACAACAAGAATGGTGCTGACAGGCTAGGTCCAATGATACGGGCGGTGTTGAACACCGTGCTTTGCAAACCAATTGCACTGGCCAGGCTCTCCCGCCCGACCAGCTCAAACAACATACTTTGGCGCGCCGGGATTTCCACTGCATTGGCCATTCCAAGTACAAGTGCAAGAACTATTATGTGCCATATTTGCAGCAATCCGGTCAGTGTCAACGCCGCCAGGATAAAGGCCTGGGCCATCATGATGATTTGCATGATGATCACAACCTTTCGCCGATCAATCCGTTCAATTAGCACGCCGGCTGGCAACGTAATAAACAAGGTGGGTATGGCGCCCGCAAACCCGATAATTCCCAAATAGATCGGCTGTCCGGTGAGTTGATACGCCAAATACGGTTGAACCGTCAACTGCATCCAGGTTCCGATCAATGACACCAACTGGCCGATGATAAATATTCGAAATTCGCGAGATTGAAGCGCGGGGAAGCGCGTTAGCATAGGTTTAATCGATTATCATCCCGAATATGACCGTCTCACCATTAAAGCGCGATTGGCTCTGGCACCCTGCTCTTATTGTTTTCATCAGCAATTGCTGCATCATGGTTATAGAGCTGGTCGCCGGGCGCATCGTTGCTCCACACATTGGCGTTTCGCTGTACACGTGGACGGGTGTTATCGGCGTAATGCTTGCCGGAATATCAATTGGCAATTGGATCGGCGGCGGCTTGGCGGATCGATTCGCGTCGCGACAAACCCTGGGGCTTATTTTTGTCCTTGCCGGCCTTGGGGCTTTGAGTGTGCTGGTCACGGTCAACCAATTTGGTGAGCAGGGGCTGTTCAACCTGCCCATTAATCTCATAGCCAAAATAGTGGCGTATTTGGGCGCCATATTTCTGATACCAAGCATCATGCTTGGTCTGGTTTCACCGATGGTAATCAAGCTGACCCTCAAAGATTTGAGCAAGACCGGGGGCGTAATCGGGCGCATTTATGCGGCTTCATCGATGGGCAGTATTCTTGGCACGTTTGTTACCGGCTACTACTTGATCAGCGCCTTCGGAACCCGAAACATTCTGTTGGGAACCGGGATCGTATTGCTTGTCATGGGCATATTGTTGGGTGATTGGTTCAAAACGAGGGTGCCTGCCGTAGTCGCTTCAGCCGCATTGCTCATATCGGTGCCAATCCTTCCACGCGAGGGGATGCTGAAGGGTCCATGCAAATACGAAACGGACTATTTTTGCATTCGGGTTCGTGACGAGAATAAGGATGGCGTGGACTACAAGGTGCTGCTTTTGGATCGCCTGGTTCACAGTTACACGGCGCCCGCCGATCCGACCAAGTTGCGCTATGGCTATGAGTTGGTGACTGCGGAGGTTGTGGATTTCCAAATTGCGGAGCGCGGCTCGGTCGACGCCTTCTTTATCGGCGCGGGCGGTTACACGCTGCCCAAAATGATTGAATACAAATATCCGGGAAAATCGAGCATTGAAGTAGCCGAAATTGATCCGGTGGTCACGCTGGTGGGGCACTCGGACATGGGCGTCGCAGCCGACAGCGCCATCAAGAGCTTTGCCCGTGACGCGCGCCTATTTTTGAAGGAACTCGATCAATCGCGCAAATATTCGTTGATACTGGGTGACGCTTTTAATGACTTCAGCGTGCCGTATCATTTGACGACAAAAGAGTTTAACGACTTGGTCCGGGCGCACATGACACAGGACGGGATATACGCCCTAAACATCATCGACGGCAATGAGTTGCCGTTTTTGGGCGCGTTTTTGCGCACCTTAAAGCAGACATTTCCATATATCTATCTGGTGCCCAACAATCGAAGCCTCAAAATTATTCGTAATACCTACGTGATTCTCGCGGCCGTGCAGCCAATTGCAACAGAGCGCCTGCGCACGTTTGACGGTGGCGACAATTGGAAAAACATTGATGACTGGCTTGTATCGCAGGCCGAACAGGACGATATTGCCGGCAACGGCACGACCATTCTTACGGATGACTACGTGCCGGCCGACAATCTGTTGATCCCGATGTTTGAATCAAGCGAAGCCAACAAATAAGTCAGGTCAAATAGTCGAACCGCCAAGGCACAGCGTCCATGTGCAAATCATCTAATCGGGCCCGTCGCAAGGCTGCGAAGCGGGGCTTCATTTCATCAATCGAATCGCCACCAAGTTTTTCGATAAGCGCGTCAGCAAGCACAAAGCACAACATGGCTTCAACAATAGGCACTGCACGTGGGACCTGGCAAAAATCGCTTCGTTCATACTGGGTTTTTACAGGATGACCCGTGGCTAAATCGACGGAATCCAGTGGATTTAGTGTGGTTGCAATCGGCTTCAGCGCCGCACGTGCTGTAATTGGTTGCCCGTTGCTAATCCCACCCTCCAAACCGCCAGCATGATTCGAGCGGGTAACCAAATCGCCAAGCACATTGTCAAGCTCATCTTGCACGCTTGTGCCCGGCAAGCGAGTTTCCAAGAACCCGTCGCCCAGCTCCACTCCTTTCATGGCGTGTATCGACATGATTGCGCCGGCAATGCGGGACGACAACTTTCTATCCCATTGAACATGGCTGCCCAAGCCGGGCGGAACGTGGAGCGCAACGACCTCAATGATGCCACCAAGCGTGTCTTTTGATTCCATGATGGCCCGAATCTTTGTGCGCATAAGCTCACTCGTGGTCGGGTCGTAACAGCGAACGTCACTTTCTTCAGCGCGCGCAAAGCGATCCAAATAATCTGCGACCGGAACCAAACCGCTGGGTGCCACGGCTACATCGCCAACAGATACGGTATATCCACCGATAACGATGCCAAACTCCAACAGAAACGCCCTGCAAATTGCGCCCACTGCGACACGCATGGTGGTTTCACGCGCACTCGCACGTTCAAGTGAAAGGCGCAACTCCCGATAGCCATATTTGATGGCACCGGTCAAATCGGCATGGCCCGGGCGCGGAATGGTCATGGGTTCGATATCCCGGTCACGCCACTTGGCATGATCCAGATTCTCAACAGTCATACTGATCGGCGCCCCGGTCGTCCGACCAGCCATGATTCCACCGGTGACGCTTGCATGATCCCGCTCGATCTTCATCCGACCGCCGCTGCCGTATCCTTGCTGTCGGCGCAGCAAATCGCGATCTATCATGGCGGACGACACGGCTAATCCCGCAGGCATGCCATCCAAAATAGTCGCAATTGATGGGCCGTGGGATTCACCGGCCGTTAAAAACCTTAGCATTTGGCGCTCACAATACCACCAGATCATCCGCATGGACAATGACCGCACGACCAGCCTCACTTCCGGGCTCGGTAATGGCCGAGCTTTTCATACCCGCCATGCGACGCGCATCAATCGACGAGCAACGGGCAATGCCGCGCGCGAACTCGATCGTGTCATGCAAATCCCGGACACCGATCACCTCCCCACTCTTAAAGTCGCCAAGCACGCTGTTTACACCTACAGCCAGCAAGCTTCGCCCGGATCGCAATGCGCGTGCAGCGCCGGCATCAATCACCACTGCTCCCAGCGGCTTTTCGCCGAGCAACCACCGTTTACGGCTTTCGAGGTGATCCACGATTGGCACAAACCTTGTTCCATGCCGGACGCCGTTTGCGATATCGACCAGGACATTAGGCACATCACCTCGCGCCAATACCGTGCTTATTCCGGCGCGCATGGCGAGCTCCGCCGCCTGCAACTTTGTCGCCATTCCACCGGTGCCCAGGCCACCCGTGGCAAAACCGGCACGGCTGCGCAGGTCATCATCAATCTCGACCACTTCGGGAATCAAGGTCGCGGATGGGTTTTTGCGGGGGTCGCTTGTAAACAAGCCGTCTATATCGCTCAATATCACCAGGAGGTTGGCGTGAACCGCGTTCGCAACCAGAGCGCTCAAATTGTCATTGTCACCAATCCGAATTTCCTCCGTTGCGATGGCATCGTTTTCATTGACGACAGGTACGATACCGTTGCTTAGAATCGTATCCAATGTGTTGCGAGCATTCAAATAGCGCTGGCGGTCACCAAGGTCGTCACGGGTTAGGAGCACCTGGGCAACATGCACCTCGAATATCGCAAAGACCTGATCCCAGGATGTCATTAGTGATGCTTGCCCGACAGCTGCCAACATTTGCTTATATGGAATGGAACGCGCACGCATGGCAGACTTGGATTGCACTGACAAACCGAGTTTGCTCCGTCCAGCAGCCATGGCTCCGCTGCTGACCACGATCACGTCACTACCCGACTCGCGTAGTGCAACCACCTGTTGTGCCAGGCTCAAGAGTCGACGCAAATTAATTTGAGAAGTACCTCCAGTCAGAGTCGAGGTTCCCAGTTTGACAACAATGCGATTTCGGTACATGAAAACCAAATTTTACGTCTGGCGACGTATACACTTGCACGCGCATGCGTTTCGAGAACCTTTTTCAAAGTTCATATTGGCTATTACCTCCAACCCCGCCGAATGATGCGCGCTTGACGCTCGCGCTGCTGTTGGCTGGCGTTTTGTGGATCGTGTCACTTGCACGCAGAAGTTCCACGAGCGCGCGAATCATGCAAACCCTTGTATTGGTGCCAGGGTTGATTATTGCTGCCAGTGGCGTTGGCAGACTGCTGTCGATTGACCTACTTCAGTTACGGCTATGGTGGGCACTTGCAGCAATTGTTGCAGTCTTGCCTATATGCACCCGAATCCTATTTTCACCGCGCACTAAGATGATGCTGCCCGTAGTTAGCGCCGGTTGTGCCTTGATCCTGTTAATCCTGACGATTACCTGGAACATAGCAACCATCGGTGCGGTCCGAACGCGTGGTGTAACCGCCAGCGATCCGTATGCTTATGCCCAAATGGGTGTTGATTTGGCAAATACGGGCAGCGTTGCCCACAATTTCCCACTTGTCAAATACACGTATAAGCTTGGTATCGACACGGCACCCGTGGTCCACGTCGGGTATTTGCTGCCAAAAGATGAGCGCCGTCAGTCCACCACGGTGTGGCCTCCCGGATATGCGGCATTTACGGCACTCGCATTTATGGTTGGCGGCGAGCCGGGTCTTTACCTTGTAACGCCAATCCTGGCGTTGGTGGCCATCATTCTGATCACGTGGTTGGGATATGTAGTTATGCGGTTTGCCGGGGGATCAAAGGTCGCGGCACTGTGGTGTGGCGTGCTTGGTGCGACATTTTCGGCGACCGGCTATCAGCAGGTTGAGTGGCAAATGATCCCAATGGCAGACATCGCGTCACAAGTGTTCTCAATCATGGCTTTGCTGATGGCACTAACGTCCGCACGCGGTCGAGGAGCGGTTTCGACGCTTGCAGCGGTAACCAGTGGAATAGCACTGGGAATTGCCTTTGACGTTCGCTACACGCAAATTCTGGTGGCGCCTGCACTGGCCTGGGCGCTGTGGGGCTTCGGTCCGGCGAAGACTGCACTACGCCGTACCAGTCTGTGTGCCATTGCGGCGCTTGTCGTGGCGCTTCCCGTGCTCATTTTCAACACCATGACGTTTGGAAGCCCATTCGCAATCGGCAGCGAAGAAGGCGGGAATTTTTCCGTTAGCGCAATGCCGCAGACGGTGGTCCGGATCGTCGGGCAGCTCTCGTTGGAGAACGAGTTTGGTCTTCTATGGGGCGCAGTTGCCGTCGGTGCAGTGCTACTTTGTTATTCTGATTGGCGTACGTTTGGAACCCTGGCAATTTACGTCTTTGGCGTTTTTGCGCTTCACGCATTCTATTCTTATTTAAGACCGCGCGACCTGCTTTCACTCTTTCCCGTGCTATACGTGCTGTGCGCCTTCGCACTATTCCGCGCCCTGAATTTCGTATTCGTAACTGGCAGAAAATTGGAAGGGCGTTTGGGGCAGTCCGGGTCAATCGCTGTTCAAATCGGGCTGTGCTTGATCGTTGCATTGGCGGTCACGCGGACCGCACAAACCTTTTGGCAACGCACTGAAAAGGTTGTGCAACTGCCGCAGACGCGCGGGTTTAATACGTTTGGATATTTGTATCAACCTCAGCGGGATGCCTTTCAGCGTCTGCAGGAGCTGACCGAACCGCAGTCCGCCATTGCCACGACGCTAAACGGTGGAGCTATCGACTTTTATGCCAATCGACTTAGCTTTCGGCTGGCTGACTGGAACCATGCTGATGGTCAAGAATTCTTGTCGGAGCTTTTGGATGCTCAGATTCCGATATATGCGCTTTACGACGGAGTGGAAATTGAGCAAGCACTTAATCAAATTGACAGGTCATTTTCGGTCACCAGGGTGGCCGACGTGGCCGTTCCGTATTATGACTTCCGGGGAGGCGGATCTCAACCGCGAACGGTAGCGCTGGCAAGGATTACTCAAAACAGATGAGTTAGCGCCCGATTCCTCCCCCACCCCCAAACGCGGTGCTCATATCCTGATAGATGGCGGCAATGTTGGCTGCATCGCCCGCATAGTAGCTACCGTTTGTCGCTTGTGCAATGGAGTTTAACTTGTCAAAATCTGCATCGGTGCCATAACCAATCGTGTAGACCGAAGTCGAATTTTGCTTTGCGTAATCCAATAGCTTCTGATCAAATTTCCAAGATTTACTGCTCGTATCGTTTCCATCAGTAAGGAAAACAATTATGTTGGTTCGCCGGGGAGAATTTGTTTTCTTGATTGCATCTTGACCGGCTGCAACAGCATCGTATAGCGCGGTGTTCCCCCCGGCCTGCAAACCCCGAATCGTGCTCGACGCCGTCGTGCGTATCGTCTCTATTCGTTGTGCGGTGATCAGCGTATTGATATTTGTACTAAATGAAATCAACGTCAACTGATCGTCATTTGCAAGCTGCTCGACAAACTGAGCGGCAGCCGACCGCATACCGGTAATTTTGGCACCAGCCATGCTCCCACTAACATCCAGCACCATAACCAGGTTGATCGGCTTTCTAGCTGCCTTCCATGACTCCTGCAGCGCAACAATACTGTCTGCGGCAGGCGGGGCGAGCACCAATTTTGGCATGGCCAAATCAAAACCCCGATCTGGCGTCAAGGCAATCGGCTTGACTGATTGGGACACTGGACGAAACCCAGCGGCGGCCGCGAGCGTCTGACCTTTATCGCCGAGCAGCCAAGTGCGAAACAACACGGCCGCCTCCTGAGACTCTGCCGTCGCCGCGCTATTGACGCAGGCCGGATGCGTGGCCATAAACGTACCTTCAAGAGGATAGACCGGCACAATGTCGCTGTCCCTGCCCATAGCGGCAATACTGCTCTCATATAAAACTGCGGCACCCAGGTATTCGATGCTCCTGCTGACCATGACTCCGGCGAGCTGTTCCGTGCTGCTTCCAAAGAGCGCGATATTGCTTTCGAAGGCCGAAAGGCTGGCTTGGACAACCGGCTGCTTTATGTCCGCAGCCGTCACCGGTTGCTGCTGCTGTTTTGCCGCTTGAACCACTGCAAGTAGCGCAGATGCACCGCTTCCACTGATTCCAGGATGGGCGTGGGCAAATCGCAGAGTTTTGCCAAACTGCCCCCCGGAATAGTATTGCCAGGCGGACGCATCACCAGCAAGCGACCCTAAATCAAGCCAGCCGAGCGAACGGGCGGGATAGCCAAGCGCGTCGGCAATTGGTTTATGCATGGCAATGACCAATGGGCTTAGGGCGGTATCAACGCAATCGCCCTGAAACATTTTGATACCGTTCAATGCGGCAAGATCCGCCCAAACTTGAGAGTCTGGAACCCACAAATCAGGCCGGGCTTTGGTCACCATGGTCGCAACCGCCGCGCCACTTTCCACGCTTGACACATCAGCCCAGACTACACGACCGGTCTTGGTCCTTAGCCCCAAACCATTAAACATGCCCGCCGATTTCATCAACCATGACGCGGCGGCAGAATTAGCCTGTACATTCAAAATCAGCGCGCCAGAAGGCGGCGACGTTACGGAACCCCGTCCACAGGCCGCGAGTGCGAGACTCAAAACGACACATGTAACGCGAACAGGGACTTGGTACTTCATGTGATGCTCCTTGAATCGTTCCACCGATGGCCCGACGAAATCTTCTTAGCGGCCACTGGTGACCAGTACCATTTCGACGAACCGGTCATCGGCCTGTATGTCGGGATTTTCAGTTTCCCAATGTTCCTTTGGTGGCAAGGTTCCTTCCACAACGAACCGCGCCTTGTCAATCTTGTGCTGTGACACAAGGTAATCAACGACAGCCTGGCCGCGTGCCGTGGCAAATTCCAGAATCTGCTTGTCGGTATAGGTGCCCTTGGGTCCCGGCCAGGCACTACTTCCCTTTACGCGCAGGAATAGGCCAACGCTCTGTTGCAGCGTGGGCACAACACAGTCATCAAGTACGCGGCGGCTCTCCAGCGTCAGAGTCGTGCTGTCAGGCAGGAACTTGAATTCCCGACAGGGCAAAACCGCCAACGTGTCGGCACCCTTGACATTGATGCCACTAAAATCCGGCTTTGCGCTCATGCTAAAGCTGTCGTTGACGAGGCTGCCGTTTGCCTTTAGTGCCTGATTGGCCGCACTGGCTGCGACAAACAATGGGTTTATCAGGTCCTCGGGCTTCTCACCATCATTCTGCACGCCCGCAGACGCCCACACGCGACGCGAAATGTTGATCCTGTTAACAAGCGCCGTCGGATCGCGCATAACGAACGCATTGGCGGTTAAGTCTGCTTGGGCAATTTTGGTCAATTGACTGCGCAAGTCGGCGGGCTGCTTGACCGCACTCCATTCATTGTTGCCCCACTTGGCGATGGCCGTTGCAGAGGCATCGAAGTTTTCGGCCTGTTGCTTTAGCGCCTCAAACCAGGCATCATGAAAGGATTGCACCAACTGGGGCTTTTTGGCGATGCTGGCCTTGCTTGTAATAATCGCATCGACAATAAGCCGGAGTTGACTGGTGGTAATCAACGGTGTGCCACCGCCCGTCTTTGCCCGGGATAGCTGTGGTTCCCACGCGCTTACGGCATCAGCCTTGCCGTCGTTAAACGCCTTCACCGCGTCGTCCGGTGTATCCGCGGGCACGAGTCGCACATCAAACTTGGCGTTTAATCTGGCGATACTCAAAACATAGTAGACAAAATATTCGGATGAACTGTCCTTTACAAATGCTATGCGCTTACCCTTCAAATCGTTTATCGTCGCAATATTGCGCGCCCACAACCCATCCCCGCCCGCGCTCTCGTCGATCAAAGCCGTGATAACACCCTGGCCCTTGGTCGCCACGCTGTCGACCGTGTTTAGCACACAGTCCCATTGCCCATTGGCTACCAAGGCGTCACTTTGCTCTTCTGTAAGCGCATATTCCGGCTTTCCGGTTAGTTGAAACGGAACAATGCCAAGATGAAATCCACGGGTCTCATCAAGGCCCGACGCTTGAATCTGAACCAGGGTTAGATAACTGGCGAAGGCATCGGTGCCGCAAATATATGTGGGCTTACCATCCCCCGCCTTGTAGGCTGCTCCCCAAATTGGAGGCGGCGCCTTGATAACAGGCGTCGGAGACGGTATCGGCGTATTCGTTGCCAGAGCTTCGTTTGCGGGACGGCCGGTAACACGATTCAAGGTGATGCCAGCGCCAACGGCTGCTAGCGCCAGCGCAATAATGATAAAAAATATCGTGCGTGTTCTGTTCATGTAATCGCTTCTCCTGCTCTAATTTCGACCTGCCAGACGTACAGTACGACCGTACCCACCGGCTCATCCAAATCTATCGAACCGTGCGACGGCCCGAGGAATAGACATCCTCCAAGGCCGCTTGAGTATCTGAAAGTTGCTGGACTTGCTCCTGCATGTCCTGTTGAAGTCGTTGGGCGCGTCCATTGTTGGATTCGCTTGCCCCAATGGTGCGAGCTTGGCTGTAGATCGTGCCCATGGCTGAAAGTGTGCCATCCAGCTGCATTTGAGCCCTGCTCATGGCCTCCTGCAATTGCCGCAAACTATTCCATTGGGCTTGCTTCATTTCAACAGCTTTTTCCAAGTCGGGCTGAATGTTGCTGCTCTGAGTCCGTGCGCGTGCCAACTGCGCCTGATACGATGCCAGCTCCTTTGGCACAATGTCAATGTCGCGTGCGACGATCGTGTCTTGCATGTAGGCGTCTAATCCAAGCGCAACGCGATACATCTGTCGGATCCAGTCTTCAAGGCCGCCGGCAGCGCCACGAACATGGAGCGCGAGCAAGCCATCACCCTTTGCGTTGGAATCAGAACCGGTTTCAGTCATGATGCTCTCGCGATATGCGATCGCCTTGACGAGTTTTTGTCGCAATTCATTGGAGCGAATGGCCGAAAGGTCAAACTGTTCCTTGAACAGCTTGTTCATGACGCTTTGATAGAAACGAACATCGCGTAGCGTAGTCACCACGAGGCCGATTTCGCCTAGCAGACCCGCCGACAAATACATCCACCATTGACCGGGTATGACGTCAATTTTGAGCGCGGCCAACCCGGCCAATACAATGGTCAAAGCAATGACAACCGCGCTTTCGGGCCGAAAGAAGGCATATTGCAAAACATATTTGCGCGCTGCTTCAGCAACACGGTCACCAACAGACATTTGATTCATGACGCCCAAGGCAGCACACTATGCCGGTAGTGTTAGAAGAACGTGAGCGCATAGTGCCCGTCACAATTCTAAAGCCGCGCCATGGCTGCGTCATGACAGGGGGCCCGGCAGGGCTCACACATGAAAACTGGTGGCTTTGGAGGATATAAAGAAAGGGCGGGGTCAGACCGAGTTTGAACTTTCCAGGTGATGTCCAGCGTGGGCGTCAGAGATTTTTCAGCGCATCAGTGATTTTTGCGGAGCAATGTTCTTAATATAGTGTGAGGAGCGGAGAAGAGCGAAGCGGCTTAAGTTGACGGGTGGATAATCCCTCGCAGCCATGTTCAAACAACTATCAGATGTGACCCCGGGTTTGATGAAACAGCAATACATCGCCTCCGATGAAATCAGCACCGTCGTATTTTTGGCGGAGCGTATGGGTAAGCCGGTGCTGGCCGAGGGGCCGGCCGGTGTCGGAAAAACCGAACTTGCCAAGGCATGGGCCGCAGCAACCGGACGCGAATTGATTCGGCTGCAGTGTTATGAGGGATTGGACGAAAGCAAAGCCTTGTATGAATGGGAGTATGCCAAGCAGATGCTATATACGCAGTTGCTTCGCGACAAAATAGGTGCGACGCTCAGCCAGGCCGGAACCTTGAGGGAAGCCGCGGACAGATTGGGACAGGAAGAAAATGCGTTCTTCTCCGAACGTTTTTTGCTGCAGCGACCATTACTCAAAGCCCTTATGAACCCAAAACCGGTCGTCCTGCTTATTGACGAAATCGACCGTGCGGACGCCGAATTTGAGGCCTTTTTGCTTGAAATTTTGAGCGATTTTCAAATATCAATACCAGAGTTGGGAACAATCAAGGCGCTTCACCATCCGGTGGTGGTGCTGACCAGCAACAATACACGTGAGCTTAGCGAGGCCCTGAAGCGGCGGGCACTATATTTGTTTATAGATTATCCGTCACAGGAAAGCGAACTGCGCATCGTCAAAATGCGCGCGCCAGACCTGTCCCACAAAATGGCGGAACAAGTTGTTCAGATTGTCCAGAAACTGCGCGAGCTTGATTTGAAGAAGAGCCCGAGCGTAGCCGAGACCGTTGATTGGGCAAAGGCGCTTATCGCGATCAACGCAACCAGTATCGATGAAAAGACGCTGAATGACACGTTGAGTGTCATTCTCAAGCACGAAAGCGACATGCAGCGGGCAAAAAGAACCCTGCTTAATCCAAAACAGGGTCGCGACACGGGCGCAAGGTAAAGGGCGTGTGAACATATCTGCTGGAGGCAGCATCAATGGAAAACCGGATTGTTGAGTTTATTTCCGCATTGCGGAGCAACGGTGCGCGCGTGTCATTGGCGGAGAGTGCCGATGCGGTGCGCGCTGTTACGGAAGTCGGGATTCTGGACAAGAACACGTTTCGAGTGGGTCTTAAAAGTACGCTCGTAAAGGAGCCCGCGGACGCGGCCATATTTGAAAACCTATTCCCGCACTATTTTGGTAGCGACGGGCCCGAAATGCAACCGGTTGAAGGGCTGACCGAGGAGCAGATGCAGCAGTTGCAGGATGCCATTGAGAACCTGCGCGACCAAATCAGAGAACTCATGCGGCAGCTGGCCAACGGCGAAAAGCCATCCCGTGAGCAGCTTGAACAGGCGGCCACGCAGGCCGGCATTTCTCCAAACATGCGGGGCAGCGAGCAACTGCGAGAATGGATGACGCAGCGAATGCAGCGGCAAATGGGCTTGACGCAGCAACAGGTCAAGGATGCGCTGGAGGCACTGCTAAAACAACTAAAAGAGCAGGGAATGGATGCGGAAGGCCGGCAGGAAGTGCGCGACACCGTACGCGAGAACGCCGAGAGCATGCGGCAGCAAGTTGCCAGATTTGTTGGATCACAAATGCAACGCCAGCCTGACGAAAATCGGGATCGCCAGCGAATAGACGACCTCATGAATCGACCGCTGGCCTCGCTGAGCGGGGACGAAACTGACGAATTGCGGGCGCACGTACGGCGGCTGGTGGCTCAGCTGCGATCACGGGCCTCGCTTCGCATGCGCCGCGCCAACCGTGAAAAACTGGATGTTCGCCGAACCCTTCGACACAGTCAAAGGTATGGTGGCGTGCCCATTGAACTCAAACAGAAAAAACACGCGCTGAAACCAAAGATAACGATCATCATAGACGTTAGCACCAGCATGAGACCAGTGGCCGAATTCATGCTCAGGTTGGTTTACGAGATGCAGGATCAGATTGGCAAGGCGCGGTCGTTTGCTTTCATCGGTGACATGCACGAGATAAGCATGGTTTTTAGCGAGCATCGGCCGGAGTCCGCAATCCCCATCGTGTTGGAAATGCTTCCACCCGGGCACTACAGCACCGATCTCGGGAACAGCCTTGCAACTTTCTGCAACAGTATGGCTGATGCCGTCGATCATAGAACGATCTTGATCTTTGTCGGTGATGCACGAAACAATTACAATGATCCCCGTGCGGATCTTGCCGCCGATCTAAAACGGCGTGCCAGGCGCGTGCTCTGGTTCAACCCCGAGAATCCGTATGAATGGAACACCGGAGACAGTGATATGAACGCCTATCTAACGCATGCAACCGCTGTGCACCAAGTGGCAACGCTCAAACAGCTTTCGGATGCCATTGACAGTCTGTTTGAACGGCACTATGGTTAGCGTCTGTATTAATGAATAAATTGCCCCAAACATCCCAACCTCAGGACACGCCATCAAACGGAAGCAATGCGGCATTGCGCGTCGGCTTGATTGGTGGTGGCCTTCTGGGTCTTGCGGCCATGGCCTCACGGTTTACAGATTCACCCAGCCTTTCGCTATTTGGAGCAGTCATTATTGTGGCTGGTCTTGCTGCAACAGGATTTTATGCAGCACGCGAAAGCGGTGACAAAAACGTGGCCGCGGCGGTCAGAACCGGTGCGGTCGGGGGCTTAATTGCGGGTTTGCTAACCGGTGTCATGATCGTGCTCGTTTCATTGGTGCAATCGCTTGATCCAGATACGCAACGCCAGATTGTGGCCCAGACGACCGCAGCAATGACCGAACTATATTCACCGCAAATGATGGCGGACTTTCGTGCGAGCGGGGTAACCGTGGATGCAGTGTATCCATTGGCCGTTGGTGTACAGCTGATTTGCTGTGGCGCGTTTTTGCCTCTCATGGGTCTTGGTCTGGGCGCGCTTGGCGGGCGGGCCAGGAGTATCGGCGAGGCCGGGACTCAATGACCAGGGCATGAAGAAAGCCGCACCGAAAGGGCACGCTGAGGCACTAATCGCCGCACGTAAATCAGCGATCATCCCCGCATTGGTGGGGCTGGCAGCCGCTGGAATTCAGCTCGCGCTTGAACCAGCCTTTGTTGCGCTGCATTGCCTGGTTCTGTCACTTGGCGCGGCGTATGTCGGCAGCCTCGCAGCGCGGGCGGCAACACTGCATCGTCCACAGTCGGCAATCCTTGCGGGATCAACTGCGGGATCGATTGCCGGTCTTGCCTACGGGGTTCCCTTTGCCGCTGTGGCCGGCATCCAGTGGCTCAGATTTGACGCAGCCGAGCTGGCACGGAGGGTCGCGGCCATGACTGATCAAGAACTGGCCTACGCTCGCGGCGCTGGTTTTGACCCCACCTCCCTGGCATTCCACACCAACCAGGAGGTCAGCTATATATTTGCTTACTTGATTTTTGGTTTCGGTTTTGGTTGGCTGTTTGGCGCCATTGGCGCCGCCATGGCCAGGCGTGGCCGAACAACAGCCTGAGGCGGTGATTATCGAACTGTGTTAATATTTTGAGATTGCGGCGAGCTCGTTTCGAGCCTCGCCAAGGAATAACTAAAACATGGCAACTGCAGTTCTTGAACCGATGGTAACCGAGCGACTAGAATTTGTTGACGCGCCAGCGATGAGCCTGACCCCGGCAGCGGAGGGTAAGTTAAAGGATCTGCTTAGCGCCCGAAATATACCCAATCACGGCCTGCGTGTGTTTGTCGCGGGCGGTGGGTGCAGTGGACTGCAGTATGGGATGGCGTTTGAAGCCAATCCACGCGAGATGGATCACGTGGTGGATCAGAACGGCGTGCGGTTGTTCATCGATCCAACCAGCCTGATGTATCTGGGCGGCGCCTCGGTCGATTTTGTGGACAGCCTCATGGGTGGCGGCTTTAAGATCGAAAACCCAAATGCCCAGTCTGCATGTGGCTGCGGAAGCTCGTTCAAAACCAAGGATAGCGGCAGCACGGAAGGCGCTTCGTGTGGGAGCGGATGCGGCTGTTCGCACTAGTTCACCGACGCGAGATCAAGAAATTCAGAGGCCGTGCACAAGTCTGTGCACGGCCTTTTTTATTGCCGGGTTTGAGTCATGGACTGATTAGATTCAAGTGAATCCACCCAGGCCCACCCGGGTATAGTATTCTTTTAACACACCTATGAATTTGTTTCGCTCCAAAAGGCAAGAAGACGCGCTCCTGCAACCGACTGAAGCGCCCGGCGACCAGCCAAAACGGCTGTGGCTCGATCTGGGCGACCTTGGCGACCTTGTAAACCCGGCGGGGCCACATGAGCAATGGCAGGATCACGGCATGGGTCTGTTACGCACCATCTTGCACGCCAAAGGCGTGATGACAGACATGTTCAGCACGCGTCAATGCATCAGTTGGGACGAGGTGGAACGCAAGATGAAGGGATACGACATTCTGATCATGAATGTGCGTAGCTACACGTACCCGATTGCGTATCGCTCGGCGAAGATTTTTAAGAGAATCAACCCGTCCGGCAAGGTTTTGGCCGGAGGAATGCACGCGACAGTGGCCTTGGACGAGATGCTGGCGGTGCCAGAGTTTGACCACATTTGCCAGGGGCCGGGCGAAAATACGATTGTCAATCTTGTTTCCAATCCGGCTGCGTTTCCGCGGGTGATTCTTGGGG
>JANXLU010000097.1 GCA_025354985.1 Chloroflexota bacterium
CTGCGCCGGTGGTATCCCACCAGCACGCGCCCGTGCCAGGCGTTCTTCTATCGGGTTCATCAGTGGTTCTATAGCGTTGGTGCTCACTGTGCTCTTGAGTATCCTACACAATCGTACGCTCTAAGTAGCGCCCGCCATGGAGCGCGGGCAGCTCGCCCGCTCTTTGAGTGTCACTCGCTGTACGTTGCAGTGCACGAGCAAACTATCAGTATGCCTTACTCAAAGATTTCGGCTGGCGCCGAAGTTGCGGGCAGGATGCCCGCGCTCCATAGCACGCGCATCTTGCCCGCTATGGAGCGCGGGCGGCTCGCCCGCTCTTTGAGTATCACTCGCTGTACGTTGCGGTGCACGAGCAAACTATTAGTATGCGTTACTCAAAGATTTCGCCTGGCGCCGAAGTTGCGGGCAGGATGCCCGCGCTCCATAGCACGCGCATCCTGCCCGGCGTATTCACCGGCACCGCGTTTAGACCTGATATTTATCCTTCAACGACTGCACATGGTGAAGCTCGTGCCCCGCGATGATCCACGCCAGCGCGCGCACCGTCACATGGGCGTTGCTGGCCGTGCCACCACGGCCCCAGGCGTCATCTGGCAGGCCGTTGAACAGCGCAATCGTTGCTGCGCGGAGGTGCGAGAACTCACTGACGATATCGACCAGCGTGCGCGCGTCAAATGCGCCACTGACCACATAAGGATCGGGCTCCATACCCGGGAGCGCAACCGCGTCAGCACGGGCAAAAACCAGGGCGCGATAACTAAAGATGCGCTCGGTGTCCGCAAGATGACCTACCACTTGCTTGATGCTCCACTCATCCGCCACCGGTCGGAACTGGGCGTGCGCCTCCGTAATTCCGGCGTAGAGTGCCTGGCATTCGCGATGCTGCCGCCGCAGCGTTTCAACAATGTCGCCCTCCGGCGCCAGCTTGGTATAGGCGCCGTAATACGCAAGATATTCCCCCGCAGCGGGCATTAAGGATCGGCTGTTCATTTAAAAAATTCGGGCCGGTGAACCTCTGCAGCGCAGCGGCTCACCAGCCCGTTACAGGTATTTCGGTCAATGCCGCCCGGTCTAGCGCAGCGCCATGCGCCCGGCATACTCGGCGGCGTCGCCGAGCTCGCTCTCAATGCGCAACAGTTGGTTGTATTTCGCCGTGCGTTCTCCGCGCGCCGGCGCGCCGGTCTTGATCAAACCGGTATTGAGCGCCACGACCAAATCTGCGATGGTTGTGTCCTCGGTCTCGCCGCTGCGGTGGCTCACCGCTACACCCCACCCGGCGCGGTGGCTCTTGCGCACGGCCTCGATGGCCTCGCTCAGCGTGCCAATCTGGTTGACCTTGCACAACAGCGCGTTGCAACCCTTCTCCTTGATCGCCCGGTCGATAAAGCTTGGGTTTGTCACCAGGAAGTCATCCCCAATCAGACGCACCTTGTCGCCTAGCGCAGCGGTGAGCTTGATCCAGTTGGGCCAGTCGTTCTCACCCAGGCCGTCCTCGATGCTCACAATCGGATATTGCTTGACCCAGCTCTCCCAGAACGCGATAAACTCATCCGGCGTCAGCTTCTTCTTGTCACGGGCCAAGTTGTATTTGCCGTCTTCAAGCAACTCGCTGGCCGCGCAATCGATACCAAGCGCCACCTGGTCACCTGGCTTGAAGCCGGCCTTGGTGATGGCTTCAAGGATCACCTCGATCGCCTCCACGTTGCTTTTCAGGCTGGGTGCAAAGCCACCCTCGTCGCCCACATTGGTGCCATAGCCCTTGGCCTTAAGCACCTTATGCAACGAGTGATACACCTCGGCGCCCATCCGCAACCCTTCCGAGAAGCTGGTGGCCCCGACCGGCAGGATCATAAACTCCTGCATGTCGGTGCTGTTGTCCGCATGCTTGCCACCATTCAAAATGTTCAGCATCGGCGTGGGCAACACATGCGCGTCCACACCGCCAAGATAGCGATACAACGGCATGCCCAGGCTGAGCGCGCTGGCTTTGGCCACCGCCAGGCTCACCGCAAGGAGAGCATTTGCACCCAGATTATCCTTGTTTGGGGTGCCATCGAGCTCCAGCAGTACCTTGTCCAGACCGGATTGATCATAGGCGTAAAAGCCTTCCAGCCCTGCGGCGATCTCGGTGTTGACGTGCTTGACCGCCTTCAACACACCTTTGCCCAAATATCGACTTTTGTCGCCATCCCGCAGCTCCACGGCCTCGTGCTCGCCGGTGCTCGCGCCGCTTGGCACGCTGGCGCGTCCCATCGCACCATCATTCAAGATCACATCGGCTTCCACAGTCGGGTTTCCACGCGAGTCCAGCACCTCGCGGGCGATGATATTTTCGATAAAACTCATTTGATTTTTCCTTGTATTTGCAAGCCTCGTTGCAAGAATTTTTGAATCGTTAAATGGTACCACGCCAGTACTGCGGAACCCTCACAGGGCTTCGAGCCCTGTGAGGGTTGATCACGGTGTCCGGGTTGATCTCAGGGTGCGCGGCCGGCAACACCGAATTCGATCCAAGACCAACCATTCCAGCGTTATCTTTTATATGCGAATCGTGCGGTCCCTTGCCACCAGTGCGCTCGTCGGCACCCTGTTTGGATGCCTCTGGGTGTTTGTCCTCAACCCAGTACTCGCGGGATCGGTGGCGCAAGCCGGCCGGCCACGCGCAGTCGCGGCAAGCCACCCGATCGTAGTGACCTTAGCTCCGTCCCCTCCCTTCCCTCCCGTGTTTTCCCCACCAACGGTTAACGCAACTGTTGGCGATACGCTCGACTGGTCCGGCCTGGCAGGGTTTCACAACGTGTCATCAGGAAGCACGCAATTGTCACAGGTGGACGCCACGATATTCAGCCTTGTTCTGACCCAAACGGGAACGCTTACTTTTTATTGCGGTGTCCATCCGTCTACCATGATCAACACGGTGTTTGTAACAAGCGGAACAAGCGTAACAGACACGCCAACACCGACACCCACAGACACACCGACGCCAACCTCAACACCTTCAGCCACAGAAACGCCCACGCCTTCACCCACTGCAACTACCACACCGACGCCCACCTCAACACCTTCAGCTACAGAAACGCCCACGCCTTCACCCACTGCAACCACCACACCGACGAGCTTAAACACGCCAACACCCACCCCAACCTCGACCCAAATAGCCGCCAACCTAATAAACATCAGCGCCAAAAAAGACAACAGCCTGTTCTCCGAAAGCGGCGCGCTTAGCAATGGCGCCGGCGATTCCATATTTATAGGCAAAACTGCGACAAACGCGCTACGGCGCGGGCTGATCGCATTTGATCTGGTGGGCGTCATCCCTGCAGGGTCAACCATCGTCTCTGCCTCGCTTGAACTGCATGAAATCAAGGCAAGCGGCGGGCCGGATACCGTGGAACTTCACATGCTTACCGCGGACTGGGGCGCGGCCGGGTCAAATTCGGCTGCTGGGGCCGGCGCACCGGCACAGCTTGGTGACGCAACTTGGACCCATGCCTTCACAAACACAACCTCCTGGGCCAATCCTGGTGGCGACTTTGTGCTGGCGGCCTCTGCGGCCATTTCGGTGGCGGCGGTGGATACCTACATCTGGGGCGCCACCACCCAAATGGTGGCGGACGTGCAGGCATGGGTGGGCAATCCGGCGGCCAATTTTGGCTGGGAGATCATCGGCAGCGAAACCGCGACCGGCGTAGCCATGCGGTTCGCCAGCATGGACATTATTACCGGCACCCTGCGACCGGTATTGCACGTGGCCTTTCAGCCACCGCCAGACACGCCAACCGCCACACCAACGCCCAGTCAGTCCGCCACCGCCACCCCGACTAGCAACACACCCACGGATACCGTGACACCAACGCCCATTCAGTCCGCCACCGCCACCCCTACCAGCAACACACCCACGGATACCGTGACACCAACGCCAAGCGCAACCGCTTCGCAAACACAAACGGCAACCGCATCACCCACACCAACCGCCAGTTCAACGTCCACCCAAACACCAACGCCGGCGGCCTCCGCAACGAACGTTATAACACTGGTTCGCACAACGACCCCGCGCAAGGACGCCACCATGATTTCAGAGGACGCCACGCTTGGCAACGGCGCCGGCGATTCACTTTTTGTGGGCACGACCAGGGATTCCGAGTTCCGCCGCGGGCTGCTGACCTTTGGCATCGCCGGGCAGGTGCCGCCCGGCGCAACCGTTGTCTCAGCTACGCTTGAGCTCCACCTAACCAGGCGCGCCAATGGATCGGCCACCGTATTGACGTTGCATCGCGTCACCGCGGACTGGGGATCCGCCGGATCAAACTCCACGGCACGCGGGGGAGGGGGAGGCGCACCGGCTCTTCCTGGCGATGCCACCTGGTCACACCGCTTTTATAGCACCACAACGTGGGTAACGCCCGGCGGTGACTTTGTTGTCACACCCACCAGCCAATCGACGGTAACGGTTGAGGGCACCTATATTGTTGGCTCAACCAGCCTGATGATCTCGGATGTTCAAACCTGGGTCGACCACCCATCCACAAATTTCGGCTGGGAGCTGATTGGCGATGAGACCACCCGGCTAAACGCTATGCGATTTGCCAGCATGGATAACCCGGACGCGTCATTGCGACCGGTGCTGCGTCTCGTGTTCCAGCTGCCCTCGGCAAGTTGCACGGCGAACACGGCCAATCAACAACCGTTGTGCTGGCGCTCCAGCCTGCCGATCGTGCGCCGCTAATATCGCGGTCGGCTGGTCTACGGAATAACGGTGACGGTCCGCAGCGTCACCACGTTATCGGGCGTGCCACTTGGCAGGCGCACCTGCGTGTCAGCCCGGTAAAAACCCGTCTCGATGCGCAGCTCTCCACGATAGGCGGCGGGGGGCACAATCACAAATGTTGAGGTCAAGCTCTCGCCGGCAACCCATAGATCGGTTGGATACCCCGGGACGGGCGCGTGATCTGAGCCCACGACCGACCGACCGGCCCCATCCAGGCCGTGAACGAAAGCGGTGGCCTCGGGATTTCCAGAGTCCCGGGCAACAGCCCCATAGGTGATGGTGATCGGCTGACCGGCGTGAACCGTGCCTTCCGCGCCGATTCCGTCAAACAGGGCTTGGGAGATTCCAATGCCGCCAAACTGCGCAACCGTATCAGGAGCCCTTTGGACCTCCGCGCGCGCATAGTCTGGAATGCGAAAGCGACCGGTGATTGGAGAGATCGAACGACCGACCGAATCAGTCGTGGGCAGCGCCGGTGCGGCTGTAATGACGTAGTGCGGTTGGCCCTCCGCAACCGTGGTCGTGTTGATAGCCGGAAACAGCGCGACCGACACGCGACCTAACGCAGGCAGCGCTGGATCTTTGGCCTGCAATTCAACCAGAAAATCATCGGTGAACACGTCTCCCGCGTGCCAGTTTGAACTTGGAAAATTTCCACCTTGCCCAAATTGGTTAACTGTCCCCAGCACGCGGTTGTCCCGCCCGAGCACACTCACCCCAAACGCAAGATTGTCGCTGAACGTGCCGGTCACGCGCCAGCGTGTATGCACGTTCACAAACGGCAGGTCACGGTTGAGCACGATATCGTGAATTTGGTCAAATTTGCCGGCAACTTCAAGCAACTCAAGCCGTCCACCGATGGTCAAAATGGCAGCGTCAGCCTGCGCCCGTGCGGTGGCAACCGACGGCACATATGCGCCTGGCAGTAACACGGCCGGGACCCACACGCTCAGCACCAGCATTGCGCCCGCGATAACCGCTGGTGCAATGCGCGCGCCAACTCCGAGCCGCAACCATCCGAGTGCGATCAGACACGCAATGGCCGGAAGCGCCGGTAGCAGGTAACGACCGGCGAGCAGATCGCGATCCTGATAGGCAAGCGCGCGATAGGTCGGCAACACCGCAATCGCAACCAAGAAACCGAATAGGACCAGCGTGTTTGCAGTCATGTTGCCAATCGGGCTCGTGTTGTGCAGGGCACGGTGACGGTTCGCCCTGCTCCACATGCCAAGCGCCAACCCCACCCCAGCAATGCCACACATGAGCGCCAGGGCAACATACACTCCAAATGTCAGCTTTAGATTCCCCCAACCAAACGCGCCCCAGAAGGTTTCAAACGCGTTCCAAAACATACCGCCAATCCAGCCATCACGCGCCGCAGTAGTGAAGCCCGGTACTAAAATACCAAGGTCGCCGGCCAGCTTGTCCACAGGTGCTCGATCTGGCAGCAACACACCAAACCGCTGCACATTGGACACGAGCAACGGCGCGATCGTGGCACCGGCACACAGCGCGGTCACCGCCCCGCGGGCAACAAACGCGTGCAGCTTCCACCGTTGAATCACGGCAAGGATCGCCAGACACAGCCCTACAGCCAACGCCACCGAAAGCCCGGTCCGCTTGGCATCGATACAAAGCCCGACCGCCACGCCAAGCGCCACAAAGGCCACCCAGCGCTTGTCTCCGCCGCACCGCAGCAGGCACCAAAGAGCCAGTGCGCTCATCAGGTTGACCAGCACATCGTTATTGACGATGGCACCCATAAACAGCGCCTGTGGCTGCAGCGCCACAAGCGCAACGGCGAGCAATTGAAACGTCCCTATCGGCAATACCCGCCGCGCAATCAAGGCGGTAAGCACGACCATAAGCGTGCTGCACAGCACGCTCGCCAGGCGCGCCAGATGAATACTCAACACGGTTCCGTGCCAGGGAAATCCCTCGGTCGGCTGGCGCAAAAATAGCCGAACGCCGTGCCGATTTGTGCCATCAAACGCGAAATAGTTCGGCATAGGCATCACATCGTCGTGGTTCCCCAGCAATCGTCCCGCCCCGGCAAAAGCGCTTGCCAACACATAATATGGGGGCGGCTGGTGCGATTGATCAAAATACGAGCCGGTTCGGTTGCCCGCCGACGGCAGTTGCCCGTTGTCCAAAATTATCTGTATATTGGCAAAATGTCCGGTCTCGTCATAAGCCTCCCACGGCGGGGTCACGGCGCTTACCCACAGCGCGAGGATCACGTGAATAAGAATGAGCCACTTCACGGAAGAACGAACTCCCCGGCTTCAATCAAGTCATCAGTCAGCGCACTGCCCTTGGCGGATGCAGGGAATCGTGTTCCATCAACCGCGTTGTACGCACCCACAATCACCCGATACCGGCCGGCTGGTGCATCGGCTGCAAGAGTGATCCTGTGCTGAATTACAAAACCCTCTCCGGCTTGATACGTTTGCAGGCTCCTGGTGTTTTGTTCAGGCTGCAAGTCATCTTGTCCGGCAGGTTTTCCATCAGGACCAATAATGTGCATAAACAATACGCCGTCAACAGTTGGTGGCGTATCCACACGCCAGCTGGAAACAAATTCCGTGCGCGCACCACGCTGAAATCGATCAGGCGGGTCATATCCAAGAAAAGTTAGCCCCCCGACCTGATCTGAGTTGGGGAACGCCGTGGTTCCTGCCGGACCCTTTCGCACAAAGTCATTTATCGTTACATGTCCGACGACAACTGCCGGTGTTCGCTCGCCCGGGCCAACCACCTGAATGCTCACGGAATAGGCGCCAGGGCGAAGCGTTTTTGGAGTTGCCACTTGCACCTGTTCGCGGACAAGCTCGCCCGGGTTCCAAGCAGTGGCGGGTGCCAGAGGGGAACCCGCTGTTTTTGTAACGCTCAACACGGGTATTCCAAACTGCGAAAGCAGGGAAACCCTAATAGTGAAGCCGGATGGCACGTGAGCAACCGGCCTCCAAACAAGGTTCATCGGCACGCTCTCGCCCGGTCGTCGGCTCACCGGCGTCTCCACCGCGGCCAACTCAAGCGCACCCAACCTTGCAATTGGTTTTACTGAATTGAATTTACCCACCCGGATGCAACACAGCACTTCGTCGGCACCAAGCTCGAGCGACAACGCATCACGTTGCACGTCGGCAGCGGGCTCAACCAAGCGGATTCCAAGGACGTAGGGTTGCGATGCCAATCCAGCGGGCATTGCCAGCGGGATATCAACCCGACAAATGACCTCGCCCCGACAACGCGGATTGACGACTATTCCTTTGGTCGCGTCGGCAACAAACCAGGTCATCCACAGGTTATTGCCCGTGTCAGACAGCCGCGCGTCCACTGCCAGCGTGTGTGTACGCACGTCTTCCGGCAGTCGTAACCACAGCGACAAGGTGGTTATGGGTGTTTCGCCAAACGGACTGCCGGGAGTCAGGCGATATCCCTTCGCGAGCAGACCCGGTATCGCAATTGCGTCAGCCGGCAGCTTGTCCGCATCAACCCTTTCCAGCTGAAACAGATCAAGCTGAACCTGGGTGGTGCGGCCGCCAAAGTCAACCCGTTGTATCCTTGGGAAACGCGCCAAGGCACGTTGTATTTGTGGGTTTTGCTCTGATGCGTCGCCCCCGGTATTCGCATACCAAATGCGCCTGTATTTCGCTGCAAACTGATCCGTCCACCGTGCGTCATCATACAAACGGATTTGATCAAACGCATACACGAACTCAATGGGCATGTCCCCCAACATGTCGTGCAGGATTGCCTCGGGCGTATTTATGTTCAGCATGAGCACATCCCCATTCGCCCAGTTACTTCGGATGTGGTTTGCAAAAGAGCGCCAGTCATCCTGCCACGGAGGGCCGTGAACATACGCCTGCGCCAGCCCAAATGATTGCAGCCCAAACACCAGCACAAATACTGTGGCGACAACCAAACGGACAAGCCCCGTCGGTAAGCGTCCGGCGCGGGTCCCCAGCCAAACAATGCTATTGGCTATGGTCAGGTGTACTAAAGGCGTGAGAAATATGAGATATCTATAACTGGGCCGATTCGGGATGAGTGTGGGCACCAGGCTCCAAAACACCAAAGGCACCAGCAGACAGGCAAAAATCAGCCCGCGCTGTTCGGGAGCATGATGACCGTGCGACATCGCCACAAGCCCGACCAAAACCAGGACGCCAAATCCAGTAAGTATGATGCCGTTGGACGGGTCCGTGGCGTTTGGACCAAATACCGTATTGTTGAGCACGTCCATCACCATTGGCAGGAGTGGCACCGGTGGTGTCGGGGTGCCAAGCTTCACGACCGGGAGCGCTGCATAAATCCTGCGCCCTGTGTCAGCAATGCGCGGACCAAACAGGATTCCCATGGCAACGAGCGAAATCACTAACAATGCAAATCCAACCTGTAGCTTACGGTTCGCAACCCGGGGTAAAAGCACCTTCCAAATAAAACTGCCCACTAAAACAAGGGCTTGCGCCAGGACCCAACTTGCGAACGAATAGTGCGTTGCCAGGGACGCCGCGGCCACCAAAAACCAGAGCAGAAGCGTCGGCCATGTAAACCGTTCAAGCATCCGGGCGGCAAGGTACAGCTGAATTATCGCAAGCGGCACCATAAGCGTATACATGCGCAGTTCCCATCCGTACCACTGATAGGATGCGCACAAACAGGCGAACAACGCGGCGAGTGGCGCACTTGCGCGCGAAAAGAACCTGCGGCTGGCAACCCACGTTACCGGCACCGCCAACATAGAAGCGAAGACCGAAAACAGCTTGAGTGCAAATGGGCTTTGCCCGGAAAACAACATCCAAGCCTTTAGCAGAAGAAAATAGACCATGGGCAACACATCCGTTGTCGGAGTGTTTTGCCTAGCCACAAAGTTGCGCAGGATATCGGCCCAGCTGCCATAGATTCGGAGCAGCGTAAAGCTTTCGTCCAACCAAAAGCCCCGGTTGATCAAATCCGCGAGCCGTAAGCCAAACGTGATTGCGCACAGCAACACGGGCAACCATGGCCGTTGTATCTGCCTGCAAATCATGCGGGCATTCTCCCATTGCAGATTGGCCGGTGCCTCATGCGGCGCTTAACCATTTTTGTCCCGCGCCAGCCGCGCGTGCATCGGGCGCTCAACCAACTCATATAACAGAACGCTGGCAGCGACCGAAATGACAAAAATCAACGGCACCAGCGCCATTGGGTGAATAGGGAGCGCGTGAAGTGCCGCCCATAGCCACTGGATGGGCTTGGTCAGGTGCACCAGATACAGCGCGTAGGATGCGCGCCCGAGGTATTCGATACGGTCAGACCCCAACCAGCGCCCGAACGCGGACGGCGTGCGCGCCAGACCAAAACCAAGCATCAACAACGCAGCGCAACACGCGCCGCCAAAGCGAAATACCGCACTCACCCACCAGATGTGCCCGAGAAAATAGCCATTTGAGATCACAAACAGAATCATCCCGATAACAGCCGCTGTTGGCGCCAGGATCACGGTCGCGCGGTCACGGCTGCTGCCGGGCTCACGGTTGCGCGAGAGTTTTACAAATACCACACCGCTTACGGCGCCCGCAATAAACTCCGGCAAGCGCACAAAGAGGCTGACCTGATAGATAAACTCCTCGGAAAAACCGGTAAACGAATAGCTTGCAGGCACGGCCACAATCAGCGCAAAGATTCCTGCGGACAGCCCCACCATTCCCGCGCCCTTTAGCAACACCAACCCCACCGATGGCGAATCCAGCACCCGGGCCAGGCGCGGGGCCACCACATAATAGAGTTCCTCGAGGGTAAGCGTCCACCCAATCGGGATGCCAAGCGGAAAGAGCGCGAGCGAAAACGCTTGCGCCAGGATCAAGAGCCCGCCCACAGTAAGAGGATTGAAATATGCGGTGCTTCCGGTCAACACCTCGGGAACAATTACCAACGCAACCAGCGCAAAAAAATATGCCGGATAGATGCGAATAAAGCGCTTGCGCCAATATTGCCAAAACGAGATTGAGCGCGCAACCCACTGGTCACGGTAGCGCGCGGTGATTAGAAACCCCGACAGTGCAAAGAAGATCGATACGCCGGTCTGACCATTGCCGTTTAGCAGCGTGATCCAGGGCAGCGACGCGCCATCAAAGACGCGCACCGTTTCAAAGTAATGAAAAAAGACGACCAGGCTCGCGGCAATAAATCGCAAACCAGTCAGGGGTGCAATGATGCCGTCGCGCGATGGCAAACTGCTGGCAGCGCTCGAGGACATGGTTTACGAGCCGCAGTCCGCCGCCACGGGGATGGTCACCGTATTCTCCGGCCACTGACTACCGTCCGGTCGCAGCGCCAGCCAACGCTTGCCGGTCGACCAGTCATAAATACCAAGCTGAACAACCAAATCGGCCCGTGGATCGCTCACCGATATCCGGGCCACATCTGCCCGCGCGCCGTCCGCCGGAAATTGGCTGAGGTCGAGCAATCCGCCATAGAGAATCGCATCATTAAGCCCGGTCGTGCTGCCGTCGGCTCGGTTAATCACGTGTCGAAAGAACTTCGTGGTGGTCGGCTTGCCGGTCACATCCCGCACGACCAACGTCACCTGCACATCGCCGTCGCGGCACGCCCGGGCGGATTGCAGCACGACCCGGCCGGCCCCGGATTCAAAGCCCGCCAACGCGTCGTTGGCGCGGGCCACCGGATATCCCACGAGGTGCGCGCCAAACCGGGTGCCATTCATGGTGGCCAGGATGACCCCAACCGGATTTAGGATTTCGCGTTCGGCCTCGGCCCGGGTCAGCTTCAGCTCACCGTCATAGTCGGCGACAAATCCATTGACTGTGCCGGGTGCGCCGATGTTGCCATCAATCATCTGGGCAAGTTTTGGGCCCGCTCCAAAGGTAGTATTGCCGCCAAGGTTAACCTCCAATTGCTGCGCGCGGTTGGCCGGCAGAACGAGGGCCGCGGGCGAATTTAGCACCAGCACGTGTGTGACGCCGGGTGCCGAGGACACTGACAGCCACGCCTGCATCGCCCGCCCGACGGTGCCAAGTTGCACACCCGCATCGACCCACATCAGAACCGAGACTGCAAAACTGGCGACCGCACCAATCGCAAATGTCGCGATGACCGCCGTGGCAACCATAGAATGGGCTCGTTTGATAAACACCATCAGCGCGCAAGCCATGACTGCAACGACGCCGACGAAAGCTGAATGTTGTACGGCGGACCCAACGAGATCAAGCCAGGTGGGAATCCACTGCATGTTTGTCAAACGATTATAGTTTAAGCACCCAATATATGAGCAGTTTGCCCACAGCCGAGCCCGTTGAATTGTGCCTCGCGCTGGACATCACCCCGATCGACACGCCGTTACCCCTCTTGTATGAGGATGAGCCGCTGCTGCCGTTTGCGCGGGCGATCATTGAGGCCACAGCGGGTATTGTCACGTCCTACAAAGTCGACCCGCGCTACTATATGGCGGAGGGCGCCGCCGGTGTGGTGGCGCTTGAGCGCATCATGCGCTTGATTCCAACGAACGCCACGTGCATCTGGGACGCACGCGCGCAGGTGACCACTGCGCAGGATGCCCGACTCTGGATTCAGATACTGCGCCAGTTTGGCGCGCACGCGATCACACTGGGTCATGTGCCCAGTACAGAATTAAGCGCGCCGTTTTTGGAGACGCGCCCAACCACTGTATTTACGCCTGACGGGACGGATTCACCTGCGCTCAGTATCATTGGCGCAGATGGAGCGGTCGGTCAGCGTTTCACGGCTGTTGCGCAGGAGGCACCGGCTCGTCACCGGTTTGTATCGGTGGGGCGCCAAATCCTGTATGCAAGCAAACGCGCAGACTTTGCCGAGGCTGCCGGGGCCGCCGCGCGGCAGTGGCGCGAGAAAATTCAAGCACTATGACTTTTGACCGGACTGCTGACAAACAATCCAGGTCGCGAACAGCGCTAGCCACTGTTGGCGCCTGTATCATCGGCGGTGGCATGCTGGGTGTGCTGTGCGTGCTGGTGAATCCGCTATTCCTCCTTGCCGCCGTGCCCATCACGCTCGCGGGTCTTTGGGCGATTCGTGACGCGCGGCGCGGGCTTGGGCTCATGATCATCGTAATCGCGCTTCTGCCGCGCATCGCCTCGCCGGTGAGCATCGGCTTCAAACCGACGTTATTGGATGCGACCATTCTGCTCACCATCGCCGGCTATTTTCTCTGGCGAAAAGCCCCGATACGCGTGACACCCGGCGCGCTGACGCTGCCATTGATCGCATTAATCACGGTGGCATGCGCCACGTTTATCCTGGGCAGCGCCAATGGCGCCATCACGTCACTTGTCCTTCGACGCTTTGGCGAGCTCGTTATCAGCCTGGCGTTTGTGTTTGTATTGATAGCCCTTCTCCATGATTTCGCGCTGCTAGTACGGGTCGCCCGCTGGGTCATTTATGCCGCGGCCGCATCAGCGTTTGTCGCGTTGGTGCTCTACTTCGCGCCGGTGTCACTAGTCACCAGGCTACTTGGCGCCCTGCGCCCATTTGGCTATCCAACGGGCGAAGAGGTCATACGCTACGTACGAGATGACCCGTCGCTGCTAAAGCGCGCCACCGGATTGTGGATTGATCCAAACGCGTTTGCCGGGTTTCTGCTTATGAGCGGCGCACTAACGCTGCCTCAGCTGTTTGCCCGAAACCGGGTGCTGCCACGCGCACACGCCTGGCTGGCCATGGTGTTGATTTCGCTCGCGCTGGTGCTTACGATCAGCCGCAGCGCCATGCTCGGGCTTGGGCTGGCAGCGGTCGTCGTTGGGTTTCTCCGCCAGCGGCGTATATTCCTGCTGCTGGTGCTGGTCGCAATCTGCGCGCTCGTGTTGCCGCAAACTCAAGACTTGATCCTGCATTTTGCGGATGGCTTTGCCGGGCGTGATCTAAGTACCCAGATGCGCTTTGGTGAATACAAGGATGCCTTCCGTCTGATCGAGCGATATCCCATCCTGGGCGTTGGGTTTATCACCACTCCGGACATTGATTTGTATATCGGTGTGTCGTCCATGTATTTGCTGATTGCCCAACAAATGGGCTTGGTCGGGCTGAGCGTATTTTTGCTGTGCATGGCGGCTCTGTTTGGCGATGCCGTGCGCGCCTGGGGGTCAATCTGGGTGGATGAGCAACGCGCAACGATATGGCTGGGCGCGTTGGCGGCCGTGTTTGCGGCGCTGGTCAGCGGCGTCTTTGACCACTACTTCTTCAACATAGACTTTCACAACTCGGTCATGCACTTCTGGTTGTTTGTGTCGATTGCGGTCGCGGCACAAACCAACATTGGCGTTGTTAACATCAAACATTAAGCTGATTTATGAAGGATTTCTGTGAGAAGATCCTCACACATAAGTGCGGCACTGTGCAAACGTTTACCTTGCACGCGTAGCATTGAACTCACGTTATGGCAGCTCCGCGGATTCGAGCAAATTATGAACAACTGCGCGCGCTTGCGCAGCAGTTTGGGCGAGAGGCGGCCACAACCGGGCTGTTGATCACCAACCTTCGTCGAAACCTGGAGACGTTGCGCGGTGGTGACTGGATTGGCAAAGGCGCCAACGCGTTTTACGCCGAGATGGACGGTGTAATGCTGCCGGCGATGCTGCGTCTGCAGCAGGCGCTGGTGGAAGGCGAGCGAATCACCCTGGCCGTGAGCACACGAATGCACACCGGCGAACGGGATGCCGCGGCGGTTCTCAAATATAAGGCGAACAGCACCGCCGCAGACGTTGGCAGTGTTGCCGGGCAGGCGGTTGGCGCGGTGGCGGGCGGTGCCGGGAACACAGGTTCCCCAAGCGCGGGTGGCCCTTCGGCGGGTGGTGGCGGTGCTGGTAGTGCCCGTTCGTCAAGCACGGGCGGCAGTTCATCCAGCGGCGGCGGCGGAAATAGTTCTAGTGGGTCGGGTGCAATCGGTGGAGCGCAAGCGTCGGCCGTGGGTGGCGCGCAGCCATCGATTGGCGGGGTCCCGATCCAAGCACTCGTCAACGCTGCAAAGATGCTGGCGACCGGCGGGTTGAATTCACTTGTAAACAACGCAATAAGCGGAGCATTGGCGGGAAACCCGCTCTTTGAGGCGGCAAATACAAGTACTTCGGGTGGACAGCAGACCATCGCACAAACGCTCGCAATTTTTGCCTCCGAAAATCGACTGCTTACCGAGGCGACCAACGGGCTTGTCAACCTCGCCGAAATACCGAACAGTCCAATCCAGGCGATTGCCAGCTTCTTTTCACCGTGAGATGCGGAACGCCCGGTGTAAACCATAATTAACCTGGCACTTCGTCCCGGGTTAAGATTGCCGTAGATGGAATTCAGCGTAACGCTCACAATCGACGAACTGAGCGTCATCATCAAACTCATGAATCAGGAAGGCTTGATCGGTCTTCCCGAGGAACCTTCGACCAGCCAAGGCGGAATGCAGATTACCCCGCAGATGCGCGCTTATGGCGCGGTGTGCGGGATGCGCTCGCTACGGGCGCGCGAGCTGGCCATCGTGACCGAGCAGGGTGTGCTGCAACTGCGGGAGGATCTTGACAAGAACCTTGCCGTGTGTGTGCGCGCCCACCAGGCATTTGTCATCAACCGCGTATTTGAAGGTGATGCGGGTGCCGAGCGGGTGGTGCTGTATTCCGCCAACGGTGCGGCGGTTGCCATGCTAAACCCCTCGCCGGCGCTGTACACCTTTGTGGCGTTGCAGCACCGTCCGGCCATGTTTGACCATCTGGTCATTGCCTGTCTTGGCAAGCGCGTCATCGAGGCTGTTGATTCATATGCCCTGACGGTGCCCCACCAGGCACTGGCCAATGCGCGAGAAGCGGCGGCACGCTCGAATCTGCCGGCCGCACAAATCGCGGTGGCGACGTCAGGCAATTCTCCACAGGCGGCGGCGGCCCTGGCGCGGACCTTGTGTGAGCCGCATACGCTCACGATTATTCACGCTGTAGAGCAACTTTCCGCGGGCCAGGTAAAGACTCAGGAATTCACGGTAGTATGTGGATCTGATCGCGCCTGGCTGATGTTCAAGACCAAAGATCACGTGGACACGGCGCGAACCAGCTTTTCTGTAACAAGCATCAACAATACACAACTACGAGGGCTGATGCAAACCCTCTTCGCCACCGCAGTTTAACCAATGCCAATCGTCGATCAGCCAAACAAGCTGTACCTGGGTCGTGCCCTGAACGTTCAGACCTTCCAGCCGTTGGAAGAACCCTACCTCTTAAATCTGCGTGACCTTGTGACGCACGCTGTGTGCTTGGGTATGACCGGATCAGGCAAGACCGGGTTGGGCATCACGGTGCTTGAAGAAGTTCTGCTACAGGGCGTTCCCGCGATTATTATCGATCCGAAGGGCGACATCACAAACCTTGGGCAGCCGCAGCCGGATGGCGCCGAGCCAAATTTCCAAAATTGGAATTTTGGCACCGAGCGCGTGGCCCGGTTTCACGACCGGGTGGATGTGCGCATCTACACCCCCGGGAGCAGCACCGGGATATGCGTGAATATTCTGCGCAGCCTTGCCGCGCCAACCGAGCTCAGTTGGGCGCGCGACAGCGAGGCGCTGCGCGACCGAATTGCGCAAACGGTGAGCGCGCTGCTTGAGTTGGCGAACATCAACCCGGACCCGCTGCACAGCCGGGAACACATCCTGCTGAGCACGATTTTTGAAAGCGCCTGGCGGGCGCAGCAGGCACTGGATGTGCCGGCGCTTATCCGGATGATTCAGGAGCCCCCGGTCGCGCGCGTCGGGGTGTTTGACCTTGAGAGCTTTATCCCCAAGTCGGATCGCACCAATCTGGCGTTGGCACTAAACAACCTGGCAGCCTCGCCATCGTTTCAGAGGTGGCAGTTGGGTGAACCGCTGGATATCGCCGCGCTATTAAAGCCAATAAAATCCGAAGGCGGGACCAACCCGGTGGGCAAAACGCGGGCCAGCGTGTTCTATCTGGCGCACCTGAGCGATGCCGAGCGGCAATTTTTTGTCACGCTGCTGCTCGCAAACGTGGTCTCCTGGGTGCGCGCACAGGCCGGCACCAGCATGCTGAAAGGATTGTTGTATTTTGATGAGGTCTATGGGTATTGCCCGGCTTATCCACACAACCCATCGGCAAAGGCGCCATTGATGGCATTGCTCAAGCAGGGACGCGCCAGCGGGCTGGGGATGTTCCTGGCCACGCAAAACCCGGCCGATCTGGACTACAAGGGGCTGTCAAACATGGGCACCTGGTTTGTAGGTCACCTGCGCACGGATCGCGACCGCGCGCGGGCGCTTGAAGGCATGGACGGAGCGGGAGCGGGATTTGACGCCGCCCACGCCGAGCCGATCCTGGCCAAGCTGCCACAGCGCTGTTTTATGGTTCAAAGCTCAAAAAGCGGCGCGAGCTTTATGCACACGCGGGAAACGCTCAGCCATCTAACCGGCCCGCTTATACCCACCCAGATCAGCGAGCTTGCGATCGCACGGGGCTGGCCCAGAGCGCAACCGGCGGAGCCCGCTGCAAACACCGTCATCGCCAGCCCGGGTGACGCGATGGAATCCGTTGAGCATGATGCTTTTCCTACACCGGAGTCCAGGCAACCCCTTTTGCCCGACGATGTCCGCGAAACCTATCTACACCTGAGCCTGGATCACAAGAACACGCTGTATGTGCCTCACCTGCTGGCCAGCGCGAGTGCGCGCATCCATGATCGCGCGAGTGGACTGATGCGCGACCGGCGCTTTACCTACCTCATCACGCTGGACAAGTGGGTGCGTCAGCCGGACTATTCCAAGGCCCAGCAACTTCCAAATTTTGAGCCCGGTTTGCTTGAGAGCACGCCCCACCAGGGGATCGACTATGCCGCGCTGCCGCCCGGGATCACCAGCAAATGGATGCGTTCGTGTGAGAAGGCGCTGCTTGAACATGTCTACCGATATGGGGTGAGCACGGTGCTTGTCAACCGGGCCTTCAAGGTATATGGCGTCCCCGGCGAGACCCGGACTGATTTCATGCTGCGAATTGAACCTGAGGCACGCGCCCGACGTGACGCCGAGGCCAGCCGAGTGCGCACCCAGTTTGCCAAGCGAATTGGCGATTTGCAGGATCAGCTGGCCGCCGAGCAGCGCGAACACACCGAGGATCGGATGACGATGGACGCGCGCGAGCGCGAAGAGCTGCTGACCAACGCCGAAAGTGCGGTCAGCTTTACCTTTGCGCGCCGACCGATTACCCGACCGCTTAGCAGTGGCGCGACCAAGAGCCGGATGAGCAAAACCGCGGCGCTGAATCCGCAGGAAACCGAGGAAATGATCACGCAACTGCGCGCGCGTCTGCAGTCCGCCGCACGGGATTACAACATCGAGCTAAACGCCATCAACGACAAGTGGATGGCTGCGCTAAACAAGATCGACGAGATCAGCATGGTCCCGCGCAAATCAGATGTGTTTTCCGATGTGGTGGCGATCGCCTGGGTGGCGTAGCTCTGTCATTCAGAGCGCGACGCCCTAACTGTGCCCGCCCAAACCTACACAGCGCGAAGAATCACGCGCCATCCCACAACATTTCCACTGCGCACCATGATGCTTCGCGCGCACTGCGCGTTGGTTGGGTGAAGTCCGGAAGCGCGCACTGCATGGAGATTCAGCGTGAGGCGCGCCACGTGACGTGCTGCGTCGCCTAATTCGCCCGGCGCCTGCTCGAGAGCTTGAGTTCGAGCAGGCTGCGCTGCAGTTCCATGGTGGCCATGGCCTCATCCTGTTTGCCCCTGCGGTCCGCAATGAGGGCCTCGGCGCGTTCCTTGGCTTGGCGCGCGCGCTCTTCATCGATCTCATCCGTCAGCAGACCAAAGTTGGCTAGCAGCGTGATTCCGGTTTGGCTGATGTTGGCAAAGCCCGAACCCACAGCCAGGGAAATATCACCCCTGTCCACCGTCCGGGCCACCACCTCGCCCGCGGTCACGAGCGTGTAAATCGGCGCGTGGCTCGGAAATACGGTGATCTGGCCCTCGCTGGTCTCCATCGTCACCGACTTGCACTCGGCGTCGAGCACGGTCTTTTCAGGGGAGATGATTTTGAGTCTGAGCACTGGTTTGGTTTAGACCTCGGCGGTCATGACGGTTTCCAGACCACCCTTCATGTAAAACCGATCTTCCGGAATATCATCCAGCTTGCCATCGATCAGTTGGGCAAAGCCCGAAACGGTGTCATCGATCTTGACATACACGCCCTTGCGCCCGGTGAATTGCTCGGCTGTGGAGAATGGCTGGGTGAGGAAGCGCTGAATCTTGCGCGCCCGGCTCACGACCAACTTGTCCTCATCCGCCAGCTCATCCACACCAAGGATCGCGATGATGTCTTGCAATTCCTTGTAGCGCTGCAAAATGCGCTTGACGCCGTTGGCTACGCGGTAGTGCTCCGGGCCCACATAGTTGGGGTCCAACACGCGCGCGCTTGAGGTCAGCGGGTCGATGGCCGGGAAGAGCGCCTGGTCCGCCAGGGCGCGGTCAAGGGACATCTGGCTGTCCAAGTGAGCAAACGTGGCCACCGGAGCCGGGTCGGTATAGTCGTCGGCGGGAACGTATACGGCCTGAACCGAGGTGATGGAACCCTTGTTGGTCGAGCTGATGCGCTCTTGCAGGGCGCCCATCTCGGCGGCCAGGGTCGGCTGATAACCCACCGCGCTTGGCACGCGTCCCAGCAATGCGGACACTTCCGAACCGGCCTGTGCAAATCGGAACATGTTGTCGATAAACAGCAGCACGTCTTCACCGCGCACATCGCGGAAATATTCGGCCATGGTCATGGCCGTGAGCGGGGTGCGCATGCGGGCTCCAGGGGGCTCGTTCATCTGACCAAAGACAAGTGCGGTCTGGCCCAACACGCCGCCTTCGTGCAACTCACGATACAACGCGGTCCCTTCGCGGGTGCGCTCGCCCACGCCGGCAAACACCGAGTGACCATTGTGAAATTTGCCGATGTTGGCAATGAGCTCGGTGATGATCACGGTCTTGCCGGTGCCTGCACCGCCGAACACCGCGGTCTTGCCACCCTTGACGAAGGGGGCAATCAGGTCGATGACCTTGATGCCGGTTTCAAGCACTTCAAGCTTGGTGCTCATCTCGGCAAATGTCGGGGCAATGCGGTGGATCGGCATGCGCTCCGTCACGCCTTCGAGCGGCTTCTCGTCGATCACTTCGCCTAGAACATTAAAAATGCGGCCAAGGGTGATATCCCCAACCGGCACAGAAATCGGCGTGCCATCGGTGGTGACCAAGTCGCCACGGGTGAGGCCATCCGTCGGGCCCATTGCAATGGCGCGCACCTGGGTCGCGCTCAAAATCAGCGCGGTCTCCATGACCAGGTTGCCCACTTTGAGGGCGGAGTAAATGGGCGGTGCGATGTCAAATTCGCAGTCCACCACGGGGCCAATGACCTGAACGACCTTTCCGTTATTCATGTTGTTCCAAATAAGTTTGCGCTTGCAATGTCGGAGATTTCGTTGGTGATTTTCTCCTGACGAGTCTTGTTGTATTGCAGATTTAATTCTTTGACGATGCTCACGGCGTTGTCATGGGCGCTTTTCATGGCCACAAACCGGGCGCTGTGCTCGGCCGCCGAGGCATCCTTCAAAATTTGAGCCAGTGTGCTCTTGAGATACTCCTTGATGACATAATCCAAAACCTGACCGGGGTTTGGCTCAAAGGTGTAAATGGCCTTGGGGCCGTCTGCTGCGGCCGCACCCGTCACATTGGCCAGGTTGACCGGGAGGAACTGAATCACATCCGGCGTTTGGGTCATCGTGTTGACAAACTTGCTGTATGCGATCCACACCGAGTTGTATTCACCCGCCTGATACTGATCCACCACGTTGTTGGCCAGGCTTTGAAACTCTTTGGCCGGGTAATCGGCGACGAGGCTGAGCTTGTTACGCAATGCTACGCTGGCGGCCTTCTTGCCTATGGTGATGGCCGCAACTTCCCGGCCCACCCGCCACCGTGATACACCACGATACAGATTGGTGATCAATGACCCGGCCAGTCCGCGATCAGGCGCCACGATGATCAGCAACTGCTTCTTTGCATCGTTTGGCTCCAGCAATGGATTCTGCACATCCGCGGTGGGCAACTTGCGCAGGGTATTGACGAGCTCGGTCGCATAGGGCCGGCTGAGCAGCGCATCGGCCTGCGCCTTACGCATGCGCACGGCGGAAATCATCTGCAGGGCCTTGGTGACCTTGCCGATGTTTTGCGCGCTGCGCATGCGCTTTTTGATCTCTCGTAGTGATGCCATGAGATGTTGATCTGGTGTCGCGATCTATACAAACATCTTCTTCACGTCATCGGCGGTCTGCCGCATAACCTTTTCCACATCAGGTGTTACCACCTTTGTGGTGCGCAGCGTCTCCATCGGGTTGGCCTTGTTTGCGCGCAACTGGATGAGGAATGCGTCGGCATAGCCGGCGAGCTTTTCCAAAGGCAGACCATCCAGATAGCCTTCCTTGGCCAGCCAGATTTGTCCAACCTGCTCCTCAAGCGCCAGCGGTGCATACTGCTGCTGCTTGAGCAATTCGGTCATTGCTTTACCCCGGTCCAGGCGTCGCTTGGTATCGGCATCCAGTGAATCGCTTCCGAACTGGGCAAACGCCGCGAGCTCACGATACTGGGCCAGGTCAAGCTTGAGCTTGCCGGCGACCTGCTTCATTGCCTTGGTCTGGGCATCGCCACCGACGCGGCTGACCGACAAACCAACCGAGATGGCCGGGCGGTTACCAGCGTTGAATTGATCCGGGTCAAGAAAGATCTGGCCATCCGTGATCGAGATCACGTTGGTCGGAATGTAGGCTGAAATGTCGTTGGCCTGGGTTTCGATCACCGGCAACGCTGTCAATGAGCCGCCACCCAACGAATCCTTCATGCGGGCGGCGCGTTCGAGCAAACGGCTGTGCAGGTAGAAAATGTCGCCCGGATAAGCTTCGCGGCCGGAGGGGCGGCGCAGCAAAAGCGACAACTGGCGATACGCCCAGGCGTGCTTGGTCAGGTCGTCATAAATAATCAGAACGTCCTCGCCGCGATCCATGAAATACTCGCCGAGCGCGCACGCCGTAAACGGAGCAAGATACTGGAGCGATGCGGTGTCGGAGGCGGATGCAGCCACGATGATTGAGGACGGCATGGCGCCGGCCTCTTGCAGCTTGGCCACGACTTGGGCGATTTTGGACGCCTTCTGACCAACCGCCACGTAGATGCTGATCACGCGCTTCTCACCGGGCAGCAGCCGGGTGTTCAGATTGTGTTGGTTGATCATGGCATCCACGGCCAGCGCGGTCTTGCCGGTGCCACGGTCGCCGATGATCAATTCACGCTGACCGCGTCCAACGGGCACCAGCGCATCGATGACCTTTATACCGGTCTGCAGCGGGGTGCGCACGTCCTGGCGTTTGATCACGCCCGGCGCGATTTTCTCGACCAGCATGAGCTTGGCTTCGGGGTCGCTCTTTAGCGCCGCGCCGCCATCGATCGGCTTGAGCAAGGCATCGGTGACGCGGCCCATTAACTGGGCGGAGCAGCTCACGGCCAAAATCTGGCCGGTCGCATCGGCCTTGTCGCCCGTGCGCACATGGGTGATTTCACCCAACGCCACGATATCCACCTGACCCTGCTTCAAGTTAAACACCACGCCCGGGACGTTACCCGGCAACATGATGATTTCGCCCATTTTGGCCTCGGACAGGCCATCGCTCACAATCACGCCGTCGCCGACCGAGGTGATGACACCGGTGCTCTTAAATCTCGGCTGGTCGTTTGCCGCCGTGATTTGTGCCAGAATATCCTGGGTGATTTGGTCAATATTAAGCATAGACTTTCTTCAGCCTGCCTTGAACAGAGGTGTCAAGCACGCTATCTCCATGGATCACGCGGATCCCGCCAATCAACTCCGGGTTTACGACAAAATTAATGTCGCCCAAATGGGGTTTGCCGGCCAACAGCGCGATCAGCTCCGACTTGTCCGCCTCGGACAGCGCGGTTGCAGATTCAACGGTCAGCTCGGGCAGCTTTGGCCCAAGCTCTTTCTGAAGGAGCGCAACAACTTCCGGGAGCAACTCGCGTTTGTTGTTAGCGTCCAGATAGCGCAAAAAGCCTGCGGCGATGGCGGCACTTTCAGAATTGTCGCTCATGAAGCTTGCTTGAGGGCGCTGATCCCAGCCGAAATCTGAGATTGCTGCCACGCGGGATCACCGGCTTTTTCGGCCAGCAATTCCTTCACGATGGACTGGGCAACGGCCTTGGCATGCGCCGAAACTTCGGCTTCAGCGGAAACCGTTTCCTGCTGAATGCGCGTCTTTGCCGAGGCGACCTCGGCATCTGCCGCTTCGCGGGCCTTGGCCACGAGCTCGGCCTTGGTCGCGTCGGCGGAGGCCCGGGCATCAATCATCATCTTCTGCACGTCTTCGGCGGCCTTCTTCTGGCTGGCCCGCTGCTCTTCATCAAACTGCTTCAAACGGGTCTCGATGGCAGCCTGATCGGCAAAGGTCTTGGCCACGGCGTCGCGGCGCTCCTGCAAAGACTTTTGCAGGGGCGGAAACAGAAATCTGCTGAGCACAAGGTAGACCACGCCGAAGCTTATGGCCTGTGCAACCAGCAAAATTGGATTAATTCCCAGCGATTGAAACAATTGCGCCATGGCGGTTATTTGTGCGTTGAGAACGCGATGAAGGCAATCACGAGTGCGAAGATCGCGATTGACTCGGCAAATGCAATTCCAAGAATCATGAGCGTTCGGATTTGACCGCCCACTTCAGGATTGCGACCCAATGCTTCAACGGCCTTGCCACCGATGATTCCGATGCCGATGCCAGGGCCGATCGCGCCCAAACCAATTGCCAATGCCATTCCGAGAATTGATAGATCCATTTTTTTTTGATTCCTTTACTTAAATCGATGTCTGATTTTAATGATGACTTGCTGATTGATCAGTCTTGACGAACAGACTGAGGAAGCTGAGAACGAGCATGGCAAAGACCAGAGCCTGAATCGCCCCAACGAACAACTCCAACATGACGAACGGTATCGCTATCGCGCCACCGACCAATCCAAACGGCAGGGCCGGTGCCAGCTTTCCTGTGAGCACCACCACCAGTGATCCCATCACCGTAAGCAAAACTTCACCGGCAAATACGTTGCCAAATAGACGGAAACCAAACGTCAGTATCTTGGACAATTCCGTGACAATCTCGAGCGGGTTTTTAAAGTGTGCAAGGTGATGGGCCAGCCCTGCTGTCCTGATCCCCATGGCGTGAATAATCACCTGCGCAATGATCGCCAGGGCCAGGGTGGTGTTGAGATCGGCATTACCTCCGCGGAACACCGGAACATACGCATGTTGCTCTTCCACCGTCGCATCGGCGCTGGGTGGGGCCTCGGCCATCACTGCGGGTGCGCCAAACGGGATAATGCCCGCGGATACAGCCTTCGCCGGATCATGGATGGAAACCAGCGAACCAACACCTGGGACCACACCCAACCAGTTTGACACCACAATAAAGAGAAAGAACGTCATGGCCAGCGGCACAAACCGGCGACCAAAGGCACCCATCGCATCCTCGGCCATGCTTTGAAAGAATTCGTAGACCATTTCAATAATGCTCTGCAAACCCGATGGCAGCTTCTTGTAGTTGACCCCAACCACAATGGCAACCACTATCAAAAGTAGCGACGACAACCAGGATGTCAACTGTGCATTGGTCAGCGGAAAGGCCCCGATATAACCAAGTACTTCGGGTTTTATGGAAATTTCTAGCATTGTTTGGTTTCGTTCGTAATCAAATGAGTTTGTGCAATGCGAAAGACCAGAATCAGGCCCGCTCCAAACGCTGCCAGCAAAACGGCAACCGTAGCCCAGGGTCCAATATTGAGTCGAGCATCAATCCACTGTCCGGCGAGGGCGGCAGCAACAAGCAAACCACCTAGAACCACGGCGATCTGCACCATCATTTTTGCAATGACCGCAACGGGAAAAATATCGCGGGATGGATATTTCGTCGCGTTAAGGCGTCCCGTCTGCATCGGTGGCGATTTTATCATGTTGCTCTAAAACTGGCCTGTCGTTCTACATCGAAAAGTCAGTGAGGTTTGTCACTCCGGGCACATCAAATCTAATTCAACAGTGATTTTGCCGCGTCCACGGCCAGGTTCCACAGCGGAGTGGCCGCCAGCGTGGTCACCACAAGCGCGAGCGCGCAACCCGCCACGACCAGACCGCTTAGCTGGGGCACCAATACGGGTCGCACCAGCTTGGCGTCGCTTTCGGCATACATGGAGCGCACAATGCCAAGGTAGTAATACACCGAAATTAACACGTTGATCACACCCGCCACCACCATCCCGGTGAGCGCCGGATTGTTCAGCGCGGCGCGGAACAGGAACAGCTTACCCACGAAGCCAACAAGCGGCGGGGCTCCGGCCAGGCTCAACAGTGCGGCGACCATGGCAAGCGCAAGGTAGGGCGCGCGCTTGCTGAGCCCGCTAAAGCTGCGAATATCCTCGCTACCCACCTTCTGCACCACCAACCCCGTTACGCCGAAGGCCAGGATATTGGTGAGCATATAGGTGCCCACATAAAAGATCACCGAGGCAATCGCATCGGTGCGGTTGATCTGGTCACCCGAGGCCGAGGCAAACGCAAATGCGGTCACGCCCATCAGCGCGTATCCGGCCTGAGCAATTGAGGAATAGGCTAGCAGCCGCTTGACATTCGTTTGCATAATCGCCAGCAGGTTGCCGGCAAACATGGTCAAGATCGTAACGGGCATCATCAGGCGGATCCACACATCCGAGCCGGCCGCGGCCACCGGGAAGGCCGGGTAGACAGCCTGCAGAAAGCGGATCAAAATCGCAAAGCCGGCCGCCTTGGAGGCGGTGCTGATAAATCCGCTGACGGGAGAGGGCGCACCCTGATACACATCAGGCGCCCAGAACTGAAACGGCACGGCGGATGTTTTGAACGCAAACCCAACCAGCACCATGAGCAGCGCCAGGCTGGACAGAATGCCCTCTTTGCCCGACATCAGCCACTTGGCGAGCTCGGCATAGTTGGTCTGGCCGCCGCTCATGCCATATAGCAGGCTGAGGCCATACAGCATGATTGTGCTGGTGACCGAACCAAACACAAAATACTTGAGTCCGGATTCCGCGCTGCGCGGAGTATCCCGCATAAACCCGGCCAGCAGATACAAGGCGATGCTGGCGGTCTCGGTGGCCAGATACAACATGATGATGTCGTTCGAGGCCGCCATGAGGCCCATCGCCATGGTCGCCAGAGTCAGCAGGGTAAAGAACTCACCGCCCGCGCGCACCGGCTTAAACTCGACGGCGAGCAATGCGCTAAGCCCGCCGCCGATCAAGAAAATGATCCGGAAGGCAAACGCAAATGTATCGTTGCGCAGCAGACCACCCATCGCACCCCAGGAACCCTGGGGCACAAAGAACGAGGCGATCAGCGCAACCAACATGCCACACGCGGTGATGATTCCAAGTGTGCGGCGCGAGGTATTCCGGCCGCCGGTCAGATCAACCACCAGCAGGATCAGCGCAAGGATCACCAAAATGCCTTCGGGCAGCACGGCGATTAGTTCAGACGGGTTAAACAGTGTTTGAGATGTCATGTTGTCGTGAAGTCGCTCAGCCGGCAAACGCCTTGACCATGGCTTGCACACCCGAATCAATGATGCTCATGACCGAGTTTGGTTGCACACCCACAATAATCAGCACCGCGCTCATAAAGGCGATGGCAAACTTCTCACGCGCGTCGAGCGCAGGCAGCTTTTGCCAGGCATCGGTTACCGGCTCGCTAAAGAACATTTTTGCCCCGACCCTCAAGGTCCAGGCCGCGGTGATGACCACAGACAGCACCCCGCCGATCGCGATTGCCGCATACCACCAGTTCAAGGTATTTGCAAACATCAGGCTTTGGGTCTGCGCGGCCTGCCACAGACCGCTAAAAATCAGCATCTCGGCGGGGAAACCGCTCAAGCCCGGCATGCCCATGGCCGCCAACGCACCGATAACATAGCCGACCGCAGCCACGGGGAGCACCTTGGCCAGACCGTCCAGCTTGGTGTAATCGCGCTCATGGCTGCGTTCATAGACGATGCCCACCAGCGAGAACATCAGCCCGGTCATGACGCCGCCAGCAAACAGCTCAAGCCCGGCGCCGTTCAGCCCATATGCGTTTAGTGCGCAAATGCCCAACAACACCAGACCCAGGTGACTGACCGAGGCGAACCCGATAATGTATTTCAAATCTTTCTGACGGTAGGCGATCAGACCGGCATACAACACGTTTACAAGGCACAAAAAGACGATGATTGGCAGCCAGTATTTGGCCACATCCGGCATCAGCTGCACGCCAAAGCGCACTGCTGCGTAGGCGCCGGTGGCTTTGAGCACGCCACCATGCAACATGCTGACGGGGGTTGGCGCGGCGGCGTAGCCATCGGGTGACCAGTTGTGCAACGGCCAGATGGATGCCAGCACGCCAAAGCCGACAAAAATCCACAGGAACGGGAACCAGCCGCGCGAAATGCGCGCGAGCTCTGACAGCGCGGGGAAGCGCGCGGCCAGCGACCCAAGCAGGGAGGATGGGCGGAACAACAAATCGGTAAAGGCATCCGGGCTCAGGTTCTTGATCCCGTTTTGCATGTCAAAGAAATCAAAACTGCGACCCGTTCCAAAATACACCACCAACAAACCCACAATCGCGGCCAACGAGCCCAGAAACAAATATATCGTGAGCTTCATCGCCGCATATTCGCGGTTCTTGCTGCCCCACCCGGCCACGAGTACGTAGACCGGAAACAGCACCAGTTCATACATGATCAGGAACACGAACACATCGAGCGACATAAAGGCGCCAAACACACCGGCGATCAGGAACAGCAGAAACGCGAAGAACTCGCGCGGGCGATCCTCCTGTCTCCAACTCACCAGCACCGCGCACAGCCCCACAATCGCGTTTAGCAGCGGGAGCGGAGCGGAGAAACCGTCCACCGCCATGTGATAGCCAATGCCCAGCGTGGGAATCCAGGGCGCGCGCTCTTCAAACTGAAAGCCCCCCAGTGTTTTGTTGTAGCCGATCAGCACCGCGAGTGCCAGAAGCACCGCGCCGATCATCGCAACCGCGGACACGACCTTGATGCCCTCACTGTTCCGCGCCGGCATCAGCAGCACCACGATGCCGCCGACAATCGGACAGAGCATGATCAGGGTTAGAAATGGAATTGCCATGTTGTAGTAGTTGTGAGCCTGTTTGAATTCAGCTTATTTGGCAAGCATGACGAGTTGTTGCGAACCCCAGTTGATCAGGTTCAAAATAACGGATGGTTGCAGACCCAGAACCAGCATCAGCACCATGAGCGGCGCCACGGCCAACAATTCCGGTTTGCTAATGTCCGCGAGCGGGTGGTGCGCCCATTCCGCCGCCAATGGGCCGTGCAGCACCTTCTGGATCGACTTGAGCACGTAGATGCCGGTCACCAGCAGCCCCGCCATGCTCAGAATGGTCAGGAGCGTGAAGGCGCTCCAGCCGGAGCGTGTCACCAGGAACTCGCTGACGAAGCCGGCCAGCCCGGGCAGCCCAAGCGAGCCCATGGCGCAGAAGACCAGAATCGCGCCATACTTTGGCATGATGTCCCACAAACCGCCAAAGCGCTGCAGGTCACGCGTGTGCGCCCGATCATAAATAATGCCCACCACCGCAAACATGGCCGCAGACGACAGACCATGGGTGATCATTTGCAGCAATGCCCCGCTGGCCCCGGTCACCCGGGTGATGTCGGTGATCACCGGCTCGGCATTGGCGAAGATGGCGGGCGCGGCCTCGCCCGCGTGACCGGCGGCTGAGCCGCCCAAATAGGCCGCCGCCGCGATCCCCATGGCCACAAAGCCCATATGATTGACCGAGCTATAGGCCACCAGCTTTTTAAAGTCGTTTTGGCCCCATGCCGCAAACGCGCCCAGCACAATGCTGATCATCGCAAACAGCGCCAACAACGGCGCAAACTGCGAAGCCGCCTCGGGGAACAGCGGGATCACGAATCGCAAAAACCCGTAACCGCCCAGCTTGAGCAGAATACCGGCCAGCATCATCGATCCGCCGGTTGGCGCCTCGGTGTGCGCATCGGGCAGCCACGTGTGCAACGGCCAGATGGGAATCTTCAGCGCAAACGCGATTGAGAACGCAGCGAAGGAGATGATCCGCCAATCCACACCCGCCGGGATCAAAGTGACCACATTGGCGCCGGTGAACGGACGACCGGCCGCCGATATCAGATATTCATAATCATAGCTGTGGCTCGCCACACCGATCACCTGGATGGCGAGGAGCATGCCCAGGCTCGCAAACATCGTATACAAAATGAACTTGAGCGAGGCATAGCGCCGATTGTCGCCGCCCCACTGGCTGATCATGAAATACATGGGCACCAGGCTGAGCTCGTAAAACACAAAGAACAATATCAGATCAAGCGAGACAAACGCGCCGATTACCGCGGTCTCAAGCAAAAAGAACAAGGCGAAGAACGCCTTTACATTCTTTTGAAGGTTAAATGACATCAACATGGCCAGGGGCGCCAGCAAGGTGGTGAGGGCAACCAATGGCAGGCTGATGCCATCGACACCCACCTTGTAAGTGGCGTTAATCTGCGGAAACCAGACATACTGCTCCACCATTTGAAATTGGGGGGCGCCGGCGGTCATGTTGTAACTTAGGAGCGCGATAATCGCAAGTGCCAGCGGGATCAAGCTAAACGCCACCGAACCCCAGCGAACCGTCTTCGCGTCATTTGGCCCGATCAGCACAAGCACCAGCCCGATGAGCGGCACGATCCAGAGAAGTGACAGAATATTGGATATCATGTTATGCGCCTAGCTTATTGAATAAACAGGAAGAATGCCAGCATGACCACCGCGGCAATCAATGCGGATACCAAATATTCCTGCACCCTGCCCGTTTGAAGTTCCCGGCCACTTTGACCGAGGTCACGAAAGAATTCGCCGACCTTGTTGGACGTGCCGGTTACAACGCGTTCATCAAATGACTTGAGCAGTCCGGCAAACCGCCCGCCGATTGCGTAGCCGCCGGTCAAGATGCCGTCGATAATCCCCTTGTCCACGATCCGCGAATAATTGTCCGCGATCCACTGGAGCGGCATGATAAAGACGGCGCGATACAGCTCGTCCCACAGCATCCTCCGATTCAAGAAGGTAAACAGACCGCCCAACTTTTCGACCGGATCGGCCTGGTTGGCCGCCAGCGGCTTGGCGCCATATATCAGCCATCCAACCGACAACCCCAACAACCCAATCACGATCGAAACGATCATGGGCACAAAGCTGAACACCGCGGCGTGTTCATGCCCAATCACCTTGATCGAGGCTTCAAGCGTGGGCTCGAGCAGATTACCAAGCCATTCGGTGCCGATCACCGGAATTTGCCTGGGTATGTTCATGAGTCCGGCAAACAGTGCAAAGAACGACAGCACGCCCAATGGAAGCGTCATCTGCCAGGGGTTCTCGGCCGCATTTGCCGCAGCCTCGGTGCGTGCTACGCCAAAAAAGGTGAGCGCAATCTGGCGCATGGTGTAGAACGCGGTAAGCGTGGCTGAAAATACCAGCACCGCGAAAATTACGGTGTGCAGGGTCTGACCCTCGGTCAGACCCTGATAGGCCGCGCCCAGGATTTCGTCTTTGCTCCAAAAACCCGCGGTGATAAACGGGAAGCCGGACAGCGCCAAACCACCGATCAAGAACGTAATAAACGTGACTGGCATCCGTGTGCGAAGGCCACCCATGTTGCGCATGTCCTGCGCGTCAAATTCAGGCTCGCTCGGGGCGTCGTGACCGTCTGTCCCGTGCGCATCGTGCGCATCATGACCATGATCATCTGCGGGCACCACGTGCCCGGTGGGCTCCGCGTGCCCGGCCGGCGCCGCATGGGCCAGATGATGATGGCCATGCTCCACGCCGTGAATCACCGAGCCACTGCCAAGGAATAGCAGCGCTTTGAAGAACGCGTGAGTGAGCAGGTGAAAAGCCGCCGCCACGTATGCGCCCATGCCGATCGCGGCCACCATAAAACCAAGCTGCGAGATCGTGGAATAGGCCAGCACGCGCTTGATGTCAAACTGTGCCACCGCAATAAGCGCACCGATAAGCGCGGTCATCGCGCCAATAAACCCAATGACATTAAAGGCCGTCCCCATACCCGAGGGCACGTGGGCCAACGTGGCGTTGAGCAATGGGAAAATCCGCAGCGAGAGCAGCACGCCGGCGCTCACCATGGTGGCGGCGTGGATCATGGCCGATACCGGTGTCGGGCCTTCCATGGCATCCGGCAACCACACATGCAGCGGCCACTGCGCGCTCTTGCCCACGGTGCCGCCGAATATCAGCAACCCGATCACAGTGGCCGCGCTCAATCCGCCAAATATAAGGGCCGGCTCGTGCACCAGATGCTCAAGAATGTCCTCGTTCTGCATGATCGCGTGGAAATTCAACGTGCCCGTCGCCGACCAGAGATATACGATTCCGAGCATCAGGAACATGTCGCCGATGCGGGTGGTCATAAAGGCCTTGACTGCGGCCTTAAACGCCGAGGGCTTGTTGTAAAAGAAGCCGATGAGCGCATAGGAGCAAAATCCCATCAATTCCCAGAATACGAAAAAGGTTAGCAGGTTATCAGAGACCACCAAACCCAGCATGGAACCAGCGAACAGACACAAGTAGGTCATGAACCGGGCGTAGCGCGGATCGTTGGCCATGTAGCTGGTGCTATATAGGAAGATCAGCGTGCAGGCCAGCGATACCATGAATACAAACGGCAGGTTTAGCGGGTCAACAACCACGCCGATGTTAAACGTGGTGTCACCCGTGGCCAGCCATGGGAAGCTGCTGCCAACAGGTTGCTTGTTCAAGTTCAATCGCAGCGAGCTGGCAAACACGATCAGCGCCAGCACGAGCGCGGCCAGCACGCCGGTCATGGCGATGGCGGTGGCGGTCGGCTTTGGCAGCCGGCCACCATATGCCATCAACGCCATCAGTCCAAACGCCACAAATAATGGCACTGGAATGAGCCAGGTAAGGAGAGCGAGGTTATCCATGTTTTACTATGTTGGCTTTGCAGCGTCCTAGAGTTTCATCTGATCCAACTTCTCGGGATCGATGCTTTGGGTGTTTCGATAGACCGAGATAATGAGCGCAAGACCAACCGCGGCCTCGGCCGCTGCGACAATAAATACAAAGGCCGTAAAGGCCAGGCCACCGGTTCCGGCCGGGTTGACATAGCGCCAGAACGCCAGCAGGTTGATGTTGACCGCGTTTAACATCAACTCAACGCCCATCAAGACCGCAATCGCGTTTTTGCGGGCCAATGCGCCAAACAGCCCAAGGCAAAACAACGCGGCCGCAACCAGAAGAAACCAGTGAAGGGGGATTCCGTTTAGCATGTTTTGTGTTTAGTGTTGTCCTTCAACGGAGGCGGCATGCGCCCCGGCCGGCAACGCCGCAGCCTCGCGGGCCTCGGCCTCGGATTCGAGCTGCGCCTCGTGTCGCGCATCCGCCGCGGCCTCGCTGCGATCGGCGCGCGTATCGGCGATTTTGCGCTCGCGCGCGACCCAGATGCTGCCGATGACACCTACGAGCAGCAACGCGCCGGAGAGCAACAACAACGCTCCATACTGAGCGAAGTCACCGAGGGCGGCGCCCAGCCGGAGCGTGGCATTGTTCACCACAGCCGCCGTGTCGGCGTTGTTTGGAACAAATTGCCAGGGCTCACCGCCATAGGTCCCCCCGCGGAGCAAGCGAAATCCTCCCAGGATGACCTCTTGCAGGCGAATGGGCGCGGGCCACAAAAACACCGCGAGGATGGCAAACATAATCGCCGACATCACACCCACCGCGCCGGCTTGCGAATTTAGCGGCGTGATGAGCGCAGTGCCGCGCGTTAGCATCACGGCGAAGATAAACAGGATGGAAATGGCCCCGATATAAACCAGAAGTTGCGCGGCGGCAAAAAAGCCGGCCTCAAGCAGCACATACATCCCGGCCACGCTAAAAAAGCTCACGATCAAATACAACGCGGCGTGGAACAGATTTTTGGTGGTCACCACCAGGGCGGCCGCCCCCAACAAGGTTACGGTGAGAATGAGAAATACGATTTGCGAAACTTCCATGGTTTGCTATCCGCGGGGCGGAGCTTTGTCAGTTATTTGACCAGGGCCATCGCGGCCTTTTGATTGGCGGTTCGGCGGGCGGTCATGTCTGCATCATGCTGCAACCGTTCGCCGCGCACACTGCGCCCCGCGAGCAACAAGCCACCCAGCAGAAGACCGATGCTGGTGCCGCCCATGATCACCGCCTGCAACAGAACCGGCACCAGAATGCCACCGGTTGCGGCAATCCGGGCGGGATCGGTGACAAACAGCTTGCCCTCGAACATGATCAACAGGATGTGCACCACCGAAATGGGCACAAGAAACTTCCAGTTCATATTTAGCAACTGATCGATGCGCACGCGGGGCAGGGTGCCGCGCAACCACATGAATCCAAAGAACACAAGAAGAGTCTTGATCAACAACCATAGATAGGGTGGGAGAATCGGGCCGCGATAGCCGCCCAGGAACAGCGAAACAAACACGACGGCGATGGCCAGCGAGTTCGCATATTCGCCAATCATGATCAGTCCGAACTTCATGCCGCTGTATTCAACGTGAAAGCCCGCGACAATTTCTGATTCGGCCTCAAGCAAATCGACCGGGGAGCGCCCGGTTTCGGCCAGACCGCTGATGAGGAAGCACAGCGCCGACAGTGGGAAATAGATTAGGAAGGGCACGCCGGTATTCCACTGGCGCTCCACGATGTCCACGAGGCTCATGCTGCCTGTGAGCATGATGATCGGGATCAGGTTCAGCAGCATGGGCACTTCATAGCCGATCAACTGTGCCACAGTGCGAAACGCACCCAGCAATGAGAATTTGTTGCGGCTGCCCCAGCCCGCCATCAAAATGGCGATTGTGCTGGCCGAGCCAATTGCGATGATGTAGAAAACGCCGATGTTCAGATTTGTGCCGATCACGTCAGGCGCAAAGGGAACCACGGCATAGGTCAGCACCGCGAATACCATAACGATGATCGGGGCCAGGTTGTATACCCACTTGTCCGCGGCGGCGGGCGTGGTCAGTTCCTTTGTAAACAGCTTGATCGCATCGGCAATGGGCAGCAGAAGGCCCTTCGGCCCGGCCATATTCGGCCCGATCCGGTCCTGTATACGCGCCACCAATTTGCGCTCGAGATAGGTGAGCCCGGCGCACAGCGTGAGCACGACAATAAAGATCGCCAGCGTGCCAAGCGCCATCACCACGATGTCGGATATTGGGTGTGGAAGCAGGCTGCCAACCAGCCCGGCAATGGCATCTCCAATTATCTTGACGAGGTTGTTTATGCTGTCAAAAATCGCATCCATAACACTTAGTATTTCGGTTGTAAGCTTTGCTAACTTCGAATCAGGCTAATCCCAGGTGAGCACGCCCTTGCGCCAGGCATAAAACAATCCGGCAAGCAGGGTGCCGGCAAACAGCATGACCACAAGTACGCTCCAGATCGCCACGCCGTTATAGGCGAGGGCAAAGGGGAATAGCAGTACGCCGCCCACATCAAAGAGCACAAAAATGAGCGCAAATAGGTAATATTGCACGCGAAACTGCACCCAGGCATCGCCGACAGTCTCCATGCCACATTCATAGGTGGCTTGTTTGGCCGCGTTTGGCTTTTTGGGGCCAAGGAGGCCATTGAGGACCGGTACCACGGCGACAGCGCCGAATACCACCAGGAGCATGACGCCGACAAATGCAAAGTCAGTTCTCATATTTTTTCCGCTGTTTTCGTGCAGCCAGTGATGCGACCATGGCGTTAGTCACAAGCCCGCGCTGCGCGACGCGATTATAGCCGATAGGTTGTGCGAATTTTCACGAGCGTCTTAGGCGCGGCTAAGGTTGTGCGCAGTTGTCTCTCTTGGAGCGCGGCCCTCCAGCCCACGCTCCAGAGTTTATTTGCGCCCCACAATCTCAACGTCGCCGAGGCGGGCGGCGAATTGGTCGGGGTGCAGACTCAGCGGCACTTTGGTGCCATCGTCGTGCACAAGACCGACAATCACGGCATAAGCGCCCGGCGGCGCAATCGGGTTCAAATTGACATCATGTTCGGTAGCGATAATCGAACCCGCACCATCCGTGGGCCAGCCCGTGGGCGGGTCAAATTCGAAGACGGAAGGAATCCGCGGCAGGTCTCCACCCCACTCGCCGCCATCTGCGGAAGTTAGTTTGAGATAGGGCCGCGCGTGCTCGGGCGCAATTGCGCCGGTGCGCCTCCAATAGGCGCGCACATGCACCCAGTGGCTGGGCGGATGGCTGATTTGGTCGGTGGCTGGCACACGCTGCTCCTCGATAGTAACGCCCACCAGCGTCACACCATTGGCAAACGCCACATTCGCCGGGTTGGCGTCACGCGGCAGCGCGTCATACCGCCAGCGCAGGGCGTATTCCAGCACACGAATAAAGCCCTGATTGGGGTATTCCGCCCGCCACCAAGGATAGCGCACCGAAGCTACCTCCACCAAGCGATGATCGATCTTCGCCGCATGATCATGCGCCAGCACCAGCCAAAGATGCCGAAAGCTCCCCTGTTGAATCGCATCAAAAAAGGCCTCGGGGTGCACGGGATCGGCCTCAAACTTTAGGATCTCGCCCGGACCGTGATAGGACCACTCCAGGACGGGCTGCACATAGTCCGCAAAGACCACGATCTTGTCGCCCGGCTCTACATGGCGCGCCAGCACATCCGCCACATAGCCCCACTGTTCGCGCTGCACGTCGACGTTGGTCAGGTCGCGGTAATGCCCAACCGCACCGAGTGACATCAGCGCAGCCAGCGCAATCCGACCGGCCGGCGGGTGCCATCGGGCGACGGCCACGATGCCGATCCCAAGACCAGCGAGCAGCACCGGATAGACCGAACTTAAATACTTGGGTGTAAAAATTGGCACTGCCAACGACGCCGGCAGAAACGCGATCATCGGGGCCACCGCCAGCGCCAACAGCATCACACCCTGTGGCAAATGAGAAACGCCGATTGGCAGACCCGTGAGCCGGGCGCGATAACGCGCGAGCACCCCAACACCCAGGAGGAACAGCGCCCAAACGGGCACGAGGTACGCATAGCGCCAAACCGAGGCGACCAAAGGCAGACGCACCATAAACTCGCTGGTCATCAGCTCGGTCATCTCGAGCAGACCAACAAACCGGCGGGTTACATCGGTGCTGTCAAAGGTTCGTCCGCTGCCGAGCAGCGCCAGTGGGATCGGCGCACACAGCACTGCGATGGCGGCAAGTGTCAAAAACAGCTGCCAAAACCGCCGGACACGATGACCCGCATGCCTGCGCGCAACGAACCAACCACCCGCGATGAGCGCATGCGCGGCAAGCGTAAACACCCCAAAAAAGTGAGTATAGGCCATGGCCGTCGCAAAGCCAATATACGTGAGCGCGCGAACCGCGCCGACCGGCCGCGTCAGCAACCGCCAGAGCGCGATCAACGCCAGCGCCGAAAACAGAAGGTATTGGGCATACATCCGCGCCTCCTGACTGTACCAAATGGCAAATGGGGAAAGCGCCAGGATAAATGCGGCCACATCTGCCGGGCGCGATGCGCGGGCAACCAGCCGCACAAACCGCCAGACCGCGGCCACCCCGGCCACGCCCGCGATCAGCGAAAACCAGCGCACCGCAAATGCGCTCACGCCGGCCAGCTGAATCCATGCCCAGAGCGCGCCGTAATACAGCGGCGCATGTGGGTTTTGAGCGGGAAATATGCCTCGGCTCCAAGCCTCCGCCAGACCACCCTGCACAAACCAGACGGAATAGACTTCGTCCAGCCACATGCTCTGCCAGGTTAGCGTGGCCGCGCGCATGCCAAACGCCAAAATCAATAGCCACAGTACCGGTGGCACATGCATCAAACCGATGGATGGTTGTGCCCGGGCACCCTGAAATTTTCGTGCGCCGATCACGGTCTAGGGCAGAGTTTGAGCCAACCAGGGCAGCGGTTCAACCTGGGCGCCGCCCACGGCCAGCTCGAAGTGGATATGCGGACCTTCACTGCGCCCAGTGGTCCCGCTTTTTGCGAGTATGTCGCCGGTGGCTACTTCGTCGCCTTCTTTAACCAACACCTCGCTGTTGTGACAATACGCGGTGTAAACGCCCCGACCGTGATCAACAATTACGGTAAGCCCACGCACTGCGAAGCGCTTTACCACCACCACCCGCCCGGGCGCGGCCGCACGCGATGGCGTGCCGGTCCAGGCGCGGACGTCCATGCCGGAATGATAGCCCTGGTAGATGCCGCCGTTATACGTGCGAAATGAACCGTAATAACCGGTAATTTCGTCGTTGTTTGGCAAATGAAAAGGACCGGTCCAGCGCTGCGGCTCGCTCCACCCGGCATAGATGTTTGCCAGGTCAAGCGCCTCAAGGTCATTGACAAGCGGCTGTAGTAACGCAAGCAGGTCACTGCCAACGGTCACGTTGGCGGTCACGTAGCCGGATGGCCCCACCGGAAACAGGCTGCCCGCAGTTGAAACGATGTCCGTGCTGTCAGTTAGGTGCACCAAGACCGGCACTGAGCCGGCCACTTGTGAAGGTGGCAACCCAATGATTGCGACATAGTCGTTTGCCTCGCGAACAAAACGCAGTGGACGACCGTCAAACTCGCCAACCAGCACCTTGGGCGCAACGGATGTTCGCACGCGAACGGTGACCACGTCTCCTGCGGACGGATATAGTGGCGAAACCTGAATATCCTCAAACGGTGCGGGCAGGCTGCTCGTCGCGTTAAGCAGCGGCACGCGGATGACTTGTCCGGGAACGATGCAGTCGCCGCATGGCAACAGATTCGCAAGCGCCAGAGCACCGGGCGCGACGTTGTATTGCGCGGCCAGCGAAACCATGGTATCGCTCTCGCTAACGCGCACCAATTTGATATTTTCCTTGACCGGCGCGGGGAGCTGCAGGGCTTGCCCGATGGTGAGCATCGTCACTCCGGCAACCCGGTTTCGGGTGGCCAGTTCGCGCAGGCTAAACCCGGTTTGTTGGGCGATGCTGTCCAGTGACTCACCCATTGCGGCGCGGCGAACCAGGGTGGTGTCTGCTCCCGATGCGCGTGGAGCAAGGGCCACCTGAGGCGCGGATACCTTCGGTTGCAGCGCGACCACCGTGGCGGTGAGTACGGGTTGCGGCGTGGCCGTCGGGGCCGGGCCAACTTCTGGGTCATGCGCGCCCACCGGTAGCGGGCCAGTCGTTGACCATAGTCCCGCCAGGCCGAGCAACAGGCACGCACCGCGCATTATTCGAGCCATCAGAATCAATTTTCCCACATGGCTTGGATATTCGTCCGGATTATTGACTACACTCGGGTGTATGGCACAAGGCGCAACGATCTACAACTTTGACATAAACCTGAGCGACATGGATCGCGCAATCTACGAGCAGCTGGCCTTGCGGGTGGCCCAGCACCCCACCGAAACGATGGAATATCTACTGACGCGGATTCTGGCATATTGCCTGGAATATCGCGAAGGAATTGCGTTTGGCGAGAGCATTGGCACGACCGGCGGGCAGGAGCCGGCGGTGATCGCGCGCGATGCAACCGGTCGGCTGATGCTTTGGGTCGAAGTGGGCATGCCGGACGCCGACAAACTGCACAAGGCCAGCAAGGCCGCCGAGCGGCTGGTCATCTATACCCACCGTGACCCGACGAATTTGAAGAACAACATGCGAAACAAGACCATCTATAACGCAGACCAAATTCCCATCTTCTCGTTTGAATACGGTCTGCTGGCAAAGCTCATCGCCAAAACCGAGCGCCGCACCATTTGGGACCTTAGCGTGACCGAGGGCCAAATTTACCTTACCGTTGGCGGGGAGACCATTGAAACGCGGTTGATTGAAGATCGTCTCGGTTAGCGCTTTTGAAACACCACGATTCGGTTTGAATTGGTGCCCCGGGCGTTGTTTCCCACACCCCAGATATTCGCGGTCTTGGTAAATATCTGGTCGTTGATCAACACGCACACCGGGGCAAGCCCGACCCGCGGGCCAAAGGGGGCTATCGTCTCATCCAGCCGAACCGCACCCGCGCGGATATCGCCGACCTCAAACGCCACCCATCCACCCGCACGGGTGACGCGCGAAAGCTCGGCCAGCACCGACTGCATCTGCCCTGACCACTCCACGACAGTTCGGGCCATGCTAATACCCGCGGCCAAAACCTCCGGATCAATATTGTTAAACCACGCTCGCAGCCAATTGTCGCGGGCATATTGCACAACATCGAGAAAGGGTGGCGATGTCACGGTCAGGTGCACCGAACCATCCGTCAGGTCGGGCGTGGCGGCGGCAGCGCCGGTCAGAAAGGTCGCGTGTGGGCCGCGGCCAAGCAGTTGCTGGCGCACGCCGTCGGTGACGTCCCTTAGCAGCGCCCGGGTTTTCTTTAGCACAAGGGCGCGCACGTCGCGAACGGGCGGTTGCTGCCCGCGGTCACGGTTTATTTTGCGCTGCCTCTCCGCACTAACTGCCTGATTTGGTGGCAGCGAATAGACCGAGAAAAAACCCGGGCTGTGCCCGGTCAGGCGGTTGGTGGCCACCATGCGAATCCATCGATCCACTGAATCTTCCGCGCCCGAGGCCGCCCGCGCGGTCAGGTAGCGCCGCAGCGATACGATCTCGGCTTCGGTGCGTGGGTGAAAAAACATGGAAATATCGTGGTCGGCGCGCGCGGAATAGTCGGTCTCAATGTGCAGCAATCGATCTAAAACCGCCTGCTCATCGGGCGGGTTCAGCCTCGGGCGTGCGAGCAGTGCGCTGAGCGGGTTGACGTCATTTTGCGCCGACACCCGATCCAGCAGCGCGGCCTCCAGCGCGGTTGTGCCGCGCCCGGCAAATGGGTCATAGACCAAGTCGCCGGGCCGGGTTAGCCGCTCTATAAAGAAGCGTGGGAGCTGCGGTTTGAAGCAGGCTCGGTAGCTCACTTCGTGCAGGCTGTTGGCCTGTCGTTGGCGGGCGGTCCACAGTTCGGCGGTGAGCCGGGGCACGCGCAGCCCGTCCAGCTCAAGCCAATCCGCACGGGCGCGTTCTAGTTGTAGCAGTCCCCGGGCACGCGCGAGTGGATCCATGTGGGGCGAGTGTACTGCGGTATGGGCGAAGACACCCAAGTAGGTGGTGATTACTTCACCCTGCCAGCAGGGTCGCTCGGACTCCGCTCAGCGACCGCAGACGAGTTTTGGACCAGCTTACGGGTCCAAAACACGTCTGCGATTTCGAGTACGTGTTTCAGGAAGGCAGTCCCTGCGCCAGCGAATTGCTCCTAGGGTTGATTCGTGATCAGCACATTTGTCACGCCGTCTTGAGCGACCACGATGACCGATACTTTGGAGTCACCCTTGGCAAACAACAACTGTGACATTTCGCCGATGTCCGATTGCGTCTCCACGGTGTAGCCCAAGGCGAGCATTTGGGTCGTGTAAAACGCAACCATGTTCTTTGGCGTATCCTTGGTCTTAAACGAGGTAATCGGGCCGATGTCGGATTTTTCAAGCGTATTGGGCGGCAAGGGAATGCCGCTTCCCGGCTTCGCGCAGTTGGCCGGCACTGTGATGGGTGGCACCTTGTCGATATTGTCCACTGAATAGTTCCAAGTAAGCTGGCCGTCCGGCGTTTTGTCACCCGCAGCCGCGCCAAAGATCGCCGCGCCCACTCCTATCTTGCCGGCGTATTTGCCGGTGAACTTGACCACAAAGCCACCCTGCTGGGCAACCCAGGCATCACCGGCGCCGGTCATTCCAGCCGCAAAAGACACCGAGTTTTCGCCCGTCTGAAAGTGATCGGTGACCACCCCGTTCACCGTTTCGCCCTTGGCCAGCAGTTTCGCATTCTGAAGATTGCCAAAAAAATCGGCTGGTCGTAAGATCGACTTGCTGGCGGAGAACTCCGCGGATTTGATAGCAAAGCACTGCTGCTTGGCATCAGCCGCGGTAGGATTGACGGAGTAGAAGGTGTCATCCAATTGAAAGAACTCGACCCGTGACTTGTCGTTGGTGGCCGTATTGTTGGTCGCCCAGACCATGTGCAAATTTTTGCTGGCGTTGATGAAATCCTGCTGCATGGTCCATCCGGTCGTTTGTGCCGCGCCTTTGTCGTCTTTTGTGTCATACGCCAGGGTCCAGCTCATACTGTAGCTTTTAAGCTTGTCCAAGCCCGCACCAAGCGTGCCGAGCTGACCACTGGCGGCTCCGTCCGCATTGTTTGACGGACCGGCCGCCGCAGTGACATTTGGTGTGGGCACTGATTTGGTCGGCGACACGGCATTGGTCGCGGGCGCGCTTGTGCCAACGGGTTGGTCGGCCTGCGTGGGCTTGGCAACCGTGGCGGGCACAGTTGCAACGGGCGCCGCCACCGTGGGTGAAGTTGTTGGGCTGCCGCCACATGCCGCGAGCAAAGTAACCAGGACAAGGGCTGACGCACGATCTATTTTTTGCATTTTTTATCTCCGTGACCACCGCAAACAACAGCGGGGCAATTGGGAAATATAGCGCATTAGTACCCGCTAATTTTCTAATTTTGGTAATAGAATCTGTTTCACAGGAATAAATAAGGAAATGCACATGATAAACACCACCAAGCTGCTTAGCATCGCCGGGGCTTTAGCCCTAACCCTGAGTGCACCAATGGCGCAGATTGCGTTTGCACACGATGACCGCCCGGGATCATCCCAGGATGCACCCGAAATCGACCACACAGATGCACCCGGGCACAACCGTCAGGGTGGCAATGTGCGGCTGCACTTCGCGACCAACGCAGTTCGGGCCGCGCGCACAAACAATCTGACCTACCACGGTGGCAATATCATGACGAGCGTCAAGGTCTATACGATTTATTGGCAACCCGCCGGCAGCGTGTTCGCCGCCGGCTATCAGGCGCTCCTCAACCGCTATTACACGGATGTCAATGCGAGTGGGTTTTATAACATCAACGTGCAGTATTACCAGGGCAGCACCACGAAGCTGTTCATGACCAACTCATCTACGTTTGCCGGCACTTGGACCGACACAACCGCCTACACCGGCGGACGTGGTTCGGCGGCCAATCCGCTGACTGACGCCGATATTCAAGGCGCCGTGAGCCGCGCGATCACCGCCAACGGTTGGGTTGCGGATGGCACCGCCCAGTTCGCGGTGTTTACCGGCAAGGGTATTGAAAGCTGCTATGACGCGGTTGACTGCACCCCCGGCACCAGCCACCCGGTGTATTGCGCGTATCACAGCGACTTTATCAGCGGCGGGAGGGACATTATTTACAGCAACATGCCATATGGTGCGACTTGGGGAAGCTCATGCCGCTCATTCAGCGTTTCGCCAAATGGCAACCTGGATGCGGATTCCGAAATCTCAACCGCCTCGCACGAGCACTTTGAATCCGCAACAGACCCGTTTGGAACCGCTTGGTATGACCGCCTTGGCAACGAGGACGGCGACAAGTGCGCCTATAACTACGGCTCGATCTCGGCCAATGGCAGCAACATCAGCATGGGTGGCAACCCATACATCATCCAGCAGGAGTGGAGCAACAGCGCCGGCGGCTGTCGCAAGTCCTAGCCTGACCTGATTAACATCGCCCCACCCGCCAGTTCCCGATGGCAGGTGGGGCGATTCTATTTTTCCCGCCACTCGCGGATCTCACGGATGTAGGCCCGTGTGGCCGGGAGCATGTGTTCGCGCCAAGCCAACTGGGCCAGCACGCGTTCGCGTTCATGCCGGGCATCCGGCCGGTTGCCCTCCAGGCGCAGGTCGTGGTTGCGATGGGGCGAGCCGTAGGCGATAGCATCGGTAATTTGCAGGCAATAGTCGCGCCACTCACCGGCGTTCGGTGCAAAGGGATTCTTGCGGGCCAGCCACTCCATCACCGCCAGCAACACGATCTGCGGCTCAAACTCGGCCAGGATAAAAGCGCATTCGATGTTGCGCTGGCGCAACACTTCGACACTGGTCTTTGCAATCACATATGGATAGTGCCGGCTGATAATCGCCAGACCCTCCTTGATCGCCTCCTTTCGCTCGGCAGGCATGTTTGCAGCCAGGCTCTGGGTGATTGAAACCAGGCTGGCACGTTCGCTGGGCAGTTGGGCGCCGACGGGTTTGGCCATGGGCACCATTGTAGAACACTTGTTCTAACTTTGCCAAGGATCATGGTATTCGATTCAACGTTAAAGAGGCATCCCTTCGGCAAGCTCAGGGCGCGGGCTGAATGTTCCCCATCAGCAAGGCATTCTGAACGCGGGCCTGCGCGCTAACGACTGGCGTCCCGATGCCATGCCCCTCCGCACACTTACCTCGCCATCCGCGCCGACAGATGCGCGAGGGTCGATTCCGCACCCTGGTTGGCGTTGACGCCACCGAGAATCAGGGCGTCAAAGCAACCGCCCGTGGTCTCGTCGTAGAGTGACGCGCCCAAGCGATTGTTGCCATAGAACCACTCCATTGCCATTGTTGCCAGAACGCCATAGCGTGGCTCGTTGCAAATGCGCCGGGCAACCAGCAGCGCCTCCACCATGCAGGCGGCATCAATCGGTTGCTGGTCGAAAACTGCACGCGGCCCGCCACGGGCATGCCAACCGTTCTGGCCGATCACGTCCATTTTGCCTTCAGAGAACATCAGCGTGATCAAAAACTCAAGGCTGTTCCGCCCGATTTCAAGATAGCACGCCGAACCTGTCAGCGCACCGGCCACCAGCATTGCTTGTGAAAGCGTGGCGTTCCCATAGGTTACGCTGGCTTCAAACCAATGCCACCCATCGATCACCACCTGATCATAGAGCCCGGCCAAATAGTGCGCGCCGTGCTCAACCAGGACCAGCATCTGTCCGGGGTTTCGGTCTGCCGCATGCACCTCGGTGCAACCCAACAGTGCGGCGGCCACGGCGCGCGGAGAGGTGAGCCCGGCGATACCAGATTTGGCCCGGTCAAACAGCCACAGGGCGGCTTCGCGTATGCCGCGCTCTGGTGCGTGGTGAGCGCCATATCCCAGGGCCCAAAGCGCGCGCCCGTTTGAGTCCGCCGAACCGGCCTCCTCCAGCCAGTTTCGACCATAGTCGGCGAAGTTCCGAAACACCCCGTCATCGCGTTGCGCATAGAGCATAAAACCAAGGTAACGTCGGGCTAATTCCAGAAGGTCCCCGCGCCCGGTGCACGCGTGGCCTTTCAGGGCCACTACAAACGCCCTAACGTTGTCATCAAGGGTATAGCCCTCCTGCGGGTTTGGAACGCTCCAACGCGCGTGTTGAAGAATCCCGGTGTCATCGGTAAGCCGCAACAGGTGATCAAAAGAAAGCAATGGATACGTCACGCCGCACAACCTCCTCAAACATGCCTATATATTGGTTTGCGACTACCGGCCAGATCCAATTGCGACTGGCTGCAAAGGCGCGGGCTTCCATCCGCTGCTTGGCCACAGGATCGGCCAGCAGTTTTGAAATTGCGGTTGACATGGCGCCGCTATCGCGAAATGGGACCAGCGCCCCATTGCCATCCGCAAGCACCTCGGATGCGTGGATAAACGGAGTCGAAACAATGGCTTTGCCACTGCCCATCGCGTATGCCAGCGTGCCACTCACGATCTGGGTCGGGTTGAGATACGGAATCACATATACATCCGTTGCCAGCAAATAATCGGTCAGCTGCGGCAATGTCACATAATTGTCCACGAATGCCACGTTGGACCTCACACCCAAATCCATGACAAGCTCCTGCAAACTCATCCGATATGCTTCGCCGTTGTGCGCGATCACGCCTGGATGGGTCTGACCGATGATGAGATAAAGCACGTCGGGCTGCTCACGAACGATGGCGGGCAGCGCGCGAATCGCATATTCAATTCCCTTGTTGGGGCTGATCAAACCAAATGTGGAAAGCACCGTGCGCCCGTCAAAACCCAGCTTGGTCTTGGCCGTCACGTGAGACTGCGCGGGTTGGTTAATGGTTGGAATTCCATGCGGGATAAGCTGAATCTTGTTACGCAAGATGCCATATTCGCGGGCGAGTATGTCAGTGGCCGCGCGTGAAAGCACCACCACCTGTGCGCTCGCATCGGCCAACGCGCGGGTCACCCGGCGCAGCTTGGGTTCGGGGTTTGGAATTACCGAATGCAGCGTCGTTACGATTGGCTGCCTGGCGTGATTGTAAAAACCGAGCAGATACTCACCCCATGTGCCGCCAAAGAGCCCGTACTCGTGCTGAACATTGATCACATCCACGCCCGAGCGTGCCATGGCCGTTGCCGCCGCGGCGTAGCTGCCCTTATCATTCCGGTCAATCTGCAGCCGGACTCGGTTGCCATACTGATACCCGTTGGGTCGATCGTTTACAGCGACGACCACCGATGGAAGCCTCGAAGTCGCCTCAACCGAGGTCAACACATCCTGGGTAAACGTGGCAATGCCACACTGCCTGGGCGGAAAACTTGCCACAAAGCCCACGCGCAGCGCGGTCTCCATCCGCTTTGTGTTCGCTGGTGGCGGGAATTGCATAACGTCGCCTGCCACCCCTGGTATTTGTCGGGTTTTTAGATTTAACATAGTGCCTTCTGGTCATACATTAGTTGGCCAGGAGGCTTTTTGCTATCAGGATGAATCCAATTGCGGTGTAGGCAAAGCTGCCGATTAGTCTATGAGCGACACCGACAACCTTCTTAACAGTGCGCGCTTCTTGGTTTGGTGTGTGGCCATGCGTTCAAGCAACCCATCGAGGAACCGCACCGTTTCAATCACGTACGGGCCCTTGTTGAGCATGACGCATTCAGCTCGCCCGCTCATGACCGCATCCGAAACCTCTGCGCGGGATGGTGCGCCTGTCTTCGCCATGCTTTCCAACACCTGTGTGGCCCAAATCACGGGCACATGCGCCGCCTCGCACAACCACAGGATTTCCTCCTGAACTTCAGCCAGGCGTTCAAACCCAAGCTCAACTGCAAGGTCTCCCCGGGCAACCATGACACCAACATTTTGCGACTGCATGGCGGCCAACAGCAACCTGGGAAGATTTTCGAACGCCAGCCTGGTTTCAATCTTGAGCACAATCCCGGCTTGAGACGGGCCCAGACGTGACAACTCTTGTGCGAGTTGTAGGACATCCTCGGGTGTACGCACAAACGACATGCCCACAATTTCCGCGTGGCTGGCCGCAAATTTGAGATCGGACAAATCCTTTGCCGTGAGTGCCGGCATATTTAGAGTTGTGTCCGGGACGTTGATGCCCTTCTCGCCGGCAAGCTTGGCGCCCTCGGCATTGGCTTGGTCAATTTTGACCGTGATTTGTTCCGCCTCGACGGTCAAGATCTGCCCACCAATTTTGCCATCGTCAAACCAGATGGCCTCTCCGGGTTTGACACAATCAAACAGCTCGGGCAATGTGCATGAAATTCTCGGAACCTCAGCCGGTTTGTCCCCGTCCAGCCCGGCGGAATTGCCCGCCTTCATGTGCTTTGATTGAACCGCGTCAGGCTCGCGAATTTTCTCCTTCGTCACGATCAACGTATCGCCCGTTTTCAGTTGGAGGGGATCAACCAATTCCGGCAACAGGCCAACGACGCCCTCGCCCACGGTATGTTTTTTGCGCTTGAGCAACACCGGCGCGCCGGTTTCGATGTAGGCGGTCGCATCCGTCGCGGCAAAAAAGCCATCCGTGTCAACATCGCTCACCTCAAACACGCGTCGTTTGCCGCGTGCATCGGTCACGTGGAGCGTATCGCCCTCGTGCACCTTGCGCACCAACCCGGCATCAATGGGAATTGTGACGCTTGGATCGGCCACCGCCGCCGGGTCACTGGCTGAAACAAACCTTATCACCGCCGGCCGGGTTACCTGGCCGCGCGAGTTACGTTGCGGGCGGACCTTGAGCAGCCGGGTGACGGGCTCGATTGCGCCCGTTCGCAGTTTTGGGCCGGCCAAATCAATCGACACCTTGCAGCTGCGGCCCAAATTCCGCTCGGCCGCCCGAAGATTGTCAATCATGGTCTGCCAGCATTCCGGGCCATCATGAGCGCAATTAATCCGCATGACATCCATTCCCGCCGCCAACAAGTCATGGATCAATTCCGGTTTTGTAGCGGCCTCGGATGGCATGGTAACCATGATCCGAACGCCGCGCTTGCCGGAAGCAACACCAAGCAGCGCATCGCTGTGATTATTTAGCAGCATTGGGCCGGTGTCTGTGTCCACCGGGGTTGCAATCAATAGATCCGCGGGGACCGGCAATTGCGCAAGTCGATGCAGGGCAAGCCCGATCGTGTTGAGTGCGTTCATCACATAGGATTCGGAACGACCCAACGAGCTAAGTCCCAGCACCGAAAGATCATGCTGAAGTTCGCGCACGTCGAGTTGCCGCAGGGCCAGATAGTGCAGCAAATTGACGGCGCTTTTGCGCCGCCCCACCACCACCTTTTCCAGCTCCGGCGCGTGCGTTCGCTCCAGTTCAAAAGCACGATTGCGAATGTTCTGAATGAGCGGGATCAAACGGGTGGCCTGTGCCGTGGTTTCATCCGCCATGAAGTTCAAGACCCTCCAGTTCGCGCAAGGCGTGTCGTAACGGATCGCGCAATCCGGCTTGACTTTGAATCGCGTGCATCAGGTCGTCTGCGCGAACGCCGTGCCCGCCATGAAAAGCCAGCTGCGGCAGCAATTCGGTTACATTTGGCCCGATCATGTGCACACCCAGCACGCGGTCGGTGTCGAGATCAGAAATGACCTTTACAAAGCCGTCAAATGAATTTGAAGACCGGTTCATTGCCAGGCTCGTTTTGAACGGCATCCGGCGGATGTTGATCTCGCGACCGCGCGCAATAGCCTGGGTTTCGGTTAGACCCACACCTGCCACCTGCGGGCTGGAATAGATGTAATGCGGGATGTTTGCATAGACGGGCGCAAGGTTACCGGGCATTCGCAACCCCTCACCATGGGAAACCTGCATCGCGACGTAATGCGCCTGGGCCTCCGCCACGCTCGCCAGCGCCGGCTTGCCCGTAACATCGCCGACGGCGTAAATGCCGGGTACGTTGGTGCACAAATACTCATCCGTCACGATGTAGCCGTGTTCATCCGTCACCACACCGGCTTTTTCCAGTCCGAGATCGCGGGTATTTGGGACGTGGCCAAAGGCCAGCATCACCGCCTCGGCGTAATGCACGCGCAATTCACCGCTGACTGTGTTTCGCACGCTCAGCGCCACCCGCCGCCCTACGGGTTCGTCGGGATGCACGCTCGTTGGTAGAATCTCGCAACTGGTGTGCAATTTGACTGATGACTTGCTCAGTGCTTCAGCCATTGCCGCGCTTATATCGTGATCCTCGTTTGGCAGCACCCGATCCGACGATTCGAACAACAAGGTTTCGCGGTTGTATGCCGCAAATATCGTGGCGCACTCCAAACCGACTGGTCCGGCACCCACCACGATCAGCGGATCCGGCAGCACCGGTCGGTCGAGTGCCTCGCGGTAGGTAAGGATATGCGCGCCGTACGCGGCCAACGGCGAATTTGCAGCCGATGTACCGGTCGCCAAAATGATATTTTTCGCACGGAGTTTGTAGAGCGCGTCCATGGTCTCCACTTCAACATCGGTTGCACCCGCGAGCATGGCGTGGCCCCGGTACACCGTAATGTTGTTGTCCAACAGCAGGCGGTTGACATCCATAACCAGACGATCCGCAATGTCGCGACTGTGCTTGTGAACCGCGGCATAGTCCACCGTAAGCCCGCTGATGCGGATACCGGGTATCTTTTCACACCGCAGGGCATCCACAATGGTTGCATAGCGCAGCATGGCCTTCGTGGGAATACAACCCCAGCCAAGTGACACGCCACCCATGCGCTCGCGCTCAACCAGCGCGACGCGCAGCCCGAGCTCGGCGCAGTGGACTGCGGAGATGTATCCGCCCGGCCCGCCGCCGATGACCACCACGTCGAACTCGGGCAACGTGGCGGGTGCTAATTTTGTTGTGCTTGTCATAGTTTTGGTTCTCCCAGTGCGACCCTATCACCGCGCATAGGACTGTATTTCAGCGGGCGTTTCAGACGCTCACGCCCCCCACCGCCAATCCCGAATTTCGGGCATGTCTTCACCAAACTGCTCGATATATGCCTTGTGCTCAATCAGCTTTGCCGCAAATCGCTGTTTGGCATAGGCGGCGGTCGTGCCCATCTTTGGCACATGATCAATCACATCCATCGCCAGGTGAAAGCGATCCAGGTCATTGCGAACAACCATGTCAAATGGCGTGGTGGTGGTTCCCTCCTCCTTGAATCCGCGCACGTGCAGGTTGGCGTGACCGGTCCGTCGATACGTCAGCCGATGTATGAGCGTCGGATAACCATGAAACGCAAAGACGATCGGTTTGTCCACGGTAAAGAGCAGATCAAAATCCGCGTTGGACAGCCCGTGCGGATGCTCACTTGCGGATTGCAACCGCATCAAATCCACCACGTTAATTACGCGCACCTTGAGCTCGGGAAGTTCGGCCCGCAGCAAATGCACGGCCGCCAACGTTTCCAGGGTGGGAACATCACCGCAACACGCCATCACCACATCCGGTTCGGCGCCGGTATCGTTGCTCGCCCACTCCCAAATGCCAAGACCGGCCGAACAATGCGCCACCGCCTGATCCATGGATAGCCATTGCGGCGCCGGCTGCTTCCCGGCCACGATCACATTAACGTAGTTGCGGCTCCGCAAACAATGATCGGTGACCGACAGCAGGGTGTTGGCATCGGGCGGCAAATACACGCGAATAACCTCGGCCTTCTTGTTCACCACATGGTCGATAAACCCGGGGTCCTGATGGCTAAACCCGTTGTGATCCTGCCGCCACACGTGCGAGCTCAACAGATAGTTGAGCGAGGCGATCGGCCGCCGCCACGGTATGCCCCTGGTCGTCTTCAGCCACTTTGCATGCTGGTTAAACATCGAATCGATGATGTGAATAAAGGCCTCGTAACACGAGAAGAAACCATGCCGCCCGGTGAGCAGATACCCTTCCAGCCAGCCCTCGCACAGGTGTTCGCTCAGCACCTCCATCACCCGACCATCGGCGGCGAGGTGTTCATCAGTGTCAAGAATCTCGGCCACGGAACACCGATTGGAAGCCTCAAACACGGCATTCCAGCGATTGGAGTTGGTCTCGTCCGGGCTAAATACCCGGAAATTATCCGGGTTTTGGCGCAGCACATCACGAAGAAACTGGCCCTGTGTTCGGGTGGACTCAACTTCAACGCACCCGGGTGTGGGCACCATCACTTCGTAATCGTGGTATTTTGGCAGCCGGAGATCGCGGAGCAATGTACCGCCGTTCGCGTGTGGGTTGGCGCTCATCCGGCGTTCATGGGTCGGCGCCAGCGCGGCAAGTTCGAGCACAAATTTTCCGGCCTCATCAAACAATTCACCGGGCTGATAGCTCTTCAGCCATGACTCGAGCACCGCGACGTGCCCGAGCTTGTGCATGTCGCTCAAGGGAACCTGGTGGGATCGAAAGCTTCCTTCGGTCTGCTTTCCATCAACCACCTTTGGCCCGGTCCATCCCTTGGGAGAGCGCAGCACGATCATCGGCCAGGCCGGACGTTCCTTAAACCCATTCGTCCGGGCGTCTGCTTGGATCGCCTTAATATTGGCGATGACCGCATCCAGCACACCGGCCATGCGCTGGTGCATGAGAACCGGGTCGTCGCCCTCCACAAAGATGGGCGCGTAGCCATACCCGCGCAACAGAGCTTCCAGCTCGCCCTTGGGTATGCGCGCCAGCACCGTCGGGCCCGCGATCTTGTAACCATTCAAGTGCAGAATCGGCAGCACGGCGCCATCGCGGACGGGATTCAAGAACTTGTTGGAGTGCCAGCTCGTGGCCAACGGGCCGGTCTCGGCTTCGCCATCCCCGATTACACAGGCCGCCATCAAGTCCGGGTTGTCAAACACCGCGCCAAAAGCATGCGCCATACCGTAGCCAAGTTCGCCACCCTCGTGCATGGAGCCCGGCGTTTCAGGCGCAACGTGGCTGGGAATGCCACCGGGAAACGAAAACTGCTTAAACAGACGCCTGAGCCCTTCCTCGTCTTGAGAAATAGTCGGGTAGACCTCGCTGTACGTGCCTTCAAGATACGCGTTCGCCACCAGCGCCGGGCCACCGTGCCCGGGTCCGGCGATGTATATCATGTTTACATCCTGCGCCTTGATCACCCGGTTCAGATGCGCATAAATAAAGTTGAGCCCGGGTGTTGTGCCCCAGTGCCCAAGCAAACGCGGCTTGATATGCTCAATTGCAAGCGGTTGCTTTAGCAGCGGGTTGTCCAGCAGGTAGATTTGCCCGACCGACAAATAGTTGGCCGCGCGCCAATAGGCGTGAATGCATCGCAGGGCGTCGGCATCCAGTGGGTTTTCAATTGGTTCGTTCATGATGTATGCTGTCATTTTGATGCGGTAGTTAGGTCGGGATCAGGGTGGGGTCGCGCGTTTTCTGAGTAACACTCCGGGTTACAAGCCGTGCAATGTGCAGCTCCTCATCCGTGGCGATGACGCGGATCGTCGCGCGGCTCATGGGCTGGCTGATGACCGGTGCATTGGCGGCGTTCCACTCCTTGTCCAGCTCAAGCCCCAGAAACTGGAGACCGTCGCAGATGCGCGCCCGGATATCGGGTGCATTTTCGCCGATTCCTCCGGCAAAAACCAGCGTATCGATGCCGCCGAGTGCCGTCGCCATCGCGCCGATGGCCTTGCGGGCTTGGTAACAGAACACGCCCAGGGCTTCGGCCGCGCGCGCGTCGGTGCGCTCCGCCGCGAGCAAATCACGCACATCCGAGCTGGTTTCTGAAAGACCAAGCAGTCCGGACTGGGCGTTGACCATGTGATGAAACTGGTCGGTTGTCATGCCCTCGGTGTGCGCAAAATACGCGACCAGACCAGGGTCGAGGTCGCCGCTGCGCGTGCTCATGGGGATCCCGGCGGTGGGCGTGAATGCCATGGTGGTATCCAGGCATTTGCCCTGATGCACCGCCGCCAAGCTCGCGCCATTGCCCAAGTGGGCCAGCACCACGCACCCCATGGCGGCCTCTTTGCCGGCCACGGTTTCCAGCTCGCCCATCAAATACTCATACGACAGGCCGTGAAACCCGTATCGGCGCACACCCCGGGCTTCATATTTACGTGGAATCGGCAGCAGCCTGGCAATACGCGGCAGATTGTGGTGAAAGGCGGTATCAAAACAGGCTATTTGCCTTGCGCCAGGGAACTGTTGCCGGCACAGTTCGATCAGCGCCAACGCGGCGGGCATGTGATCGGGATCAAACGGGCTGATCCGGTGCAAATCATCCAGCACTTTGTCGTCGGCCTCGGTTGGTTCGAAATGATCCGGCCCGCCATGGACAATGCGATGCCCGATCGCCGCGATTTCGCTATTGTTTTCCCTCAGAATCTGCACCAGGGACGGCATGCACGAAGCATGATCGGCTGCGCCAATCGGTGACTCGTGCGGCTTGCCAGACGCTGACGCCACGCTCAGGCTCGGGTTGGGCAATCCAATGCGATCAAACTTTCCCCACACGATGCGTGCCAGTGGCGGGCCGGGAGCAAACAACGCAAACTTGAGGCTGGATGAGCCGGCGTTAAGGACAAGCAGGGATTCGCTGGTCATATTGAGTGTGCAGACCTCCGATAAAAGACGGCTTTTGCCAATTCGGAGGCAACCAGATACAGCACCGTAATGCAAAACAAGAACACCAAGAACTCGGCCGGCAACGGCACAAATCCAAACACTGCGCCCAAACCAGTATTGGGCAAAAATATCGTTGTGCCTGCGACCACCAGCACCGCAGCCATTAGCAAGGTGCCCGGGCGGCTCTTTACAAATGGGCGGCGGGTGCGAACCACTATCGTTATGAAGAGTTCGGTCATCAATGACTCGATAAACCACCCGGTGCGAAACTGGCTTTCGTCGGCATGCAGGATCAGGAGCAGCGAGCCAAACGTTACAAAATCAAACACCGAGCTGATCAATCCGAAGACAATCATGAAATTCCGCACAAAGCCGATGTCCCACCGGCGCGGATGTTCCACCATCTCGGCGTCCACGTTGTCTGTCGCGATTGCCATGGATGGCAGGTCGGACAGAAAGTTATTGAGCAGAATTTGCTTTGGGAGCAAGGGTAGAAATGGCAGGAACAGGGATGCTCCGGCCATGCTGAACATGTTGCCAAAATTGGCGCTTATGGTGGTGCAAATGTATTTAAGCGTGTTTGCAAATGTGGTTCGGCCATCGCGCACACCCTGGGCCAGCACTTTGAGATCGCGCTCAAGCAACACTATATCGGCGGCTTCCTTGGCCACGTCCACGGCGCTGTCCACCGAAATGCCAACATCCGCGACGTGAAGCGCCGCGGCATCATTAATGCCGTCGCCCATGTAACCAACCACATTCCCGGCCTGGCGCAGCGCCTTGATGATGCGCTCCTTCTGGTTGGGTTCAATCTCGGCGAATATGTCCGCCCGGGTGGCCCGGACGCGCAATGCTTCGTCGGTCATGTGCAGCAGGTCACCCCCAACCAACACGTCGGGTTTGGCCACGCCCAACTGTATGCTCACGCTTGTTGCAATGTGGCGGTTGTCCCCTGTAATGACCTTCAGGGTGATTCCCAATTGCTTTAGCTCCGTGAGTGTCTCCTTGATATCGGCCTTGAGCGGGTCCTCAAACAACAGAAAACCCTTGAAGACCATGTCGCGTTCATCGTCACGGTTAATCGTTGGGTCGCCCGTAACGTCGCGGGTGGAAATGCCCAGCACGCGTGCACCCTCGGTGCTCTGTCGTTCATACAAAGCCTCAAGCTGCGGGCGGATCTCGGCTATCGACCGGGTCGTTCCGCCAATGACAGCCGTGCTACACACATCCAGTATGTTTTTAAGTGCACCCTTGGTAATTATCGTGTGCTTGTCGCCTTCGCTCACAACCACGCTCAGGCGCCGTCGTATGAAGTCATACGGAACCTCGTCCACCTTGGAGAAGGCGCCCGCTTTCTGATCAAATTGGGTGAGCGCACGCAGGGCCACATCTATCGGGTTGACAAATCCGCTTTGATATTTGGAATTCAGATACCCCAACATCAGCACGTCATCATTTGGCTTGCCCTCGGTGTCCAGCGCCGAGCGGATGCGCATGACACCTTCTGTAAGCGTACCGGTCTTGTCGGAACACAGCAGGTTCATGCTGCCGAAATTTTGGATCGCGGCCAGACGCTTCACGATGACCTTTCGCTTTGCCATCCGCTGCGCGCCATTCGCCAGCGTGATGCTGATGATCGCCGGCAACAGCTCGGGCGTCAGACCCACGGCCAGGGCAAGCGCAAATAAAAAGGAATCCACAACCGGCTTCTGCAGATAGGCGTTGATCGCCAGGATGGCGATCACCATGATCAGGGTGATATAGATGATCATGTTGCCAAACGAGCGAATACCGCGCTCAAACTCCGTCTCCGGTGGCGGACGGCGCAAATGTTGCGAAATCTTGCCAAACTCGGTCTGAGAGCCGGTGTTTACCACCATCGCCCGGGCAATGCCGCTGACGATGTGCGCGCCTTGAAACAGCGCGTTCGACCGTGCGCTAAACGGCGCATCAGCCGCGGCCAGCGCAACCGACTTTTCGGCTGGAAAGCTTTCGCCGGTTAGCGCGGCCTCGTCTACAAAAACATCCCGCGCTTCCAAAAGAACGCAATCCGCGGGAATGGCATCACCGGCAGACGGTACAATCACATCACCCCCAACCAGTTGATCGGCGGGCACCTTTACTTCTTTGCCATCGCGCACTACGGTCGTGCTGGTCTTAATGATGGCCAGCAAACTGGCCACCGTATTGGCGGCGCGAAACTCCTGAAAAAATCCCAGGAGCGAGCTCATCAACACCACGCTCAGCACAATCAGGGCGTCGGTGGTTTCACCCAGAAAGAATGACAACCCCATTGCAAAGATCAGCAACAAAACCAGCGGGCTCTTAAACTGGCTGAGCAGCAATCGTGGCCAAACCACGTCACGCCGGCGCATGCCGGTATCACCGTTGGCCTGCAGTCGCTTGTAAGACTCGGCGGCGGTCAGACCCTGGGGTGAAGAGTTGAGACGCGTCAGCAGATCGGCCGTTGGTATGCTCCAAAATGCCTTGGTTTCCGCTGCACCTGTACGTTCGGATGGTGGTTTCATGTTAGGGCTGCAATGAACGACATTAACATAACGGCGTTCTTGCGATGCGCACACTTCAAAACTGTATGCAGGCCGCGCCGCCCGGTCAACGGCCCATTCACCAACCGCGAGCTGGCCGGGTGGCCAGTCGGAGCCCCGGCGATATGCGCCCAAACGGCTACCGCATGTCGGCAACCAAACCTACCGCGTGACCCGCATCATGGACAATGGAGTCCATTCCTCACCCTTGCCGGGGAAATGCAGCTGATAGCCATCCGACCTGTCGTCGGAAACCTTCTCCACCAATGCGGGAAGGTAGTCATCCTCACCATTCCAGCGTGCATGCACGCGGTCACCCACCTCAATATCAATCGGTAGCATCTGTTGAAGATTGCACCACTGCTTGTCACCGTCATCAAAGCGTACGTAGGTGCACTGCTCCAAGTCTCGGTCGTGCCTCAAGACCGTTGCAGGATACCAAAATTCGTCGTGCTTCCATTGCACCAGGAGGTGTTCGCCTTTTTTGACTTTGTCTTTCATAGTTGACGGTTAGGGTAGCACCCCCCGCCCCGGTGCGTAATCGGCTGGCCTGATTTACCCGTGTAGGACAAAACCCATGCCATGTGTGGTGTATCTGACTCATTCAATAGACAACCGCACATTGCGCTTTTGGATGGGAGGCATTATGGTGAATCCATGAAAACCAAGCCTGTGTCATCGATTCTGATCGGGGTTCTGGTCAGCGCCACGGTGGAGTTTCTGTCGCAGGTGTTTGAGGAACGAAAAAATCGAATCCGCACTCAGACGGACGCACCGGAAACATCCCGTTCCGATGCCGCACAGAAGCCCGACCCTGTTCCGGTCGATGTCTCACCACCTGCCACGGTGCGCCAGCGATTGACACCCGGCCGCGCCACGGTATTTGGCGCGCTGGGCGTTTGTGCGCTAGGCGCATTGATCTGCGTTGCGGTTGTCACCCGCGCAACCAAGCGATCAGCAATGGCAAATGCCGATGGTCCTCAACAGAATCAAGCCGGCGACGCACCCCACGCTGAATCGCAGCCAAGTTAGGCAAACACGTATTTAGAAACGAAAAACCAGCAGAACACACCATGACAAACATGAACACCCCCATGAGCCACGGCCACGTCATTGAAGACCCGCCTTTGGCGCGCTTTCTATTTAGCGATAAACGCTTCAGTTGGATTTGGCTGATCCTGCGCGTCTGGCTGGGCGTGCAGTGGGTTGAGGCCTCCTTGCACAAAATTTCCGACCCGGCCTGGGTCACAACCGGGCTGGCCCTTAAGGGCTTCTGGACGGGCGCGGTAACAATCCCGGCCAGCGGCAAGTCCGTTATTGCTTTTGACTGGTATCGCAACATCCTGAGCTGGCTGCTTGACACCGAAGCCTACACGTGGTTTGGCAAGCTCGTGGCCTACGGTGAGTTCCTCATCGGTGTGGCGCTCATCATCGGTGCGTTCGTCGGTGTGGCCGCCTTTTTTGGCGCGTTCCTAAACTGGAACTTTGTGATGGCCGGCGCAGCCAGCAGCAACGGGTTGCTGCTCGTGTTGGCCGTGCTCCTGGTTCTGGCCTGGAAAACCGCCGGCTACATCGGCGCGGACTTCTTCCTCCTGCGCTGGTTGGGCGTGCCTTGGAACCGCACAAACACGCGGACCTCGGAGAAGACGCCGTCTCCAACGCTCTCCTGAGCAATCTATTTTCACCCACACCCCTGTGACCGGATCCCTGCAGCCGCAGGGATCCGGCAGATCCAAATATGTTTGACAAAATCCTCGTTCCGCTCGACGGCTCGCAAATGGCCGAGGCGGTTTTCCCGCTGGTTCGTAAGATCGCCGAACAGAACGACTCGCACGTCGTCCTGTTTCACGTCACCACGCCCCTGGACGCCATGTACTATGGATCGGAACTAATGGCGGCCTCCGTGGATATGGAGCACACCATGCGCGTTCAGGCAAATACGTATTTGCAACACACGCTATCATCGTGGGTGGATCGGGGTCTCAAAGCGGTGGCCGTTCTCAAGGACGCCGCAAATGTACCCTCTGCAATCACAAGTTACGCGACCGCGCACGGCGTTGATCTGATCGCAATGTCCACCCATGGGCGCAGCGGTCTTGACAATCTGCTGGTTGGCGGCATTGCCGTCAGCGTTCTGCACCAGACCCAGGTTCCGGTGCTTATGGTTCATCCAGACGAAACACAGCCATGAAAAACAAACTACAAAATACACTGGGCATTGCGGCGGCCGGCTTGCTCGGGTTGCTCGCGTGCTCGGCCCCGGTCGTCCCTGTCGGGTCCGCCCCCGCGGGCACAAAAGCAATCATTCGCCTGTCGACCTGGACGGGTGTGGACGAAGCCAAAGAGCTTCAGGCGGTGATTGACCGGATCAATGCCAAAGCCACGACTTATCAGATCGTGCATGAACCCCAACCCGCGGACTATTACACCAAGCTGCAGACCAACCTGGCGGGTGGTACGGCCGCTGATCTGATCTGGCTGTCGCAGGAGTATGTCACAGGCTATGCAAACCGCAATGTGCTGCTCGACATCAGCGCGCGGTTGGCCGCCGATACGCGTCCGGCGGCCAAGCTGGATGATTATTATCCAAGCGTGTTGCAAACGGCACAATTCAGCGGCAAGACCTACGGTCTGCCGTGGATTGCCCAACCGGTCATGTTGTATTACAACCCAAAACTGTTTGCAGATGCCGGAGTAGCCCTTCCCACTGATGCCTGGACGTGGGATGACTTCAAAAGCGCCGCAGCCAAGCTTACCCGGGATACCAATGGCGATGGCAAACCCGATGTTTACGGCACCGCATTTAACGGCTGGCCGCCGGTTCAAATGTTTATTTGGCAGGCGGGCGGCGATATTTTGAACGCCGATAAGACACAGGCGGTCATCAACTCACCCGAGGCCACACTCGGGCTAAACTTTTACGCGGACATTATTTACAACCCCAAATATGCCGCCCCGGAAAGCGTGATTACCGAACAGGGGTTTGGCGAGCTGGCCAAGAACGGCAAGGTTGCCATGTTCTATGGTGGCGCGTCCGATGACCTCGATACCTCCCACGCCGTAGACCCGAAATTTGCCCTGATGAAGGTCGCACTGGTGCCCAAGGGCCCAAAGAACCGGGCCACGTTTGCCTGGACGGGCTCAACCGTGATCAACGCAGCCACCAAGAACCCGGCCGCAGCCTACGATGCACTGGTTGACCTGACCGAGGGCATTCAGCATTGGAAAATTGTGGCGCCGCGCAAATCCCTCGCCAGTGTCGAAACGATCGTGGCCAGCGTGCCTGCCAAGAAAGACTCGGCTGCGATGATATTGTTGGCGTTGCCTGATGCGCGTTCATTTCGCATTATTCCCCGCCAGAGCGAGTGGGATACGGCCTTCTTTGAAAAGGTGCAGGACCCACTGTTCAGAAAGCAAGGCACCACCGCCGACCTTGTCACCAAGGCGCTGCCGGAGCTCAATGCAATCCTGAAATAGTGGCCGGTTATCTGTTGACCCTGGGCGACATGGCGCTGGCCATTGTCGGAATCGCGCTGGCCAGCGCTGCCGCCTACAAGCTGCTACCCCTGCTGGGCATGAAGCGCGAAGCCGCAACCGGCTACGCTCTAATCATGCCCTGGCTGCTTGGCTTCCTGATTTGGACCGCCTATCCGATTCTGGCTTCGCTGTTTTACAGCTTTACCGATTTCAATGTCTTCCAGGCGCCAAATTTTGTCGGGCTCGACAACTACGTGCGAATCCTGACCAGCGACACCGGGTTCTGGCCATCCCTTCGGCTAACACTCCTCTATGGCGCGCTGAGCCTCCCCCTGGGTCTGGCTGGCGCCCTGGCCGTGGCCATGTTGCTTGCCCGACACGTTCGCGGCATTGGCACCTGGCGCACGTTGTATTACCTGCCCGCGGTCATTCCCGGCGTCGCGGTTATCCTGCTTTGGCGCTGGCTGTTGGGTACCGATGGATTGTTTAATCAAGCCCTGTCACCGCTTTATCGTGTGCTGGGCGTAGATTCACCCAGCTGGTTTACAGACGAGCGCTTCGCCCTGCCCGGGCTGATCATCATGAGTCTGTGGGGCGTGTTCGGCTCAAACGCCGTAATCCTGCTGGCCGGTATAAAAAACATCCCCGGTCAGTTGTATGAAAGTGCAGAGCTCGACGGCGCCGGCAACCTGGCCAAGTTCACGAACATCACCATCCCGATGTTGAGCCCCACCTTGTTTTATACCCTGATCCTGGGCGTGATCGCCGCGGTAAAAACATTTGAGCCGGGCATCTTCATAAAGCTGAACCCGCGCACCATAGGCACATTTTTGCAGGTCCTGGTCTACAACAACGCTTTTGCGGGTGGCAACTCGCGCATGGGTTATGCCTCGGCCATGAGCTGGATCATGCTTGCCGTCATATTAGTGCTCACGTTGCTCACCTTTCGCAGCTCGGCAGCCTGGGTCTATTACGAAAGCGACAAAAAATCATGATGAACGCCCACACCCTGTCCACGAGCCTGGCCATTCTGGACGATCCGGTTCTGCCCCGCGTTCACGACGAGGATGGCAGTATCAAGAAGCAAAGCGCAGTCGCGCAGATGGTCACTTATGCCCTGCTGTCACTGGGTGGTTTGGTTATCCTGGTGCCGCTCTACTGGATGATTGCAACGTCCTTAAAGTCGGATTCAAATCTGTTCGTGTTGCCGCCCCAGTTTTTTCCAAACCCGATCGTTTGGCGCAATTACCTGGACGTTTGGACCATCCAGCCCTTCCTGCTTTATTTTGTAAACACGATTTTTATCACCTTGCTGGCCATGACCGGTGAAATTTTTTCGTGCGCGCTGGTAGCCTACGGGTTTGCCAGGTTCCGCTTCCCGGGTCGCGATCTGCTGTTTGTGGTGCTGCTTGGCACCATGATGCTCCCGGGCGTGATCACGATGATTCCATCGTTTCTCATTTGGCGCGGGCTCGGTCGCATAGACACCTTTAGCCCGCTAACGGTTGGAGCCGTGTTTGCCTGGGGACCGGCCTACATCTTCCTGTTGCGTCAATTTTTTATGAGCATCCCGGCCGAATTGGAGGATGCCGCCGTCATAGACGGCGCCAACACGCTGCAGGTGTTCGCCGACATCATGCTGCCACTCGTAAAGCCCGCGATGCTGGCCATCGCGGTGCTGAGCTTTAGCGGAAACTGGAACAGCTTCCAGGGCCCCCTCATTTACCTCAACTCCCAGGACAAATATCCGGTCATCCTCGGGCTGTATGCATTCTCGCAATCCATTTCACAGGAGGCGCCCAAGTGGAACTACATGATGGCACTCTCGGTCATCATGACCCTGCCCATCATCACGTTGTACTTCCGGGCGCAAAAATACTTCATCGAAGGACTGACTGTAGGAGCCGTGATCGCATGACCACCACACTTGCACCCATACCCGATCCAATCCCAATTCCAGCGCCAAATCCTGCGCTAAATCCGCCGCCCATTCCGACCTCGGTCCCATATGCCTTGCACCGTCTTGGCGTGGTTATGCGCCCTGATCCCGCCAATATCAACGAAGCCATGGGCGTGCTAAATCCCGCGGTTGTGCGGGCGCCAAACGGCAAATTATTCCTGTATCCGCGCTTGGTCGCCAACGGCAACTATTCGCGGATTGGCATTGGTGAGGTGATATTTGACGCGGCCGGCAACCCGGATCATGTCGACCGCAAAGGCATTGCGCTGGAACCCACCGAGCCGTTTGAAAAAAATTCACGCACGGCGGGCTGCGAGGATCCGCGCATCACCTTGGTTGAGCCGCTTGGATGCCACGTGATGGTGTATTGCGCTTATGGCCCGCTGGGTCCCAGAGTGGCGATGGCCTATTCAAAAGACCTCAAAAATTGGTCGCGCCTTGGGCCGGCCAAGTTCAAATACATGCCCTCGATGCGGGTCGACTTCGATCTTTATGACAACAAAGACGCCATGATCTTCCCGTTGCCGGTGCTTGATCCGCATGGCAAGCCCGCGCTGGCGATGTTGCACCGTCCATCCAATATTCAGGGGCTCTTTAGCGAGCACCTGCTTGTTCTGCCCGCCGGCGTCACCGAGCCGCGCGCCAGCATTTGGATTTCATATTGCAACCTGGACTCCGCGCAGCGCGACATGTCCAACCTGTGCTACTGGCGCGATCATCAGTTGGTGGCCACACCGCACCAGGCCTGGGAACTACTGAAGATCGGCGGTGGAACACCGCCGATCATGACCGACCAGGGCTGGCTGATCGTTTATCACGGTGTTTCCGGCGTCATTTCACCCCAACGAGACCTACAGCCAAATGTGCGCTATTCAGCCGGCGTCATGGTCCTGGACAAAGCGGACCCGAGGATAGTGCGCTACCGCTCAACAGAGCCCGTCCTGCAACCCGAAACCGAGACGGAACGCTATGGCGTGGTGCCAAATGTCGTGTTCCCAACGGGCATTGACCTGCGCGAAAACGGTCGGGCGGATGTGTACTACGGCATGGCCGATGCGGCCATCGGCGTGGCGACCATGACCCTGCCGGTTGTCCCGGTGTAGGACGGCATCCAGGCGCCCTGCGCCATTTTCCGACACACTTTGGTTTGGTTGCTGATGGCACCATGCGCACGTGCGCCGTATCCTCTGAGCGTGTTCAGAAATGAACAAGGTTGAAACCAAGTCAAGGAGCTTTCAAAATGTTGGGATTTATTATTTGGATCGTTGTGGGCGGAGTAATAGGCTGGGTTGCCAGCATGATCATGGGTAGCCCCGAGGGCACCCTGCTAAACATCATTGTTGGCATCGTGGGCGCCATCATCGCCGGCTGGCTCATCTCACCGTTGGTGGGCGTGGGCACGATTAACCAGGGCGACTTTAGCCTGGGTGCGCTCGCCGTGTCTCTTCTGGGTGCCGTTGCTTTGCTGGCGGTCGTGAACTTGTTCCGGCGTCGTCGGCTGGGATAGCACGTTCATCGGCCAAGCGCGCGAAATTGCAGACACCAGGCCGGATGATGATCCGGCTTGGTGTTTCCAATCAACGAAAACAGCCGCGATAAATGGGAGACACCATGAAAAACTTTCCTGCCCTGCATATGCGATCGGGCACATTGCCCGCTGACTATTCCGAAGAACTGCACTGGAATATTTCAGGTAAAACTTTCCGGTTCGCAGCAGTGCAGCTTTCGGGCCTTGTCCTGTTTGCCTTGTTTGGTTGGGCCTTTTTCATTCTGTCGGTAGAAATTGGCAAGCTTCCAATGACTGGATCCTTCTCGATTACAGCGGCGGATATTGGGGCGGCCATCGTGGCGGTTGCGGCAACGCTTGCGCTCCACGAGCTTGCACATGGTCTTGCCATGCGCATCGTGGGCGCAAAACCAAAATTCCGTGCAATTTGGAAGCGGTTGCTGCTAACCACCACCACGCCCGGGTTTCTCTATCACCGCGACGACTATATTTTTGTTCTTCTGGCACCCGTTTTCGTAATCAGCGCCGCGGTCATTGGCGCAATGGGCATGGTTCAGGGAACGCTGTGGGTTCTGCTCTTGGCACTCTGCGGCGCCATCGACGCGAGTGGTGCAATTGGAGATATGTATCTGGTTATGGTGGTACTGCGCTATCCATCTTCGGCGCGTATCATCGACGAGATCGACGGCCTGCGCGTATTTCTGCCGAGCCAACAGGCGGAGTCGGTTGCACTCGTTCAGCAACAGCGTCCGGACTAACCTGGTGCGTGAACCTGCACGCCCTACCGGACAGCCCCGCGTCAGCAGAATTGTAGGGCGGCGTTATTTGGCCGCTGCGGAAATGCAACGCGGTGGCCCAAAGGGTTGGAGCGCGCTGGAAACCGCCACTGGTTGGCGGAAGCGATTCGCACAGCCTGGGGACCATCGGCAAGGGCCGCACCAAGTTTGATGGCGCCACCGCACGCGACCTAGATCGCGCCATCAAATCCAATCGGGTGACGTTCACCGGGCGCTATTGGTCGCCGGGCGATTACATCGCTACATTGTTAAACGCGGTGCACCGGCATGGATTTCTGGCTACGATGCGCTGGGCCCTGCAAAACACGGGCCAACCCGCGCGCAGTGTGGTCTCTTGCAAGCCCGGGTGCGCGGTAAGTCCCTCATGACCCCCGGCGATCAACCTCGCATTGCGTTGCTCTACGCCGATACGGGGGGCGGGCACAGAGCCACCGCAGAGGCCGTCGATCAAGCCATTCATCAACTCTTCTCGGGCGTGTACCACACCGAAATCATCAATGCCATCAATGCGCTGCCCTATCCATACGACCAGGCGGAAAAGATTTACCCGCGTGCGATCAAACAATTTCGAACCGGTTATGAACCCATTTGGAAGGCCACCAACAATCGCCGCACAACCACGGCCTCACGTTTCTTTTTGGAAACTGCTGGGCGTGACCGTGCGCGGGAGTTTTTGCTTCAGCACCCGGCGGATTTGGTCGCATCCTGCCACCCTATTCTGAATCAAGCGATCCCCGAGGCATTGAATGACATCGCGCCAAATACGCCCGTAGTCGGGGTGGTCAGCGACCCGTCCACTGTTCACGCTCTTTTTTGGTCACCCAGAATAAGCCAATACACGGTTCCATCGCATACGGCCTATCTGCGCGCCATTGAAAGCGGGCGCCTCGCCAGGCAAATCAGTCGTGTTGCTCATGGCTGGTGGTGATGGCATGGGACATCTGGTTGAGACGGTGCACGCCCTGGCATATAGCAATTTGCCAATCCAAATCGTGGCGGTGTGTGAGCGAAATGAAGATGCGCGCACCGCCACAATGGCAATGCACACAAACGTGCCAACGAAAGCCCTGGGCTTCTGTAGGAACATTGCCGAGTTGATGCGCCGCGGATAGGTTGGTTACCAAAGCCGGGCCGGGCTCCATTTGCGAGGGGTGTGTTGCCGGGTTGCCCATGTTGCTCTACGATGCGATGCCCGGTCAGGAGGAGGGCAACATCGACTGGGTGACACACTGCGGCGCAGGCCACTGGTGCCCAAATCCTTTGCTTGTTTTGGAGCACGTTCGGTCCTGGTTGGCCCGACCGGCCGCCATGCGCGCGGTCAGCCAGGCCTCCCTGGCTCAGGCTCAACCGGATTCGGCTCTAAAAATCGCCAACGTCATCATTAACACGCTCAAACCAGCCCGGCGTAACACCGCAGTGACGGCCCCGCTTCATTTGCCTGGAGCGCTGGCAATCGGTGTCGCCAGTGGAAACACAACCACGGTGATAAATTGCTGAAACGATTGGCCGTTTGCCATTACCGCCGATAACCCATAGCTGTCAGTGCCAGGCGGACATTCCCGCAACATATTGTGTGCGGTGACCGCTTGCTGCCCGGAGCCATCGTTAAAAAACACCTGCTGGGCGCCGTCCACCGCCCATGACAGAGTCGTGCATTGCCCGGCATTGATCGGATTATTACTGGCTGTAAAGGCAATGACGGGCGGCAATTCGCCAACAACCGTGATCACAAGTTGCGGTTGCACCCGTTGGCCGTCGGCGCCGGTAACGGTCAGCTGATAGGCACTGGTCTTGGCCGGGCACACCTTGCGTAGCGATGGGCTTTGAACGACATTGTCCCCAAGCCCATCCGTAAAAATAATGGACCCGGCCCCGCTCACGTCCCAGTGCAGCGTGGTGCATTGACCCGGTTCTATTGTCAGGTTGTCGGCCACAAAGCTGACCACAGCCGCGGGTGGCGCGGTCGCCGCGGGGGGCGTATCAGTGTTTGTGGCGGTGTTGACTGGTGCCGGGGTTGGCGCCAACGTTGCTGCGGCAATGGGCGGCGCCACCGCAACCACCGGCAGATCGGCCGTGCACACCGGTGTGACAATGGATGCCGCGACCCAACCCTGCATGCCGCCCGAAGCCGTAATTTGCCACCACTGGTCGTCCACGCTTCCAGCATTAATTGGCGCCGCCGTGTCTGGCAGCAGGGTGGCGATAATGCCATAACCCATACCGGGACCGCTACGCAGGTTTGCCAACCTGATCGTAGTGAGCATCGGCACACAAATCGTCGTCGCCAGGATCGGCGGAGCCACCGTAATAATGATCACCTGCTTACCGATGACCGGCGTGGCTACGCGCGTCGCCTGTTCAACCGCGGGTGGCCGCGGTTCGTTGGCTGAAACCAGGGGCAGGAACACGGCATCTTCCCCGGGTGCCGGCACATTGGCAACCACGGTTACCATCGGACCGCTTGATTTCGCAATTGCCGTAAGTACTGGAGCGGGTTGTGGCGGTATCAAATCGTTGAATGCGCGCTGCGTGCAGCCCGAGATCACCAACAAGCAGCATGCCATGACGCCTGTCGCTGCGGCTTTACGCGCCCCTTGGTTCCCTCGTCGTTCAAATCTACGCATTCGGCCTTTCCCCCGGCACGACCTTGTAACGATGCATGCCACAAACATCATGGCGCACCCGCCAACCGAATGGAATCAGAACAGCGGTGATTGTCTGTAAGACAGACGCCTGATCCCGCACACAACACGTGCAACAAGATCCCAGGGTCGCTTCGGCTCCGCTCAAGCAGCCTGGTAGGCGGGGCGCCGTCACCCAGCTAGCAGGGTCGCTTCGGCTCCGCTCAAGCAGCCTGGTAGGCGGGGCAACATCACCCAGCTAGCAGGGTCGCTTCGGCTCCGCTCAGCGACCGCCGACGCGTTGGGCTCCAGGTAACGGGTCTGAAACACGTACGACGCGTATCGGGCGTGTTAAAGGCTCGTATGCCACGCGCCAGCGCCGCCGCGCTGCCTGAGCCGATGGACGAAGGCAGCCTGGTAGGCGGGGCGCCGTCACCCAGCTAGCAGGGTCGCTTCGGCTCCGCTCAGCGACCGCCGACGCGTTGGGCTCCAGGTTACGGGCCTGAAACACGTACGACGCGTATCGGGCGTGTTTTAGGGCTGTTATGCCACGCGCCAGCGCCGCCGCGCTGCCTGAGCGATCCTGAGCGGAGCCGATGGACGAAGGCAGCCTGTAGGCGGTGTCACCGTCACCCAGCTAGCAGGGTCGCTTCGGCTCCGCTCAGCGACCGCCGACGCGTTGGGCTCCAGGTTACGAGTCTTAAACACGTACGACGTGTATCGAACGGATTTGTGGCAAAGTTCGGGGACGTTCCGTAAAGTCGATCCAGTCACCGTGCCGGTTTCAAATGGTGCGTACTGTTGATGCACTTTGCCAAGTAATGCAGATCGTCGTCTCGACCCGCGATTAAGGCAGACTTCTTTTGATGAGTCCAGCCCTGAACCTGCTTCTCTCGAACATAAGCGTCGACCACGCGCGCATATTGTTCAAAGTACACCAGCTTGATTGGAAGTCGTCTGGCTGTGTAATTTGCACCCATTCCATCAGCATGCTGTTTGACCCGGCGATTCAGGTCCCGTGTGCTGCCGGTGTAATAGCTGCTATCCGCACACTCCAAAATATACATGTATGGCATAACTCTGGATTGAAATTATCCATGGAAGAACGGCTGTTTGAGGTGTTAGTTCCTGATGTTTTCGAGCAAATCTCTGGGGCTTTCGCATTTTTTACGTGTCCCGGTCTCGTATGCCACGCGCCAGCGCCGCCGCGCTGGCTGAGCCGATGGACGAAGGCAGCCTGGTAGGCGGGGCGCCGGCACCCAGCTAGCAGGGTCGCTTCGGCTC